>WRGF01000201.1 GCA_009787345.1 Turicibacter sp.
TTCTGCTAGTTTTCCAATCATCTTGGAACGGTGCCGTCTTTGTCCTTTTGGGGTAAAATTGCAGGTCACATTAAGCGATAAAACCATTGGTATTAAAACATTTCAACCAAAGCGAACAAAAAAGTGCTACACTAAATTTGAGGAATTCAGGTTCAATTGGAAAAGAGAAGAGGTTATGAGTGGCCTCATGTTTGTGGGTCAAAAATCCAGCCGCACCGGATAAGCTTTCCTTCCCTCAAATCGGGTATAATGGGAAAATCCCGCTTCTTTGGCAAGGGCTGCTGCAACGTCAAATTTATCCGCCAGGTGGTCCTTGAAATGGGCATCGGAGCCGAGGGTGAGGATTTCCCCGCCCAGTTCCTTGTAAAGTTTCAAGAAATCCAGGGTTGGCAAGGTGTGGTCAAGCTTGTAGCGGTAGCCCGAGGTGTTTATTTCAATCCCCTTGCCCTGATGGATAAGTTCCTTGAAGGTGGTTTTGATGAGGTCGTAATTGTCACGAAAAACCTGTTTCCCGTCGTGGGACGCATACCGTTTCAGCATATCGAAATGCCCCAAGACATCATAGTCCGGTCGGTCTTTCACACACTTCAAATAGGCTTCGAAATAGGCTTGGAACCCTTCTGCCACCGTCTTTCCCTTCATGAATTTTTTAGTGTGGAAATCCAACTTGTCCACGCTATGGAGGGAGCAGATGATGAAGTCGAAATCGGCACTTTGGGCAAATTCATTCATGCGGGAAACAACATGGGGTTGATAACCAATTTCCGCCCCCATCCCGATGGCGAGCTTATCCCCGTAAACGCCACGCAAGCGATTGATTTCCCTAGCATAGACTGCGACATCTAAGTATTCCTCGTCCCATGGCGGTGCCGGGTCGAACTCCACATGGTCGGTGAAGCAGATTTCCTGAAGGCCCATGTGGATGGCTTGCAACACGGTTTCCTCCATGGACGGCTTGGCGTCGCTGGAAAAGTGGGTGTGGACATGAAAATCACGCATAACGTTCCCCACCTTCAAACCCCAGCATTCCCTGAAGTTCCTGGAATATCCTACTGTTGGCTGCCCCCATCATGGGCACTTTCCCCAGGTTGATTTCGGAAACGGTGTGAGAGCCGCCGACCTCGTTCAATAAGATGATGGCCGCCGCATAATCCCATGGGCCGAGGCCCGATGAAATGTATGCCCCCAACTCCCCTGTCGCGACTTTGCACAAGCTGATGGCGGCTGACCCATAGGCCCGGTGCCCCCGGATTTTTTTGACCAGGTGGTAGGCCCGGACACGGTTCTTCACCTCGAAATTGTACAGGGCGTTCAGGCTCACATCCACCAACACCTCTTTTAATGCCTCTTTTTGGGACAATCTGCTAAGTGCCTCCCCGTTTTTAAAAGCGCCAGCACAGGCTATCCCTTCGTACAGGGTATCTTCCATGACATCATAGACCATGCCCAGATAGGGCTTTTTCCCTTTGAAAAGGGCGATGGAAATGGCAAAATCCTTGCCGATAGTGGCAAAGTTGGTGGTGCCATCGATGGGGTCGATGATCCAGGTAAATTCTGAGAACCGGTTTTCCACCTGGCCTTCTTCGGTGATGAAACCATGGGCGGGGTGCTTGGCGGAAATCTGTTCCACTAAAAACCGCTCTGTTTCCATGTCGTGGCGGGTCACTAGGTCGGCATGGTTGCCTTCCTTGAATGCCAAGCCCATGTCTTCCCCGCGGGCAGCCCGTAAGCGTTCTCCCGCTTCTTTGATAATTTTCCCCATGAAGCCTCGGTACCCTGCTACTGCCTGAAATGCCCTAAATTGCTGGGCATCCCGTGCGGTAAACAACCATGCCGATTCAGGGGGGCAAAGGATGTCGCCCACTAGGATTTTCGTCCCGAACATGCCGTGGTAGTCCGTCCCCCCCGTTACGAATAGCCCGTATTTTTCAGCATATTTCCGTACTAATTCGTGGTCTTCTTCCGTATGGTCCTCGTGATTTAGCTCAATCCCGTCAAGGCCCGCATCCACCAGTTGCCCGATGCTTGCGTAAGATTCCAGTTGCCCGGGATGGGCCAAGACCGCGATGCCACCATCAGCCTTAATGGCACGGACCGCCTCTAAGGCATCCACGTATTCGATGTCCCGGTGGCAAATGCCCCCGTTTTTGAAAAACTGCTGGTAAAGCCCGGAGTAAATGCTATTGGTATACCCAAGGCCCACCAGTTCGTTCATGATGTGCTGTTTGTAGATGGTGCCGCCTTTTGCCTGGGCCATGATCCGCTGCGTGTCCAGTGGGTACCCGGCTTCTTGGAGCCTCCCGATTTGCCAGAGGGAATTTTGATGGCGGGCTTTTAGCAAGGGGCCGCAAAGGTTGCGGATATTTTCCCCTTTGGGATCCACGTAATATCCCAGGATGTGGACTTTCCTTTGGGTTTTAAAATCCATGGCGGAGATTTCGATGCCAGGGATGATGGCAATGCCGGATTTTTCCCCTAATGCCATGGCTTCATCAAGGCCTTCCAACGTATCATGGTTGACAATCCCCAGATGGGTCACCTGTTTCAAATGGGCGGCTTTTAGCACCGATTCCAAAGAATCGGCCCCGTCGGATTGATCGGTGTGGACGTGCAGGTCTATTCTCATCGCAAATTCCCCGCTTCCATGTTGAACTGCCGGTCGCAAAGCCCTTCCATGAACTCGATGTCATGAAAAATCCCAAGCATGGTGGTACCCGTTGACTTCAAATCCTCAATCAGTTCCCGCACCTTTAGTTTGGAAGCAGCGTCAAGGCTCGCCGTCGGCTCATCCAATAACAGCAACCTCGGGCGCTTCGCCATGGCACGGGCAATGTTTAGGCGCAGCTGCTCGCCCCCTGAAAATTTCTGGGGATAACTGTCCCATAACTCGGGGTCCAGATTGAAATGGGTCAATAATTTAATGGCTTCTTTTTGGGCTTCTGCTAAAGTCTTGCCCATTTGTAGGACGCTTTCTTCTACGATTTGCCGTGCCGTCGTACGGGGCATGACATTTAAAAACTGGGACACATAGCCGATTTCATATTTCCTTAAATAAATCATTTGCCGCTCCGTTGCGGTTGCCAAGTTGAGGCGCCCGAATTTTTCTGAGTCGTACCAGATGTCCCCCACTGCGGTGAGGTAAGTGCGGTAAATACATTTCAAGATGGTTGATTTCCCACTGCCGCTTCGCCCGGTAATCCCGATAAACTCACCCGGTTTCAGGTCAATGCTGATGTTTTGGGACGCTTTGATGTGCTTATCCAGATGATGAAGGGTGAACGTTTTGGACAGGTTCTCGATTTTCAGTAATGCCTCCATGTTATCCCTCCCAGTGTTTATCTACAAAGGCTTCCGTGTCTTGCAGGAAGTCCCCGAAGTTGTCTTTGATTTTTTGGTGGGACCAATGCCACCACCCAATTTCTTGGAGTTTTTGGATGACCTCGTCTGAAAAACGGTTGCGGACTTTTTTGGCTGGCACCCCCACTACGATTTCAAAGGGGGCCACGTCTTTAGTGACGATGGAACCTGCCCCGACAACCGCTCCATTGCCGATGGTCACACCTGGCATAATAATAGCCCCGTGCCCAATCCAGGCATCATGCCCAATGGTGGTGACCCGTTGTTTTCGTGCTTCAAAAAAGGAAACATCATCCACTTCATCGAAGCCATACATTTTCCGGCGGTAAGTAAAGTGATGCTGGGTCGGCCGCTCCATGGGGTGGTCGGTCGGGCCAATCCGCACATGGGCGGCGATGTTGGCAAATTTCCCGACCTGGGTGTTTTGGACAAAGCAGTTGGGCCCAGTGTAGGCATAATCCCCGATGTGGCTGTTTTCAATCACATTGAAAGCGCCCATTTCGGTATATGCCCCGAAGGTGCTCTCAACAATTTCGCAGCCGTCGTGAATGAAGGGTTCTTGGGATAGTTTTTTCATGCTAAGCACTCGCTTTCATGGATTGATAATTAAGGATGGAAACCAAATTCCCATCGACAAAGGTGTGGGTAATGACGGGGGCCTGCCCTTTTTCGTATTGGATAATGGCAATGTCCGCCTTCTTTCCTGTTTCAAGGCTGCCCAACTCTTTATCCAGACCGATGGCTTTGGCTGGGTTGATGGTAATCAGCTTCATCACTTCCCCAAGGTCATAACCCTGTTCCTCATGAAGCTTGAACACCCCGTGCATAAGGGAAGCCGGATAATAGTCGCTGCACAAAATATCAATGGTGCCTTCCTTAATAGCTGTGGTCGCACACAGGTTGCCTGAATGGGAGCCACCAAGAAGGATATTGGGAGCACCAGCTACCGTATAAAGCCCTTCTGACTTAGCGGTTTTCGCCACCTCAAGGGTAATGGGGAACTCGCTGATGGTGGTGCCAAGCCCTTTCACCAACCCGATTTTTTCCGGATGGTCGTCGTCATGGGAGGCGATGGGAATGCCATGTGCATGGGCAACATCCGCAATTTCCTTAAGTTCCTCAAAGCTTAAGGTCTTTTTGGATTTATGCTCTTTCAAAACCCCTTCCACCCCTTCATTTGAAAGGCCTCTAAAGTCTTTGATTGCCGTGCGGTAGATTTCCAAATTGCGGTACTGCCCCTGCCCTGGGGTATGGTCCATAAAGGAAATCAAATGGACTTGCCCCTGGTCGATGTAACGTTTCAGGTAAGGGACTGCCTCGAAGTTATCGATTTCCAAGCGGGCATGGAATTTATGGCGGATTAACGATTGGCCTTTTTGGGACTCCTCAATCAGATTGGCAAATTTATCGGTATTTTCCAAAGTACGGACTGCCTTGTTGCCAAAGTCGTCCGCCTTATAAAGCGACAGGGAATGAAACATGGTCGTAATCCCCTGGTTCAAGACGATTTTTTCCGTTTCCTTCAAGGCAACCCCAAAGTCCATCAACGCACTAGGGCGGGGAGAGGCCATCTGCTCGATGTAATCGGTGTGGATGTCAATAAATCCTGGACTCACAAACCCGCCCCCTGCGTCGATGATTTCCAGCGACGGATTATTTTTATGTTTGCCCTTCAGGCCAATCCACTTAATGCGGTCTTTATCTATCAACAAATCGTGGCCTTGCAATATCCCGCAAGGGGTGATAACGCGTCCGTTAGTGATTAAGTACATGGTGTTTCCTCCTCTATAATTATCCCTAGAAAGCAAACCCATTCTTTTTTACGAATGCGTGCTTCAGGTACATGAAAGTGCCTTCCTTTTAGGTACCTACAACAGGGCATTGACTAGCTGCTGCGTATATTCGTGCTGAGGATCCTCTAAAATTTGGTCAGTGAGCCCCGATTCAATGATTTTTCCATTGAGCATGACGATGGTGCGGTCAGCAAGCATCCGGATGACCCCTAAGTCGTGGGATACAACGATTATACTGACCCCAAAGTCCCGTTGGATTTCTTTGATAAGGTCGAGGACATTGGCTTGGACGGAAAGGTCAAGCCCTGTGGTCACCTCATCCAATAACAGGACAGGCGGGTTGTTGGACAGGGCTTTGGCTATCTGCACCCGTTGCTGCATCCCCCCGGAGAAATTCTTCGGGGCTTCCCCCATGCGAAACGTTGGGATGTTGACGGCTTCAAGCAACTCTTTTGCCCGTGCCTTCATCGGCTCCACTTCCCGCACGCCAGAGGAAATCAGTTTCTCTGCGATGTTGCCCACAGCCGAAATGTTCATCCTTAGCCCATAAATTGGGTTTTGGTAAACTTTGCCCAACACCATGTCTTTGATGTAGCGTTTTTGCTGGGAGGATTCTTCAAATAAATTGGCTCGCCCCTCTTTGTAGCTGTCGATGTAGACCGCCCCACTAGTAGGCTCTTTATCAAAGTACAGGCACTGCATCATCGTGGATTTCCCGCTGCCGGATTCCCCTACGACTCCCAGGATTTCCCCTTTGTACACTTCAAAATTAAGGTCTTGGCAAGCATATACCGTCCCGCATGTGGTGCAGTAATTTTTTTCAAGGGCATCAACACTCAGGCTGTTGCAATGACCGCAACCGTCCCCGAATTGTTTCCTTAACCCTTCGACTTTAAGTACTGGCTGTTCAAACATTTAGACCGCCTCCTGATTCATTCGGCTCAAGCAATGGCTGGAATCATTGCACTGATGGACGGTTTTTAAGCCGCTGATGATTTCGTCCATGAATGTGTGGGTGGCACCGCATTTGATACAGGATTTGTCGGTGAACTGTTCCACCTCAAAGGGATAGTCGTCAAATGCGATGGATTCGACTTTCGTAAAGGGTGGCACCGCATGGATTTTTTTCTCCCGCCCGGCACCAAGTAAAATAAGCGCCTCGGAATCATGCATTTTCGGATTGTCAAAACGAGGGATGGGGCTTGGTGCCATCAAGTAGCGGTCATGGACGAAAACGGCATGGTCTGCGCCTGTCGCCATTTTCCCGTGCTTCATGATCTGCTCAAATAGCATGAGCCAGGCACCGCTGTACTCTTTGTCCCCATGAAGCCTTTTCGTAACATATTCGCTGGGCTCGATGTAGCGCAGCGGCTCTGGGTATGGCACTTGCAAAACCAAGATTTGGTCACTGCCCAGAGGTTCCTCGGGAATACGGTGGCGGGACTGGATGAGCGTTGCCTCCTTGGTTTCCTCCGTGACTGGGGCTCCCGTCGTGTTGACAATCAGCTTTTTAATGTTGACAGCGTTGACGGACTCGTCTGACCCTTGGTCGATGACTTTTAAGGTATCTTCATTTCCGATGAGGGACAGGGTCAGTTGAAGCCCACCCGTTCCCCAGCCACGGCCAATAGGCATTTCCCGGGATGCGAAAGGCACCTGATAACCTGGGATGGCAACTGCCTTTAAAGTCGCCCGCCGGATTTCCCGCTTGGAACCTTCGTCGAAGAAGGCATAGTTATATTGAAGTTTCATTTTGTATTCCCCTTTTTCATAATCTAGTTCCGCAAGCCATTCCAGGATGAAAAGTGACCCTACGTGGAATCGCCTCTGGTAAAAGCACCCAGTTTCGATTCCACTCCGGGCACACCTTTCATCCTTCCATGAACGGGCTCGCTACACCTTTTTTCGAGCACTATCCAACTTAGACTGGAACGTGACATAATGTGGCAGTTTCAAGTGGGAGATGAAGCCGGTGGATTCGACGGTGTCAATGCTATAGAGGACGAATTCCTCGTTGGAAACTGGCAATGGGGAGTCCTTCATTTGGAGTGCCTTGTCCAGAATGCTCATGGCGATGGCTTTCGTTTCGTTTTGCCCGAAGGCGACCCCATAGCCAATGGAAAATTGGATGTCGGTTTTTCCTAACTGGTTTTTCTGTTCCGTGGTGATGAACGATTCCACCTCGGTAACTTTAATGTCCCCGATGTAATAGTCCTCTCCCTCATCACACGCTTCAAACAATGGATGGTGAATGTACAGGGGGATGTTGGCGATGCGCAGTTCCCCAACAGTCGGGTGGGCCGCCCCGTATGTACGAAGGGCCGAATACCCAAGGGAAATCACAGCCCCCGTCTGCCCACGCGTCAGCATTTGAAGCCTTGTGCTCCTGCTCGTTGGAAATTCTAAGTTCATCTTCGTCACATCATCAGGCTCTTGGTCATCATCCTCAAATAAGACCAGTAAGCCCTCCTCCCGCAAATAATCCACCACTTTTGGAAGCGCACCAAGGTCGGTGCTTGTGCTATCCTCGCTTCGGTAATTGGAAAGGAAATTCAGGGCGTCCGCCTTCGTTTCGGACAACAGGCCGAAGTCGATGAGGCGCTGGGTATAATCGGTGGAAGCCCCTAAAATCTGTCCTCCTGGCACATCCTTGAAGCTGGCAGAAATCCGTCGCTCAACTTCCGCAGTGGCAGAGTCAGCAACCCGGGTCACATGCTTTCTTGGCAAGGTTGAGCGAAAAGCCCGAAGCAAAAACACCGCTTCCTCGGCGCTCCCTTCCGCCTGTTTGATGGCGATGGCGGCAAGCCCTACATCATAAAGGCTCGCCTCGGACATGACCTGGTCAATAAGCCCCCGCATCCCTGATTTGATGGCTTCCACATCCAAGACTTCCTGCCCTTTCAGGCGTTCAAATTTCAAGCGTTCGATGGAGGCTTCGATTGCCTGTGTCCCACCTTTGACTGCAACATATCCCATTTAAGCCCCCTCCTTGATTTGGGAAGTCCTTGGCAAACAGGCAACAGCGCCCATTCCGTCCACAAACATCATGTCTATCCCCAAAGGGTATTCGCTGTTGGCAAGCGCCCGTGCTTTCAGCCATTCAGGGCTTAGCCCCAAGTCCAAAAAGTTTTCCGACTTAATGCCAGGCCCTTTAAGGCTTAAAACCTGGTTATTGGCGACGGCCGGGCATTCGACGATTAAAGTAGCGGACTTTTGCGGGTCAATCAAGTTTCCGGTTTTACCCTTCCCGAACACGGCGGGCAACTCGCCTAAAGCGTCCTGCAAGACGAAAATATAATCCGCTTCTTCGATGGGGGTTTCCTTTGAATAGGTCAGCTGGGCAATTAATTGGGACACTTCATCTGCATGGCGGGAAACCACATGAAAGCCAACCTCCCGGTCAAGAAGCAAGTACAAAAAACCTACCGTCGGTTTTAGCATGGCAGACTGAAGGGTTAGGCCCTCTACTTCGGAAAAAATATTGGAAATTTCACCGGGGCGGGACATGGCATGAAGCACTTTCCGGTAAATCTGCTGGGTATCGTGAACTTTATCAAATGGCATGAAAATACCTCCTTCGGGTCAATCTAGTTCCGGATGCTACTGCACTTTTTAGGTGTCCATCACATCAAAATTAACCTTGGTCTTTAAGATTTGTGCGTGTTTTTGTTTTTTGGCGGTTTCGATTTTTCGGGCTTCGTCCAGAAGCTGCTGGTTCCACTTGCCTGTTTGGATGAGGTTGGCGTTGTAGGCTGCGTCGATGACGGCCAGGTCGTAGGCCCATTCAGGTTCATCGCCTTGGATGATGCCGATGCCCATTTTTCCGCCCACTTGGACTTTGACTTCTGTGATGAGGACTTCTCCTAGGTAAAAAAGGGACTTTTGGGCGGTTTCCCGCATTTTGACCATGGCGAGGCCGTTTTCGGCTTCTTCGATGGTGGTCACTTCATATAAGGCTTCGATTTCTTGGCGGAAGGCTTCCGATAAGGCCCGGTCGCCCCTAATCAATATTTCGGTGCGCTTGCGTCTGTTCATCTATTAATCCCCTTTCAAATAAAATGAAGGCTCCAACATTTATCCGCCGAACCCTTCATCAAGAATTATGATTTTACTAATAATTTCTCACGAAGTTTCATGGAAACAAGCTCGAATACGACGGATACCCCGAGAAGCAAGTAGACGATGACACCGACTTCGTGCATGTCCATCTGCATGTTGCCCGATAGCATCAATTGGAACCCGATACCGCCGGCACCTGCTGCTGCCCCTACGGCTACGGCATGGCCGAAGTTGGTTTCAAGGCGGAGGAATGACCAGGAGATTAAAGCAGTCAGGCAGCTGGGGAGGACGGCCTGGAAGACGATTTGCCACCAAGTGGCACCGCTTGCCTTCAAAGCCTCGATGACCCCGTGGTCGATTTCCTCGATGGTTTCGGAGTAGGCCTTGGTCAAGAAGGCAATCCCCTGGAATACGATACCGACGACTGCCGCTTCAGACCCTAGACCCATGGCAAGGGCAAAGATGAGCACCCATAAAATCGCCGGGATGGCACGGATGAAGGACATGATCGCACGCACGGTTTGGGAAACTTTCGGATGTGATAAGTTCCTGGCAGCGAGCAGGGCGAAGAAGAAGGATACCACAGCGCCAATCAACGTACCCAAAACGGCAAGCCCCAGTGTGATGGTCAACTGGTCGATAAGGGCAGCCCACTCTACCCGGTGGGAAAGCCTTGGCTGAAGGAAAATCCGCTGGAGGTTGGCAAAGAACGTGGGCAGGGCAACTTCCAAAGTCATCGTCCCAAAATTCATAGTGACAAACGCATACACGGTAATGGCAATAAGTGAATAAATCAGGACACGGGTCCACATGCGGCTTTTATCCAACTTCCTAACCTTGATTTTACCGGACTTGTTGGTTTGCACCCTGATGGCTACTTGGCTTGTGCCTTTTAAAGTAATCGCTTGGTTCATTAGAGCAACAACCTCCTTATTTTATTGGACAGCATTTCCAGCCCAATGACTGTGATGATGATGAATAAGAGGACCATCCCCGCCATAGGGTAGCGGAATCCCGAGAAGAAAAAGTTGAACATCTGCCCAATACCGGTTCCCGTCAGCATTCCCACCAACGCCGATTCCCGGATATTGGATTCGATCATAAAGAGCACCCAACTGACCAACTGGCTTGAAATCATGGGGAATACCCCCTGGAACACAATCTGGAAATAAGTAGCCCCCGTTGACTTCAGGGCTTCGATGACCCCGTCGCCGGATTCGTCGATGATTTCCGTGAAGGAGCGGGTCAGATAACCGAAGGTCCCGAAGAACAATGCCAAAAACCCAGTGAACTCATTTTGACGGAAACTGAACAATAAAATCAGCGCCCAGGCAATGAGTGGGATGTTCCTGAATACCATGGCGATGATCCGCACGATGTATTTGATGGTCCAGTGAATGCCGGTCTTATTGGAACCAAAGACTGCCGCTATCAGGGCGAAAGCCGAAGCCGTCGTTGTCGAAGCGACTGCTATAATGACCGTTCTAAGCAACACACGGATGATGTTTAGCAAAAACTCCGGCGCAGTGGTCGTATAATTAGGCCAAAAGTTGGCACCGAGCCATGCAAACCCACTAGGTATCTGGGTAAAGGCCGTGGCCGAGTTGAAGTTCAGCTGCTGGGAAAAAAACACGTAAAGCCCGGTGAAAACTGCGAAGAACAAAACCATGTGGATCCGTCTTTTTTTGAAAATATCCGTTGCCATCACGTCCGCCCCCTTATACTAATAAATCTTCGGATTTGTAGATTTCGCTTAAAATTTCAGGTGTCAGCTCGGACGGTGGTCCGTCAAACAAAACTTTTCCGCCGCTGACGCCAATGATACGGTCAGAGTAATCCATGGCCACGTCCACTTGATGCAGGTTGACCAGGCAAGTGATGCCCATGTCCTTGGCGATGCTTTTTAGATAATCCATGACCACTTTGGAAGATTTCGGGTCAAGGGAGGCAATGGGCTCATCGCATAAAATCAGTTCCGGTTCCTGCATGAGGGCACGGGCAATCCCGACACGCTGTTTTTGCCCACCGCTTAGTTGGTCGCAACGGGTGTAGACAAACTCTTCAAGCCCAACCTGCCCCAATAATTCAAAGGCTTTCTTTTTTTCCTCTTCCGTGTAGCGCCCCATGACACCGCTGATGGTGGATTTATAACCAAGTCGCCCGTGAAGCACGTTCTCTACGGCAGTCATGCGGGTCACCAAGTTATAGTGCTGGAAAATCATCCCCATGCGGCGACGGACCGTGCGGAGTTTCTTACGGTTCGCCCGGGTCACATCATCCTCATGGAACAGGATTTGCCCGTCGCTAACGGGAATCATCTGGTTGATGGTGCGAAGCAAAGTTGACTTCCCCGCCCCCGATGGTCCGATGATGGAAACGAAGTCCCCTTTGCTTACTTTGAAACTGATATCTTGTAAAGCCGTCTTGCCATTATCGTAAGTTTTTGAAACCTGTTGTAGTTGCAACATATATGTCATCTCCTTGATATAAAATTGGGTAAACTGCACCTCCAGAGCCGTCGAGCCAAAAGCTGGCTCAACGGCTCAAAAGGCCAGTTTGATTATCGTACTAGATTGGCGGAATAAATATGTAGGGGCCGGAGGCAAGGTTCAGCCCCGAGGTAGCGGCTTCCAATAAAGAGAAGTCCCGAAATTCGTTGCCATGTGGAGTATGTCTTTGGGTTCATGACCCAATCCATGGGGCTGATGAGAGTGCGGACAAGCGGCAAGGCAAGGGCAAAACGCGAAATCGCCATGAAAAACCAAGCATACAACCTAAAGCGGTATGTATTTTTGAAGATGCCAAAAATTAAATAATGTGGCTAACCGATCAAAATAACAGTCTCTTTTGTGGGAGATAGCTTGTGAGAATTAGCGATTTTGGGTGATTTAAAAAATAATCAGGAACTGTTATGATAATACTTTTATTTTTAGTAGTTATTAGAGGTACCCTTAAGTTGACAATTTGGCATTTTTATTTTTTTCTTTTCGGTATCATTTCACTCGCCACGATGATAAGAGATAATACAACATAGGTTGGCCAAGGGAAATCCATGATAGAGAATATTAAACCAAGTAAAGAACAAATGACAAGAATCAGATTTCTTCGAGATTGCACTGTCATCATTGCCATGCCCAATTAATTGGAATCACAGTCAACATTTCGAACACCACGCCCCTGTTTATTACAAACCCTGACCAAGGAGTAGCAAAACGCCAAGCCTTGCCAAGCCCCGGGAATTTTATTGACAAAACTGTCATCCCGGTTGAAACAGTTGCTCTTGCTACATCCCGGGATAAGTAAATCCTAAGGCCACCCCACCATGTGAACTGTACTCGCGTAACCCCATGGTTTCTTGGTGCTGGTGTTTCGTCCATATAAAAGAATGTGACACCTGCGTCACCGATGAAGTAGTCAATGCCTTCGAAATTTTCAATGTCGGTGATTTTAGATAAGACAGCGTAGTTTGTTTGTTCTATTACAGCATCTAAATCCTGCCTTTCGCCCCAAGACAAGCGAAGGTACCCCAGTGAATTAATATAAAATAACCCTAATTCATTTACAGAAACAAAATTATCGTATTCCCTTATGACCTGATATGTGAACGGTAGTTTAAAATCTTCTATACTTCCTATATTCTTGAAGGAGCCATAATCACCGTTGGGATTGTTATTCCTACTCCACCACTTAGCGGTGAAAACATCCCCCTCATGATATACTAAATCCCCTATGTCAAAGACTCGGCTTTCAGTCCAGATAGGAAGCCCAAAATCATTATACGACATTTCCATCCATGACCCATGAGGAGAAACTCCAGGCTCTTGATTCTGTGTCCACCACTGCGCCTGAAACACCGAACCATTAAAACTAACTCTGTCTCCCTCACCATAAATAGCCGCCACATCCCATTCAACATAATTATTAGAAGCAATAACCGCTTCATTTGGAATATTACTCGCACGGACGTTAAGCGCAGGTGTTACTTGCACTAGAAGTGTAGCCAATGCCAAAGTTGTCGCTACCACTTGGCTTGTTTTTTGGTTTTCGCCCGAAATTTCGAATAATTTAATTTTCATGATATTTCCTCACATTCGTGTTCTTCGTTCCAAGGAACTAGATTCCACTGAAACTTTCACTATAAAGTACTTTTTATAGACGGGAAGGACGCGCCCTTTGCTTCATTCCCTCCGCCATTAACGCAAGTCGTCGAAGAAGTTGTCCGGTACGCGAAGGTAGCGCTCATCCCCTTGGCGGATACGGTTGAAGGCAATGGTCTCTTGGTCGGTTCCCCACCAGTTTTCGCTAAAAGTGACTTCATCGGACATGAACACTTCGATGATGGATTCCACTTCTTCTTCCGTCAAGTTGTCCATGTTGGCAACGAATGGTGCATTTGGAACGGAGATGGATAGGATGATGCGCATCAATTCCCCACGCACGGTATCAAGTGGCGCTTCAGCATCCTGGCGGATGGCATAAACCATTCCCGCACGGTTATAAGGCCCGCTGTGATGCTCGAATACACTGTCGTTGTTAAAGAATGCCGCTACGTTTGTCTGTCCTGATACTAAGTTGAAAGCAGAACCTTGGTGGGATTGGCCCATCAACACTTGGCTAAAGAATGGGCCTGCCTGACCGAAGTGGTCTTCTGGCAACGTCCCTTCTGGCAAGAACCCTAGGCTGTTAAGGCCGATGGATGGCACGACGAACCCGGATGTTGAGGTCAAAGCCACGAAGCTCATGGACTCTCCTTCAAGAAGGGATAGGTCATAACCGCCCTGCCCGTCTTCCCATAAGTGCCCATCTTCTTCACGGACTGCCAAGAAGCTGTAATACACGGCATCCTCAAGCGTCCCGCTAGGACCCGATGGCACTAAGATGGCACGCACATTAGGGTTTTGGTTGCTGGCGATGATGTAGCCGGTTGGCCCCATGAACGCAAGGTCTGCCGTCCCGTTGGCGATGGACTCGATGGCGATGTTGTAGTCGGTTGTCAGCATCACGTTCCCAGGGCGCCCTGTTGCCTCATAAATGAAACGCTCCATGTCCTCATGTACCAATGCAAATTCGGAACCGGACTCATTTGGATAGAGGACGATGGTGATAGGCGCAGTGTTAGCAGATGTCCCGTTGGCGTTCCCGCTTCCAGTCCCCGCTTCGTTTCCTTCCGCTGCCGTCCCACATGCCGCAAGGATGAACCCTAAACTCAATGCCCCTACTAATTTCGTAAATCCTTTTTTCATCTCAATCTCTCCTGTCTGCTTCATTTTGGCTACTTGCTGTTTACATGACCTATTATAGCAACCCAATGTTAAGGAAATATTTCCAATTCGTTAAGCTTTTGTTAAGGTTTTGTTAAGATTTGGTAAATTTGTGACCCAATTTGGCTTTCTGCTCTTTTTCCTCAACTTATTTGAACGTGGCTTGTAAATTTGCACAAAAAAATCCCGAAACAAACTTAAGCCTGTTTCGGGAAGGTGATATATTTTTTCATGACTGCCAGGGCAATCCCCATCATGAGGAACTCGCCGATGGGATAGGATAGCCAGACCCCGGTGACGCCAAGGAGGCGGGCTAGCAGCAAGACGATGGGGATAGTGATGAAGCCGCCCCTTAATAGGGATAAAACCATGCCCGCCCGGGGGGCGCTGGTGACGCTGAGGTAGATGATGGTGACAATGCTTATTCCTATGAATAAGAACGCAAGGAAGTAAATCCGCACGCCGACCCGGGCCAGTTCCTGCAAATACAGGTCGCCGGTGCTATTGAAAACGTGGGTGAGCTGGTCGGTGAAGGTGAAGGCGACCAAGTAAATCGCCAGCGCCAGCCCCATGACGGTCAGGTAAGAATAGCGGAAGACCTTTTTTTGGTCCCTGGCATTCCCTTCCCCATAGGCGGTGCTGACCAGGGGCTGCATTCCCTGCCCAACCCCGTTGAAAATAGCAAGGACAATCATACTCAAGTTGGTGACAATCCCGAAGGCGGCCACCGCCATATTGCCGCTTAAGGAAAGGAACACCCGGTTAAAGACGGTCATGACAATGGCCGCAGACAGGTCACCGATAAGGGAAGGCATCCCTGTTACCGAAATGGCTGAAAACACCTTCAATGGCCGTTTAAATGAACGAAGCTTCAAGCATGTTTTCCCAGAGAGCCAGTAGTAAAGGAGGTAAAATAGCCCTAGCATGGAGCCGGTCATGGTAGCCAGCGCCGCGCCGAACATCCCGAGCCCCAAGGGGAAGATGAACACATAATCCAAAATAATGTTGGCAACCGCTAAAATCATGGTGGCGGTCATGGCAACCCTCGGGGCATTGTCGTTACGGATAAAACCCGCAAGGATATTGGACAGGACCAGGCCGGGGGACATGATTAAAATCGTCCGAAGGTAAATGGCAGCCATGGGATGGATATGCCCGCCAGCGCCCAAAAAGCCCGCAATGGGATTCGCCAGAAATATCCCTAAAAGCATGAACAGCCCGGACAGGATGATTCCGGAATAAAACGCCACGCTAAAGACTCCTTCTGCCTGCTCGTCATGGCCTTCCGCCCGGAGCGTGGCATACCTGGCACCCCCGCCGACCCCCACCATATGTCCCGTCCCGTTGACAATGGCATATATCGGAAGCGCCAGGTTCAAAGCCGTCAGCCCATCGCTCCCCATGGCCAGGGCAATAAAAAACGTGTCCATAAAAATACAAAAGGCAATGGACACCATCCCCGTAATATTCAGGCTCACGTACCGGATAAATTTTCTTAGCATAAAGCACCCCTTTGAAATTCAGCTTTCCTTATTATACGTTAAATTTTACCAAACTTCAACCACCGGGGGAAATGCCCATAAGAACTCTTTATGAAACCGCGTGCAACCACTCTCCTATTTTTTAAACCGCTAAATTTATACATTTTTCGCACCCATAGGAAACGTTTTCAGTTTCCATTTATGGTTAGGGGATGGTAGAATAATAGAAATACCTAAAAATGGGGAGCTGATTTGATGAAATGGACACCGGCAAGTTTTAAAGATTACAAAAATGCGGAACACGATGCGTGCGGGGTTGTTTCCGCCATGGAGAAGCGCCAGATACCGACGAAGGCGAACATCGATTTAGTTATTGCTTCCCTGAAAAAAATGGACCACCGCGCAGGGTTTATCAATGGCGAGGGTGACGGGATTGGAATCCACATCGACATCCCCCGGGCACTTTGGGAGGAAAAGGCGGGCATCGGCCCATCCGATAAAAACCTGGTGGTGGGGCACTTTTTCATCCGCGAGGAACGGCTCAAGGCCCATATTTTAACGACCCTTGTGGCGAAAGGCTTTGAAGTCCTGTTTGAGAGCGACCAGGAGTCCGACCCGAGCGTTTTGGGCCCTTTTGGGAAGCTGGACAAGGCTGTATTCTATCAGGTGGCCCTACGGGCTGCTAAGGACGGCTCGGTTGATTTGAACCGTGTCTTATTCGATGCCACCATTGAACTGGAACAGGAAGAACAGCTCCACGTGGCCTCTTTAAGCAAGGACTATGCGGTTTATAAAGTGCTCGGTGCCGGGGAAACCCTCCTCGGTTATTATAAGGACTTGCAAAACCCGTTGATTGCCTCTACCATGACCCTGGGGCATAACCGCTTCTCGACCAACACCCTGTCCAACTTTTTCAGGGTCCAGCCCTTTAGCCTCATCGGCCACAATGGGGAAATCAACACCGTTGACAAACTTCGCAGCCAAGCCAGGATGATTGGTGCGCCACTGGTAACTGGTGGCTCAGATTCCCAGGATCTAAACCGCACCCTTGAAACCCTGGTTGTCAAATACGGCTTCAGCCTGTTTGAAGCTTTGGACATCGTGTTCCCGCCTATTTTAAATGAAATCATGCATTATGAGCCCCATAAGCAAGACCTTTATGCCTACCTGCGGGAAGCATGGGGGCATTTTGCCCAAGGACCTGCCGGAATCATTTCCCGCTTCGAGGACGAGGCTGTCTTTAGCGTCGATGCGCTTGGGCTTCGCCCCCTTTGGAAAACGGAAACGAAAACCAGTTATATTTTCGCCTCCGAACCGGGGGTTGTCCATCCATTCGATTATGTGGCGGAGCCGAAGCCACTGGCCCCTGGCGAGAAGGTCGGGCTTAAATATAAGGACGGCGAACTGGAATATTTTGATTACCTGAAACTTCAGGACACCGTGTATGAGCGGATTTCCGGCAAGTTGCCCATTCAAAACACACGGGTGAATTTAGCAGTCCCTTCCGTAGAAGCCTTGCCGAAAAAAGACCATCCGGAACTTAGCTACCCATTATTTGGCTGGGGCAAGGAGCATTTGGCGGCCGTCAAAGCCATGGCGGACAAAGGGGCGGAACCCATCCGTTCACTGGGCTACGACGCGCCACTGGCAGCCCTTTCGCCAAAAGGCAAGAACGTGGCGGACTTCTTAAAGGAAACCATCGCCGTAGTAACCAACCCCGCCATCGACCGGGACCGTGAAGTGGAACATTTCTCCATCCGCACCGTCATCGGGAAGCGCCCAAGCCTAGAGGCAACCATGGAAAAACCATTGGTTGTCGAGCTGCCGACGCCGATATTGACAGACGAGCCCCTGGATGGTATCGAGTCTTTAAGCTTTGAGCAGTTAATCGGCATTTTCGAAGGGAAAACCCAGTTGCTGGACTTCTCCATGCCAGTGGATTCCACGTTGAAGGAAACCATCGAGGGAGTCGCCCAACAAGCCGTGGCCGCAGTAAAAAACGGGGCGGAATTATTGGTATTTGTAGACGATAACCTAGCAACCGACGGCTACTTATGGACCGATGCCCATGTGATGGTTTCTGCTGCCCACCAGGCACTTTCAGAGGCAGGGCTTCGCCGGGAAGCGTCCATCATCGTGCGCTCCGGATCCATCCGCAATCTCCACGACATCATGACTTTGTACGGCCTTGGGGCCGATGCTGTGAACCCTTATCTGATGTTTGAAGCGGCTAAGGATGGTAAAAAGAATTTATATGATGCCTTGTCCAAAGGGGTGGAGAAAGTCATTTCCACCATGGGGATCCATGAGCTTCGCGGTTATGGGCATTTGTTCTCTGCCATCGGGCTCCATGAGGAAATTGCCAGCCTGTTAGGAGTCATCAATTTCTTCGGTTCAGAGGAAGCCACGTACTCCCTTGCCTATCTAGAGGAAGAAGCCCGCAGGCGGGAACTGGAAAAAGAAGCACCCCTCCCAGTCGAGCCGAGGATTTTAATGAAAGTCTGGAAGGGCATCCATAAAGTCGCCCAAAGCGGAGACTATGCCGAGTATGGGGAAAGCCTTCGTGAAGTCGAGGAAAAGCAGCCCTACTCCATCCGTCACCTACTGGACTTTAAAAAAGCCGAAAACCCGGCACCGGCTGCCAGCATTAAAACCGGGGAGCACGATTTGCCTTTCGTTATCAGCTCCATGTCCTTCGGTTCCCAAAATGAAACGGCGTTCCGTGCCTATGCGGAAGCGGCCCATAACCTGAACATGATCAGCCTAAATGGCGAGGGTGGTGAAATCAAGGACATGCTTGGGAAGTACCTGAATACCCGTGGGATCCAAGTGGCTTCCGGGCGGTTCGGGGTCAACTCCCAACTCCTTAATGGCGCCCGCCTCATCGAGCTTAAAATCGGTCAAGGGGCAAAACCGGGCGAGGGGGGGCATTTGCCAGGCTCCAAAGTCACGGAAAAAATCGCCCAGGCCCGCAATGCCGCCATTGGAAGCGACTTGATTTCCCCGTCCAACAACCACGACATTTATTCCATCGAGGATTTGGCACAGGTCATCACCGAGTTCAAGACCATCAACCAGTTGGCACGGATTGCGGTTAAAATCCCAATCGTCCCTAATATCGGAACCATCGCCGTGGGGGTTGCCAAAGCCGGCGCCGACATCATCAACATCAGCGGTTTTGATGGCGGGACGGGTGCTGCCCGGATCCATGCCATCCAATTTGCCGGGCTTCCTGTGGAAATCGGTGTGAAAGCCGCCCATAATGCGTTGATTGAAGCCGGGATGCGCCAAGAGGTGGAACTGTGGGCCGATGGCGGGATGCGTTCCGCTGAGGATGCCCTGAAAGTCATGCTCCTTGGTGCCAACCGCATCGGCTTCGGTACCCTGTCCATGATTGCCGTTGGTTGTACCACTTGCCGTGGTTGCCACCTAGACACTTGCCACGTTGGGATTGCCACCCAGGTCCAAACGCCTGAACAGGCGAAAGCCCACGGGATTAAACGATTCGTTCCTCGCGAGTACGAACCATCCGTCCAGCGTTTAATGACCTTCTTCGGTGCTTTCGGTGACCGCTTGCGCCAGTTGACCGCAGAACTTGGTTTCGATGACCTGCAATCCATCGTCGGACGTTCCGATTTACTGGTCCAATTAAAAGGGCAGCAAAACCTGAACCTCCAAACGTTATTGACTGCCTTTGAGGCACCTGCCCAGCCAGAACTTAAAGAAGCGGTTGTTTATCAAAAAGTGGAAACCGTAGGCAACCTCGAAGGTGCTGGCATTGACCAGCGTGTCCTTGGCGGCAACGAAAACTTCGCCCGTACCTACGAGGCCATGTACCACAAGACCCCGCAAAAACACTTGGAACTGGTTTATTCCAAAGGTTCCGTTCCGGGGAATGGGCTCGGTGTCTACCAATCCAAAAACCTTCACATCCACGTCCAGGGCAATGCCCAAGACAGCGTTGGAAAAACCGCTTTTGGTGGCGGTGTCTATGTCGCCAAGGAGAAAGGGGCCACTAACGAGTTCTATGGCGGTTCCGTCGGGAAATGCTTCGGATATGGTGCCCAAAAAGGTGCTCTTTACGTCCAAGGAAGCGCCGATGCCCGTGCAGGTATCCGCCTGTCGGGTGCCGATATGATTATCGGTGGCGACTTGGTCCGCCCAGTCCCTCATAAGGAATTTGGGAACATCGGTGTCCATGCCAACATCAAAGGTTTCGCCTTCGAGTACATGACCGGCGGTCGTGCCCTGGTTATGGGCGACCCAGGTCCTTGGATTTGTTCCGGGATGACCGGCGGGGTCCTTTACCTTCGCCGCCAAGAAGAACTCGGTTTTGGGCTTAATGCAGTCAAACGCCGCTTAGCCAAAGGTGCCAAAGTCAACTTAGGTACTTTATCTGATGAAGGTCGCAGTGACATCAAAGAACTCATCGCCGATTACGCCCGTGTGCTTCGCCTTAACAACCAAGAATTAGAAGCAGAAAAAGTGGAGAGCCTCCTTCATGGGCTCGATGACAACTTCATCGAAGTCCGCCCAGTGAAAGAGCAAGCCGACCCTTCCATTGCAACTGAATAGATGGTATACAAAAAGCGTGAGGAAACCACTCCCGCTTTCTGTAACCGGCTAAAAAACATTAACTCTTGTCGCATAAAATGCAGGTGGGAGCATCACACAATAAAATCAGGAACCCACGACTGACGCTTCCGTCAATCGTGGGTTCCTGCTTTTTGAAGGAGAATATTATGAAAATACTAATCGACGCAGACGGCTGCCCAGTAGTAGATTTATCCATCCGCCTAGCTAAAAAGGCAGGCATAGGTGCCATGATTTTTTGCGACAGCAGCCATGTCTTTGAACGTGAAGGCGTGCCAACCATTACCGTCATGAAAGGATGGGACGCTGTGGATTTCGAGCTGATAAAATATATTGAAACTGGCGACATCGTCGTCACCCAAGACTATGGATTAGCCGCCATGGCGTTGGCAAAAGAGGGCCGGGCAATCAGCCAAAATGGCCTCGTCTTTACCCCTGCTAACATCGACCAGCTGCTGGCTTCCCGGCACATGGCTCAAAAAGCCCGCAAGGCGAAGGTTAGGTTAAAGGGGCCGGCGAAGAGAATACTGGAGGATGATGTGGCATTTGAGATGGCGTTGAAAAGGCTGTTACCCCCGCACAATATTCATCAATGACTCAAAGCTATCCACCACATCGTAAATTTGGACATCCTCAATGATTCCTGATGCTTTCAATTGCTTGAAGTGGGCGCGGGCACACTCTATTTTAGCCTGCTCTGCTTTTTTCAGGTCCATGGTCGAAAGGGAGCCTTTGGTTTCTGCCACGAAATAGACATGCTTGACGCTTCCTTTACGAAATGCTAATGCCCAATCCGGGTTATAGTTGCCCACTGGCGTGGAAATTTTAAATCCTCTTGGGAGTTTGGCATAGACCTCGATGTCACTGCTGGATTCTAGCTTATCCTTAAACGTTGCTTCCGTATCCGAGTCTACTTTCACGTAGTGGTAAACCCCTTTTTGCGAGTCCAATAACCGCTTATCCGATTTTTTAGCCCGCTCTTTCGTATCCGTGAAAATATCCGTATCGAATTTGTCTTCCAATATATTGTACCGGATGTGCTCGATAATCTGCGTGGCCTTTTGCTCATTAATCAATTTCGATACCTTTTGGATAAATTCCTCAGGATTCCGTTTAAAATAAGAAAATTTTTCAGCATCAATCCCAGATAAAATATGTGCCAAAGTTTTTCGTGTTAAATCCGTATGTTCTGCTACTTCACCCAGTAAATCGTACTCAACCATAATTTGAGAGCCGTCCACAACTTCTTCGCTGGCACCATCGGCATCAGCAATAAAACTATGCCCTTCAGTGGTCATTTCTTTCGCCTCATAAGACGCCGTTTTATAGACAACCTGGGAAATATAAAGGGATTGATTAATGGATTCGATGCACTTTTCCACTAATTCATCGTCTGAGAAGTTCACCGTGTAGACCGATTTGCGGTTAATCCGCTCCCAAAGTTCTAAAAATTCCTGTTTGTGCAAGTTTTTAACATTGACCTCATTGGAAAATTCGATGGTCATGTCATTCTCATTTTCAATTTGATATTTACGGGAGTCGTATACCGAATCAATGACTTCCAACACCTGCAACTCAAACCCTTGGACTTCCTCTGGCAACTGCACCGTTCCGTTGGACTTATCTTCAAAGAATTTTTCCGTTAATTGCCCTTGTTTATCTACATAACCGCCACGGATTAATTCAAATTGAATGGCATCAGCCAAGTTTTTTGTAACCGTCAGTTTATCATCATACTCATTGACTAAAATTTTCGATGCAAATAAATCAGCATCTACTTTAAGTGGGCGGTCTGCTAAAATTTCCTTGATTTCATTTTGCAATGAACGGCTGAATTTTTCATAAGATTCATTGGCAATAATCGTCAGCCTGTTAATATCATGGACTTCTTCCCCGAGGGTCTCCACGTCTTGGCGAACCCCTTGCCTATCCACGCATAAACGCATCCCACGCCCAATTTCCTGCCGTTTTCGGGTTTCCGCCGTACTTTGCTTCAACGTACAAATCTGGAACACGTTAGGATTATCCCATCCTTCTTTTAAGGCACTGTGGGAAAACAGGAAACGTACTGGCTCTTCAAAACTTAGTAGCCGTTCCTTATCTTTCATAATCAAATCATAGGCATCTGCATCTGAAGATGTGTCCGTCCCCCGGTCGGTTTTGCTATCCACCATCCTCGATTTCTTGTCGATGGAAAAATAGCCCGCATGGGTCTTTTCAGCACTAATTTTCTTCAGGTAATTGCTATAAGGGCTATCCTGATTTTTGAAATGTTCAATCTGGGTGGCATACTCCAATTCGAAGGTTTCAGCATAGGTTCCATTAAAAGAGGCTCCGTTTTCATCATATTGCCGATATTTCGCTACCTCATCAATAAAGAACAAGGAAAGGACTTTAATGCCACGGTTAAAAAGCTTTTCCTCTTTTTCAAGGTGGGACTTAATGGTTTCCCTAATTTGAAGGATTCTCAGGTCATCTTCGCTAATTTCACCAATGATTTCCCCCACTTCCAGCTTACGGGTAGCCCCCACCATGATGGAGTTTGCCCCTTCACGGGCATCAAAGGTATGGAGCGTCCAGCCTTTATAGGCTTCCAGCCCGCCAGAGTTGGCATACAAATCATATTCATTAGGAACTATCCTCGTCACTCGCTTAAGCCCTGTAGTTGTACGGCACTCAAATTCAATCCTAGCTTCCGGACCTGTCTTCCTAGGAATCAATTCTTGTAGGTACAAATAACCATCCGTCCCAGTCGTCCCCGATTTTTCAATGGCTTTGACGCCGATTTTTTTCACTAATTTCTTGTTATAAGCATCCATGGCATCCAATCGGTAAACCATGTCATACTTATCCTTATGGGTAGCAGAATACCGAAGGGTGAACAAAGGCTTGAAGTCTTTAAGGCTTTCCTTCGTTTTCTTCCCTTCTACCGATTGTGGCTCATCAATGATTAAGATGGGATTCATGCCAGCAATGACATCAATAGGCTTTCGCCACCTAAAGGTTTCCTGCTCCATGCGGATTCTTCTCGCATCCTTGCCTGTAGCATTAAATGCCTGGGAATTAATAATCATGACTCGGATATCCGCACTATTGGCGAAGGTGTCTATTTCCCCCAATTTTTTGGAATCATAAACAAAGTAACGGGGTTTCTTCCCGTATTCCATCTGAAAATGGTCATCCATCATTTGAAATGACTTTAGTACCCCTTCACGGATGGCAACCGAGGGTACGACAATAATAAATTTCAGCCAGCCATATTTACGATTAAGTTCCATAATGGTGCGGATATAGGTATAGGTCTTCCCGACCCCGGTTTCCATTTCGATGGAAAAATTGTATTGTGGACGTCCATTTGCCTGTTCGACTGTCAAAACGGTTGAAGGTTTGATACCATAATCCTGCTGAAACCGATTGACCTTCTTTTTTACTTGTTCCTGATTAACCTCAATAGGCGAGTTCCTAAAAGCATCCAACACAATATTTAAATCTTCTTGCCTAGACCTTCCGGGGTCCATCAAATATTTGATGCCTTTATTTTTGGGTTGGCCTTGGAAGATATCGACCACGGCTGAAACAGCATCCAACTGGAATTGTTGCTCTTTAAACTGGATTTTCACTGATGCTCACTCCCTTTCTGAACTTTTAAAACCAATAGACAAAGACGAAAATCACTCCTCGGATACCATTAAGTGGTAGCTTTTTTGCATCTGCTTGAAATTTTCGTATATAAATCATATAATAATTATATACGAAAAAATCCAGAACGGAAGGGAGCTTAATTTTATGAATCCTGATATCGAAAACTTATTGGAACAAAACAACGGCTACTTAACGGCTACGGTTGCTAAAGAACATGGAATAAGTAGTAAGATGCTCGCACATTTCGTCAATAATGGGAGTATTGAACGTGTAGCACATGGCTTATATATGAGTTCGGATCTTTTTGCCGACCCCTTCTTCATTTTCCAATATCGATGCCCAAAAGCAGTTTTTTCCCACGAAACGGCCCTTTACCTTCATGATTTAAGCGACCGAGACCCTCTTATCCTCATGGCAACCTTGCCAACCGGCTCCAGCAGTCGGCTCCAGCACGAGAAGGCTCACCAATTTTTCTATAACCACCCTGATAAAATTAAGCTAGGTGTTTGTGAAGTCGAAACTGAAAATGGGTTGTTGGTAAAAGCTTTTGATAAGGAACGGACGCTTTGCGATTGCATCAAATACCTTAACCAGCTTGACCGGGATTTAGTGCTAACTGCTCTTAAACGTTATTTGAAAAGTCCTGAACGGGACAACGTTAAATTATTGGATTATGCAACCTTGCTCAATGTCCGGCAGCAAGTCTACTCATACCTGGAGGTCATGTAAATGTTATTTAAAAGCCCCACCAAATTAAAAGATTGGATTAAAAATAAATCCAAACAAACCGGTACCCCTGCAACCATGCTGATGCGAGCCTACATGATGGAACGTTTTTTGGAGCGGGTTGCCTTGAGCGAATACCGGGAGCACTTCATCCTGAAAGGCGGTTTCCTTATTGCTTCCATGATTGGGATTGATAAACGTACCACCATGGATTTAGATGCAACCATTAAGGGACTTCCAATTAACCGGATGCGAATTGAGCAGATTGTCCAAGAGATTATTGGAATTGATGCTAATGATGCCGTTACTTTTGAAGTCTTGGGCATCAAGAACATTCGGGAAGAAAGTGAGTATGATGACTTCCGTATTTCCTTGCGTGGTTGGTTTTTCAAACTCCGTTCCGACATGAAAATCGACATAACCATTGGGGATTTAGTGATTCCTTCCGAAATCGAATATCCGTACCCATTAATGTTTGAAGGGCGCTCCATTCCCATTTTGGCGTATAATTTATACACCATCCTTTCGGAGAAAATGGATAGCATTTTAACCCGCAATATCACCAATACCCGTGCCAGGGATTTTTATGATATTTATGTTCTGGTTACCTTGAATCAGGAACAAATTAACCGACTGGACTTTCAGCACGTATTGACCACAAAAATGAAAGCCCGCGGTCACTTCGCCCATGTTGAAAATCACCTACAGTACCTTGTTGACATTTCAAGCTCCCCTGAACTTAGGCAACATTGGTTAGCTTATACGAACGAGTATGATTATGCCCGGGAGATTGGTTTTGATGATATTTTGCCTGTTATCGGGTGGTTGATGGATGGGATTTTTCTATAAGTCCCTCATTTTTCTTCAATAATGCTTTTCACTGATAACTCTTTAATTTCTAAACGACCTTCTAGAAGTAATTTATGGAGTAAATTACTTCCGTGGTCTTCATTATCCAAAGTTGTCCCATATATTTGAATTAGCTGATGAACAGCTTTCTGCTGATTTTCTAAAATATCCCTTGCCTGATTAGAATTGTAATTGTTGTAATAAAATATCAATTTTGTTTTCCCACCGTACAGACCCACACCGTCAAAAATACTTTGGAAATACGAATAGTCTGCTTCAGCTAATCCATGTCCAAAGAATTTTATGTATTGGATATCTGGGCTGATTTCAAAGCCAATTTTCTGATGAGTCATAATCCGGTACGTTTTTGTAAAACCAACCGTTAAGGGATTATTCAGCTTATGTCCATCAATACCGAAGATGATATTTTTATCCGCCAAAGAACCATGTACATTACGAAAAATACGAGGGTTTGCAAATGACCGGAAATTAAATTGATTCGTATAATTAAACGATAATATTTCCGTTGCATTTTCCTTATTATCAATGAATTCATTTCTTGCCTTGTAATAATCTTGTCTCTCAAAACGAAAGTCAAGTGGCCGGAAAATATATTCTGAAACTACAAGTTCGCCTAACAACTGATGGGCATTAGCTCTATAATCTTTACAGGTTGACAACTGATGATTCATAAACTCTATAAACCTATCCTCTAATAAATACAGGTCAGAGAAAGCCCTGGTAAAAAATTCTGTTTCCTTTTCACGGATAGTTTCAACGGTTTCTTTAATCACAGATTCAATATCAGCCCAGTACCTATAAGTTTCAGATGGTTTTTTACTCCAAAAAATTTTATCCCAATTGTTTTCCATATCAAAAGCTAAGTCGAAAGATTGGTAACTACCGTACGTATTTTTTTCATTCAGTCTTTTTTCTTCTTCGATGGTATCCTTAAAATGCCATTCAAAGAAGTCTTTATAGCTTGACTTTAGCCCACACGATAAATCAAAGCCATTTCCAAGGATAATAAGTTGTGAGTTCTTAACTGCCATCTAAATCACCTTAACTTTCGTTGTAGGTGATAGTTCTTTGAAGATTTCGGTTAGGTTAATTTTAGCTGAGCTGTTAGGGAAAGATGATTCTCGGAAGGTGACCCGTAGCGGTTGGAGTTTTGCTATGTAGCGGAGGGTGGCATCGTCTAAGTTATCGTCAAAGCAAGCGACTAGGCTAGCATCATCTACGTTGAAGATCTCAAAGCCGTTTTGGTTGATGGTCTGGATGGGGAGATGAAGTTCCATTCCCAAAGATAGCATGGCTTGATAAAGTAAATCTAAGGGCGTGCGGTCTTCCTTGATGTTGCTAACCATGCCAAATAGCTCTCCTTGACCCAGTTGGGACGGGGTGTAATAAACATCCTTCATGTTGGATTCGTCGATGGTGAAAACTTTGAAGCCAATGTCTAGGGCGTCGGCAACTTGTGGATTTTCCTCGATGATTTTTTTACCTGAACGGCGGATTCGTTCTTTACCGATTTCACAGATAGTGGAAAACCCTGAATCTACTGCTTCTGGGATTTGTACCATGATGTATTTTCTGTTTCCACCATCTTCTGCGTTTAATTTCATTACCGCATGGGCAGTAGTTGCAGAGCCAGAGAAGAAGTCTAAGATGATATCATTTCCAACACTATTTATTTGGCTAATTAACGAACCAATTAAAATAGTGGATTTAGGGTATGAAAAAATTTTCTCACCGAATAGCTCTTGAATTTCACTTGTGCCTTTTGTATTTAGTGCTGATACTAATGCATTATTAGGTAGTTCCTTATCGTTATGATTACGCAGAAGGGTTGACACTGGAACATGTAAATTTTTCGCCTCGTTTTTAAATCTCTTTAACATAGGTCGTCCAGAAGGGTTACTCGGAAATATTATTCTCCCTTCTTCAATTTTTCTTTTCATAGTTTCACGGCTATATGGCCAATACCGCCCCTTGGGTGGTAAGTACTCAATCCCCGTAAGAGGATTAGTAATTGGATAGTAAACATCACCTCCAGCTTTTCCAGCAGTTAAATTATCAGAAATCCATGGACCACGAGGGTCATTGTCTGGATTCGTGTATTTTGAAAAGGTACGCTCTATACCAGTTAGCTTATTTTTCACTTTTCCATAGGATAGTATATACTCATGGTCAGAACTTACATTATCAACTGAATCCATAGAGCCACTCCTTCGTTGCCAAACGAAGGTGCCGTAAAAATTGGATTCACCAAAAACTTCGTCACAGACTTTTTTTAATTGTGTTACCTCGTTATCATCAATGCTAATAAAAATAACGCCGTCATCTTTAAGTAGATTCTTTGATAGAACCAGTCTTGGATAAATCATATTTAACCAGTTAGAATGGTATCTTGCATCTGAATCAGAATTCGGAATTAGGCGGTCCCCAATTTCATTGACCGCACCGCTTTGCTCATCTAATTCTTCATGACTCACCTTAAAATTATCCCGATATACAAAATCCTTCCCTGTATTATAAGGCGGGTCTATGTTCTTGCCATATTTGATACAATTCCAAGCGGTGGTTCTTGCCGGCTTTCGGCTCGTCGGAGGGTATAAAACCGCTTGAAACAAGGGCTTTCGCAGGTCATAGACTGACCGAGAGAGCCTTTTTCTTTGTCTGGAGATTATTGTTGGCGATGTCGATTGCCACGCTTCGGCTAATGCTGGCACAGAAAATGCACACCCCTTTCGGCTTGATTTAGGAAAACTTAAAAGGTTTATGAAAACTTAAAAGGTTCTCATCACCCAGTGCCTTCGCTGTTTTCAATATCTTTTAGTGTTTTACCATCGTCTATTTTCCACTCGGTCATTCCGTTAACACTTCCACCGACAACAAAGGCGGCCGCTGTGGAAGGGCTCTTGAAAAGAATATCCCGTTGCAATACATTATCTACCACGAAGTTAGAAGCTTTTGCTTTTTCTCGCTCTTCTTTTGCTTTTTTTGGTGTGCTTGGTGCTTCAGTATTACTGATAACACTTTCTTTCAACACGATAAATCCTTCGTTTGAACGTTTGCCAATGGCTCTTATTTTGTTCTCGTGATTATCATTGTTTCGATTCAAATAAAGTATGACATCAGCAATATTCAAATCATCACCGATATTTGTTTCCACTATAGGTTTTACTTCAGTAAGCGATTCAAAAACCTTATGCCCAAGCGTCCCCATTATAATTTTTGCATAGTCGAGGAACTCTTCTAACTCGCTTTCCTTTTCTTCTGTAATATTGCCAAGCGTAGGGTCGTTCCCATTTTTAATCACGTATCTTTTTGCTGCCAACGCTAAATTTGTGAACTTGTTTTCAAGATAGCTTATTTCTGTGGGGCCAAAGGAATTATTGGATGTGGTAAACACGACTGCTTCTGTCCAGTAATCTTTGTCGGTATTACGCTTGTGTTCTTGTAGGCGAGTTAGGATTCCTTCGCCATTTTTTCTGACTCCCGCTTGCCCGATATAAACGACGCTTTCGCCAGTCTCGTCAGATGTTCCGAACAAGAAATAAACTCCGCTTTGCGAGAGGTCATCGCGACCTTTGCACTTGTCGAGTTCAGTGCGTGGAATTTTATATGCCACACCCGTCCAGGTGGCGAGTGTGCATTTAATGCGTCCGCTTGGGTCGCCATCCATCAAAAACAGATTTATGCTTTTACCTCTCGTAGCCACAGTTTTTACCTCCAATTGCGCTGTATTATTGTTTCCTTAATTCAAGATTAGTTCGGCTTTACTGCTTCCTGAGCGGTCTTTAGTCACTACTATTTTTCGGTCTATTTTTTCGCCAAGAACCGTTATATCAGATATAATACCAATTAGTCGATTGGTTTGGGATACTCCCATTAGTGGTTTGATGGTAGTATAGAAATCAGACACCTCAAACAGGAGGATTTCACTGTCATTTGATATAATGTCATAAGAGAGTAGAGAGCAAAGGAGCTTATGAC
>WRGF01000202.1 GCA_009787345.1 Turicibacter sp.
CTCTTAAAAGGCTGCTATGAAGCATCGTTGCCAGAAAGGGGATTATTGTAGCATTCACCTTCCGGGGCATGGATTTGAAGGGTTTGGTGTGGTATAATTAGGATAAAAAGACGGGGGTGCATGGAATGGACATACAAGAGTTGAGCGATGAATTGACGAGGCGCCTGTTGGGTATGCCTAAAGCTGGGCTTGCGGGGCTGCTCGGGTTCATGGTGGATCATAGTTATGGGCTTAGCAGGCTATATAAGGAAGAGCATGGCGAAAAAGGGATGGCTGTCCTTGAGGAACGGGTCAGGGAGGTGTCCAACCGGTCCAAAAAGGGCTTGATCGAGGAAATCCAGTCCGTCTACCTGGCCTACCCGGCAGCGGCCTTATGGCTCATGGGGCAGTTTTTTGACTTGAACGGGCCAGACTTAAGGAAAATCAGCGGGGACTCGGTGCCCTTGTTATTGGAAAGCCGGCTTGAACCAGGGTTTAGGGTGCGGCAGTTATGGTTTTTTATGGATTTATTGTACCAGCAGGCAGCCAGCGGGCAATTTAAATATGCCGTATCCATGGGGACGGGGCTTTATTTTTACGTCATCAACCATGAAAAACATTACGACGCGGCGGATGTGGAAGACTTCGAAGGGCTATTGTACGACTTTTTTGAAGGCATGAAATGGCAGCTTGAGGCGGACAGTGCCCAACGGGATGCCCTGTACCAAACCGTTTCAGGCCAGTTGGAAAGAAACCGTGGGGTGTACCCGGCGGCCCATTCTAAAAAAATCCGGTCGCTTGCCCGGGTGTTGAAAGCAGTTTAGCGAGGGGGTAAAAATATGAGTATCATCGACCAAAGGCAAAGCGTGCGCAAGTTCAATGGCACACCGGTTGAGGCGAAAAAGGTTGAACGCCTCATTAAAGCCGGCATGGCTGCGCCATCATCAAAGAACAAGCAGCCTTTCGCCTTCATCGCCATTGATGAGGAGGGGCTGATTGCGGAATTTTCCAAGGCCCATCCCAACTGGGCAGGGCTTAGTACCGCCAATAAATTGATTGTTGCCTGCGGGGACAAAAGCAAGGACGGGCGCGATGCCCAGATGCTCATGGCTGTGGCCGCTGCCATCCAAAACATCCTCCTGCGCGCTGTAGAGGAGGGGCTTGGGGCAGTTTGGGTGGGGATGTACCCGGACGGGGTGCGCATGGGTTATGCCAGTGAAAAGCTCGGCTTGCCTGGACATATCGTGCCCGTTGCCATCATTGCGGTAGGCTATAACGAAAACACCCGCCCAAAAATCCGGGAATTTGACCCAACTAGCATCCGCTACAACGGATGGGGGCAATAAATGGAATTGGCCGCCATAACCTTCCATCAGATTTTTATGATGGTCCTGCTGTTGGGCCTAGGGCTCTTATGCGCCAAAGCAGGCATCATCGACGCCCATACCAATAAGAAACTATCCGCCCTGCTGACGAAAGTGGTCACCCCGGCAGTGGTCATTGTTTCCTTCCAGCGCCCCATGGAGGCACAGCTGTTAAGGGGGCTTGGGATGTCGGCCCTCATGTCGCTGATGGCATTCGCCATCATGATCCCGCTGTCCCATCTGCTTTTTCAAAAAAAGCAGGGGGAGGGCTATGCCATTGAACGTTTTGCGGCAGTGTATTCCAACTGCGGGTTCATCGGCATCCCCTTGGTCAACGGGGTATTTGGCATGGAAGGCGTGTTTTATCTCAGCGCCTTTATCGCCCTGTTCAACCTGCTCGCCTTCACCCATGGCGCCATGACGATGCAGGGGGGCTTCAATCGGAGGCTGTTGGCAAAAGCGGCTTGTTCCCCGGCGGTCTTGGGTGTCCTTTTTGGTTTTTTTCTATTTTGGTCGGGGATTTCCCTTCCTGAAATCATCCTTGCCCCCTTAGGGCTCGTCGGGAACTTGAACACTCCATTGGCAATGCTGGTGGGCGGGGCTTCCATGCTTGGGATGGATGCCTTGGGCATGCTTCAAAACAAACGGCTCTTTTACATTTGTTTTTGGCGGCTCGCCGCTTTTCCTATCCTGTTGCTGGGGGTTTTTCACCTGGTACCGGCACCGCAGATGATTACAGGCACGGTCTTGATTGCTGCCTCCGCCCCGGTCGCTGCGACGCTGATGATGCTGTCCTACGAGTATGGCAGGGACACGTTATACGCCTCGGAACTCTTTACGGCAAGCACCCTGTTGTCCATGGCGACACTTCCTTTATTAATGCTATTTTTGTAGGCGAAATGCTAACACCCTGTGGCTTGGTTGGAATAAGCTGATAGTATCTAATGGATACTGGGGCGACTGCGATGATATTTATTATTTTTATGATGGTAGTGACGCTATTCATCTTCTGGTTATTGGTAGACTAAGTCGGTTTTCAGATCCCCCTTCCTCTGGTCGGGGGATTTTTTTAGCAATCCCCCAAGGGCATGAATAAAACCCGGTTTTAAGCTCATAATATGAAGTGTACAGCCATTGACAACACGACGTTAGGCATGAAGAAAGGGCGGACGGTATGGAAACCAACAAAAAAAAAGACGAGGAAGAATATGCAGCGGAACTGATGCCTTCCATGATGGATTTTAGCCGCTTCAAGGCGGCTGACAGGCCCGACGATGGGCTTGGCTTTTTCAGGGGTATCTTTTTTGGATCCCTGATGGCAATCCCCTTATGGATCATCATCCACGCCATCGGCCGTTTATTTGGCCGGATATAGCATAAACGCCGCTTTTGGGAATTCCCTCCAAATGGCGGTGTTTTTATATGCCCCGCACCCGAAAACAAAGCGTCTTAGAAAAAAAATCAAAATTTAGGTGATTTTACTGGATAAATCCTCTTGGATGTCGTATAATATATCTATAATGATAATCACTATCAACGAGTTAGCGTATCCCGTGATGGGATTGTCTGGCCTCACCGCAACATAGGGACGCTTTGGACCACCAGCCATGGGATGAAGCGGCCCATTCCTTCAAGACATAATCATGCCCATATCCCCCTTCAGGATAGGGCAGCCACCCCTTTGCCAGCCACAAAGCGGGTTTAAAAAACCGCTTCAGTCACCAGCCATGACTGAAGCGGTTTTTTATCCGATTGCCTATGTCTTGCGACGAAGGGTGGATTAGATGCAGCTGCAGATAACAGCTAACAAGATGAACAATACTAATAGAAAACAGCAGTTGTTTCCGTACATGGTGGGTCACTCCTTTAAGCACCGGTAGCATCGCTACCTGATATATACTATGCCAAAAGGAATTTATTTGTGCCAGCCGGGAAGGGGGAAATAGGCTTAAAAAACCGCTAATCATGTATAAAATTGCCATTTTTCATTTAGCCCCCTTGCCAATGGTTTTGGGGGATGCTATAATAAAAGTGCTTGCTTCAAAACTTTTAGGGGAAAGCAACAATTTATCTTGTTTGGAGGTTATTCAAATGACAGGGACAGTAAAATGGTTTAACGCAGAAAAAGGTTTTGGGTTCATTTCCGTACAGGGTGGCGAGGATGTTTTCGTCCATTTCTCCGCTATCTCCGGTGATGGGTACCGTTCCCTTGAGGAAGGGCAAAACGTGGAGTTTGACATCGTCGAAGGTCCCCGTGGGTCACAGGCAGCCAACGTCATCAAGCTTTAAACCGCAATAAACCAGGCCAACATCAAAGGCAGCTGAAAGGGTGGCTAAAACTAGCCATCCTTTCAGGCAAATTTAAAAACCCGCAAGGCTTGGCGAAAAAAAATTGCCAGTTTGCGGGTTTTTAAATTTGATGAGGAAGATTTTGCAAGAGATTGCAATAGGGGAGTGAAGGAATAATGAAAAAGCTAAAAAATTTCTTATATTTAACGACGATTTCGCTATTGATCATGGCAGGGCTTGTATTAATCATGTCGCCCTGGATAAAAAACACCGTTATCGGGGAAGCTTCCCATGGGCTTGCCATCACGGGTTTTACCCAAAGCGAGCTAGCCTCCAATAATTCGCCGGTTGTTGCGGGCATTGCCTTTGATGACCAGATTGAGGTCTTGGATTTTCAGACCGTACTGACGGGCTTTAACCAAATAAGCCGCGACGACGTTATCGGGGCCATTGCCATTTATGACCTTGGGATGCTCGTGCCCATATTAAATGGGACGACCAGTGAAAACCTCATTGTGGGGGCGACGACCATGATTGAAGGGCAGGTTATGGGGGAGGGCAATTTTGCCCTGGCAGGCCATCACATGAGCGACCCGTCCCTGCTGTTTGGGCCGCTCCTTCATGCCCGTCCCGGCATGGTTGCCCAACTGACCGATAAACAAAACATCTACACTTATGAAATTACCGAGGCTTTCATGATTGATGAAACAGATTTTTGGATCCTTGAAGCGACCGATGAAAGCATCCTGACCTTGATGACCTGCGATGTCCCAGCCGCCACCACGAAACGCTGGGTAGTGCGCGCCAAGCTCATCAGCCAGGTCCCTTATGAGGAAGAAAGCGAAAAAGAGGAAGCCCAGGTGTTTTTCAGTACGCTCGAAGCGGTATCCCCTGATGCCCCTTCCCTCATGCGCTACGCCATGGCCGCACCTGTTGCTTTGGTCCCGTTCATCGTGTTTGGCTCACATGCCATAAAAACTAAAACAACCCATAGCAAGAAAGAGGAATAATAAATAATAAATGATAGACATCCACTCACATATCCTTCCTAGCATCGACGATGGTGCCAAGGACGAACAGCAAAGCCTTGCCATGCTCAGGGCAGCAACCGAGGAAGGGATCCATACCATTGTCGCCAGCCCACATCATCAAAATGGCAGGTACGTAAACGAAGCGGCTTCCGTTGCTGCAGGAGTATCTAAACTGATGGCATTAGCAGAAAAAGAAGGAATTGGCATTAAAATCATCCCAAGCCAGGAAGTGCGCTTATATGGCGATTTGCTGGAGGACTATGCTGCTGGGAAACTGCTTCCCATGGGGCGCTACATCCTCATAGAATTTCCCACCCCCCCATGTGCCCCGCTATGCCGAGCGGCTGCTTTACGACATGCAGCTTCAGGGGCTAGTTTTGGAGCTTCAGGAAAAGGCCTAGCACGTCATCGAGGGCAACCTGTTTTATCCAAGCTCCCCAACGGCGGTCCTCCAGAAAAAAATCCTCGGAATCTTTTAAAAACGCACCAATTGCCCCATTGCCTCATAGGCTATTATCAGGTAACAGATTACTAAGAGGTGATGGCCATGCAAAGCAATTGCAATGTTATCTTGATTTTGTACATCATTTTGGTAGCACTCTTCAAAGCCGCTCAATGCTGTTTCGATTTTTAACAAGGATGCTTGGGGGTTGCCCCAAAGCCCCCCAAAACAAAAATTGGCCCAGGAACTTACCCCTGGGCCAATTTTTGTTTTTTTGGGGGGTGCAAACTTTTCAAGGGGGGCCAACTCTGGTATAATTAAGGGAAAGACAGAATGAAAGCGAGGAAAAGACCATGTTTTTTGAGAATGACTATTCTGACAACATCAGCGGCTTAAAAGCCATCGAAGCCCAGGAAGTGGAGCAGCTAAGGGAGGATGCCTACATCTACTTCGGACGGGAAACCTGCCCATATTGCCGGGAGTTTGCTGACCAGTTCCCAGAAGCTGGCGTGCCCATCCATTACGTGGATACCCAAAACACGATGTTTGACGAGAAACTTCAGGAAATCCGCGACAAATACGATGTGGTCACTGTGCCGACTTTTATCCGCCGAAGCGCCGACGGGCAGTTCAAGAAGCTTGACCGGGACGTGCGCCAAACCATCAAAGACTTCGTCGCCGGTTAATAATCCAGGCCCTAAGGAAAACTTTTTCCCTCAGGGCTTTTTTTTAGGCCCTCCCACATACGCAAATGTTGAATCCCTCATAGGATATTACGAAGCGGCCCTGCCGTTTGAAATCTTGAAAGAAGCGTTCCTATGAACAAGAAAAAAAAGAAGCATCCATCCAAAAAAAAGACTTGGCTGCAAAAAAACCGTTCCTGGCAACGGCTTAAAACCGAGTGGTGCGAGCTGGATTACACCAACAAGCTGATCATCATCATTGGCGGGCTGGTGCTTTTTGAACTGATCCTCACCGTTTTCTTTTATCCCTGGCTCTCTAACGAGGAGGTCAAAAATTTTGGCTTTTCCGCGGCGTTCCAGTCCATTTTAGGGTCTATTACGGGTTATATCATCGGCGGGATGAACCGAAGCGGCGTCAATAAACCTAAAAATTTGCCCCAACCCAAAGTAGAGGATTTGCCCCTTGTCCCAGGATCCCACGACACTGAGGAGGACTGCCTTTTGGATGCCCGTACCATCCATGAGGCCCGCTACATCCAAAGCTCCATCATCGCAGGCATGTGCATCAGCTGCATCCTTATCCTCTTCGTCGCCACCGCCCTCAAATGCACCTATTACGTTGAGGGGATGATCCAACTCCGGGACCTGATTTCCACGTCCATCGGCTTTTTGATCACCACCGTGCCCCCTAAGAAAAAATAAAAAATGCAGCCCATCATAGGCTGCATTTTTAAATTTATTTTAAGTAAGCGGTATTTATCCAACCCAGTTCCTTGCCATACCGCACATAATGCCACCCGCTATATTCGCCAATCAGTTTGACGCTTGCCCCTTTAGGTAGGGTCGTGATGATGGCAGACCCCGTCCCCGGGTCTTTTCGCAAGTTGACAGCCGAAGTGGTGGTACCCGGGATTTCGAAGCTTTGGGCATATGCTGAATTGATCCATCCTTGCTGTGAACCGGCTTTGACGTTGATCCAGTTTTCGTAAGCATCCACCACTTGATAGATGGTCCCCGCAGGCAGGGTGGAAATCACAGCCGTATCGGTCCCTGGACCTTTTCGGAGATTGACGCTTGAGGTGGTTTTGCCATAAGTACCAGTAACGGGCGCCGGTGAATTCAGCGAGTTGCCAAAGTTGGCGAAGTATTCCACCCCAAGGCCATGGACGTTGGTCAGGCGGCTTAAGTCCAAATAGTCGTCATAGCCGCTTAGGTGGCCTTTTTCCGTGTATTGATGGATGTCGCAGATGATGCCGGGGTCGATGCCATCATACGTCCCTTTGTCGTTGCCCCAGTTGTATTTCGGAATCCAGATGCCGTCGAACTGCCCGGTAGACAAGTTGAAGGTGTCGTATTTGTCAACGGAAATATAAGCCCCGATTTTCACATCGTCCCGGACTTTTTCGCGAAGCTCAGATGTGAAGGCTGTTACGATTTCATTCATGTTGCTGCTGGTTTCGGCTTCCACGTCAATCCAGTATGTGGGGATGTCGTATTGTTTCGTGCGCTCATAAAACAAGTCTGCCTCGGCAATGGCCTCTTGGACTGTTGACGCCTTGAAATATTCATAAACGTTGACGGGGATGCCACGTTTTTGGAATTCCTTGATATGGGTTTGGTAGGCCCTGTCCATCTTCGTCCCGGATTGGACCCGGACAATGACCATATCAATCTGTTTGGCAATCTTATCATAATCCATCTCAGATGGGTCTTGGTACTGTGACACGTCAAGGATAAGCGGGGCAGCCGGCGATGCCGCCTGTGCGCCTAGTGGTGCAGCCAAGGGAAGTGCCATCAAAGCAGCACCCATCATTGCAGCCTTATAAAATCGTTTCATGTCATCACTCCTCATATAAAAATAAAAAAAAACACTTATGCCACTGGGAACGTCGAATCGCTAGGAAACACATTTCGTATGTGGCATAAATGTCAGTGTTGCTATTTTACCAAAAATAACGCCGGTGCGCAATAGAAAATCCCATCCAATTTGTGGAAATTATTCTAAAACCTCTGCATTACGGGAAAGAAATAGGGGAAATTAATTCATCAAATCCTAGTTGTTGGCTGATAAGCCCCTGCTGGGACAGCCATTCCATGGCCAGTTGGACATCTGAGGGTTCTGGCAAGGCGTTATGGGAAAATACAGGGAGCACGAGGATGCCTTGGAGTTCTTCGGGAAAGCCCGTCCGCTCAATCACCGAGTCGATGTATTCGCTTTGGGGCGTATTGTTCAAATAATCCACCGCCTGGTCATAGGCGGCAAAAAAGGCCCGCAGCTGCTCTTCTTTTTCTAAGATGGCTTCCGTTTTGAACAGGGTGATGAAGGGGTTGAAGCCCATGCCGCTACTAGTAGCGATGCGATGAAGTCCTGCTGACTCCCCGACCGTTGCAAAGGGCTCTGGGATGAGGAGGCTGTCCGCTTGCCCTTCCCTGACCATTTCAAGCCGTGCGGGAATGGCAGCCACCTCCACCTGGGTAATATCCCCGGTTCGAAGCCCGGCAGCTTTTAGCATCAAATCCAAAACCATCTCGGTTGCAGTGTTGTAAGAAATAATGATGGACTGCCCCTTAAGGCCCGTCGTGCTGTTGCCCAAAAGGATGAATTCGCCGGTCGTCGCCCCGGTTGCCTGGACATCCAAGCCCCCTTCCCGGTAAAGGCCCAGTGCCACCAAATCGCCGATGATGCCGTCCAGTTCCCCAGCTATAAACGCCGCATCCCGGTCCGCCGCCGAGTAAAATGGCTGGAGTTCAACGGAAACCCCATGGGCTTCAAAATAACCCCGCTCTTCGGCAACGAGCATGGGAATGGCGTCAAGGGATGGCATAATCCCAAACCGGATGGTATCCGGCTCCTTCCCGCATCCAAAAAGCACCACAAGCGCTATTAATGCAAAAATCAGTTTCACAGGCCATCCCCCCTTGCTAAACATCAAAATTTTGAGAAAACCCACTCGATTAATGGGATAATGGGTTAACCGCATCTTTTTAAGCCTATGCGGGCTTTAAGCTAATCTTGACTGAATTGGAGGGAATGTTAATGTATTTTACGCTTTCTGACATCAAACGCCAGGCGAAAGGGATTTAAGTTTGCCATCCAATTTGGCAAGCATTTACCTAGCTTTATTCCTGCACCCATACATCGAATTGGCACGGACAGCATTTTACCATCAAATAAAAGCGGATGGATAGTCGGGCCGCCTGCCCATCAACCATAAAAATCTCACAGTTTGGATTTTCCAACTGTGAGATTTTTGATTATATTGAGCATCAAAAGGAATAGGCTTTCATCTGCCACGAGATGCAGGGTATCTGTGCGGGCGCAAGAAGGTTGCATCCTTCAACATTTAACTCCTCAACCCACGGCCCTTATTGATGAAATGAAAGCACACCCCATACAAAACGGTGGTAAAAAGGGCAAGCACCCCAAGGGAAACCCAGATGGAAACATCCTCCATCCCAAGGAAACCAAAGCGAAAGCCCGAAATCATGTAGACAATCGGGTTGATGCGGGATACCGCCTGCCAAAATGGCGGCAAAATCGAAATGGCATAAAAGACCCCGCCAAGATAGGTCAGCGGCTGAAGGACGAAAGTGGGGATTATAGACACATCATCAAAGCTTTGGGCAAAAATCCCGTTGAACAGCCCCGCCAGGGAAAATGTGGTGGTCGTCAGCAACAGCGTGGCGATGATAAAGCCCCAGGAATAGACGTGAAGGGGGACGAAGAACAGGGAAATGGCAGTGACCAAAGTCCCCACCAGGATGCTTCGGCCCATGCCGCCCAGCACAAAGCCCCAGATGATGATGTGGGTCGGCACAGGGGCAACCAGCAATTCCTCAATGTTTCGCTGGAATTTTTGCGAGAAAAACGACGAGGACACGTTTTGGTAAGAGCTGGTGATGATGGACATCATAATAAGCCCCGGCACGATGAACTCCATGTAAGACACCCCGCCCATGTCATCAATCTGGGAGCCAATCAGGTTCCCGAAAATAATAAAATAAAGGCTCGTCGTAATGACCGGCGGCACCAGGGTCTGCACCCAAATCCGCATGTAGCGGTGGGTTTCTTTGATGGCAAGGCTTTTTAGGGCCGTATAGTATAGGTTAAACATGGCGCTCCTCCTTCTCCGTCAGCTTCAGGAACAACTCTTCCAAGCGGTTGGCCTTATTCCTCATGGACAGGACCTGAATCCCCTGTTTGGACAACTGCGTAAATATGCTATTGATCCCTTGGCTCCTTTGAACCTCCACTTCCAGTTTCTTAGGCTCCACCAGCTCGGCTTTAAAGCCCTCCAGTGAGGTTTCGGGGTCTTGGTCCAAATCGAGGACAAAGGTTTCGGCGTGAAGCTTCGATAACAGGTTTTCCATGCTGGTATTTTCGATGACCTCGCCGGATTGGATAATCCCGATGTTGCGGCATAGCATCTCCGCTTCTTCCAGGTAGTGGGTCGTCAAGATGATGGTCGTCCCGTTCTCGTTGAGTTCCCGTAAAAAGTCCCACATGGCCCGGCGCAGCTCGATGTCGACCCCGGCGGTTGGCTCATCCAAGATCAAAAGCTTTGGCTCATGCATGAGGGCACGGGCAATCATCAGGCGCCGCTTCATCCCACCGGAAAGCATCCGGGCACGGGTTCCCCGTTTTTCCCATAAGTCGGACTGTTTCAAGTATTTTTCCGCCCGCTCAAGGGCAACAGCGCGGGGCACGCCGTAATAACCAGCCTGGGTCACTAAAATTTGCTGGCAGGTTTCAAAGGGATTGAAGTTGAACTCCTGTGGCACGATGCCAATCTGTTGCTTGGCACGGACAATGTCCGTATCAATATCGTGCCCGAATACTTTTACCGTCCCGGCGGTTTTGTTCACAAGGGATGTAATGATCCCGATGGTCGTGGATTTCCCAGCCCCATTGGGGCCTAAAAGGGCATAAAAATCGCCCTCCTGTACTGTCAAGTCAATACCTTTAAGGGCCTGCACGCCTGTGGCGTATGTTTTTTGTAAGTTTTTGATTTCCAGGGCATAAGTCATGGAAACATCACACTCCTTTATGATAAGCCATGCCACGAGTTTAAATAAAAAACGGGGGATGGCTCGGTTTAGCCTTTCGGATTCATCACCATTTAATAATGGCGAAAATCCCATCGTTAAGTATTATACCACGAAAAATGTAAGAAATGTGAAAACAAGCCGTGTTTTTTTACATTTTCCGACAGGGAACCGATTTTATGATGGGCGGTATCCATTATGTCACCAACGGAGAAAAAACTGCCTGCTTGCGATTTTGTCACTTTCGGCATAAGTTATATTAAGCCAATGAGGGTTGGCTGGAAAACGAAAAAAGAAAGGTTTGGTTATCATGTCATTTGGTTACAACAACGGGGGATTCTCCTCCATCTTGATTTTGTTCATCCTATTGGTCGTCATCTTTAATATCCTTTAATCAGGTCCGACACCACCACTTAAAAAAGGCATGGCACCTCGATTCCGCCACGGTCCACGAAGAAAACGATAGATGGCACTTCTCATAAGAAAAAACACTTGCAGGCTATCCGGCAAGTGTTTTTTTTTGCGAGGGGGTATTTATTAAAAATGATGATGGTCATCAATGTCATTAAAATTCCCATCGCGGTGGTTGCGTAGTTCTCTTTCATTAAACTCATCTTCAGCGAACTCGGTCCTTAAAGAATGGTTGGATCGGCGGTCAGAAACATCATCATCGCGTCGGCTTCCACGACCGATAGCAGCTACGATTGCAATTGCAATCACCGCAATCGCTAAAGTAAAGAGCAGCCCGACCGCTCTAAAGAGCATGGGACCGAAAACCAGGGCAGCGACTACTAGAACAATCCATTTCAAGACTTTCATTTTTAGTCCTCCTGAGTGAAAAATCAACTACATAACTAGTATGGGCAGGGCCGCAGGCTTTTATGCAAGAAATTCCTAAAAATTTAGCCGGTTTTAGCATATCCCCGCAAAAGGATTTGTCGTATGGGCGGTTTTGGATGGGATTGCTATGTTCTTTTGCTATCTTTGGTCGAAAATCTCATAGGGGGCAGGGGCCTGTGGTAGAATTAAACCAATCAATTACCTGGGGAGGACGACATTGTGACCATTGACTTTCAAACATCCTATACGCTGGACCTGCTTCACTTCATTGACTTGTTGATAACGGGAGGGGCGGCAGAGGTTTCCGACGATTTGGAGCATTTCCGCGGCTTTTTGAGCCATGAGGGGGACCTAAGCATCGCCCACCTCCAAAAAACCCTGAAATTTGGGCAAAGCCTCCAACAGCTTGTGGCGCCCTTGCTATTGGCAGATGCAGAATTCAATAAACTGAGCCTGCCGGAACTTTTGATTTCAGGGCGCTATTTGGTCAATAACTATAAATCCACGCCCGCTTACCAAAAAGCGACCTTGGCGTACCAGCGCTTCCTGCAAAAAGAGGCACTTTCGGTTATCGCTTCCTTGGAGCCACTGGTCCTGGACATGGAAAAAGGCGGCTTCAAGCATTATTGGTTCACCACCCACCTGCCGATGCTCAATATGTGCGTGGGGGCATACAAGGAGCGCTTTGAGTGGGATAAGTTCACGGCAATCTTGGGCAAATGGGGCAGCGGGACCTTTCAAATTTACGTGTCGCCCTTGGCTAAACTAGACTTGGCACAGTACGGGATCAACCATATCGTTGTGACTTACGAGCCCTCCTGCCGCCGCATCGCCCGCCAGCTGATTGAGGCAGTGGTGGAAGAAGCCATCGGCAGCGTCTCCTGGGGCCAGTTGGTGGGGCGCATCACCCAAAAAGAAGAAATCCGCAAAGTGAAATTCTGGGGGCAGACTGTGGTGGATTACGTCCGTAAAAATGCCCGGCTTGCTTTGGAACTCCTGCTAAAAGAAGAGGCTGGGTTGATCCACAATGCTTCCCAGCAGCTATTGAACATGGAAATGGGCAGCTACCAGCTGGCGCAGCTCATCTATGAGGACATGAGGCAGTCCCCGAAAAACCAGCAATCCATGGCAGAGTATTTAGGGCGGTTGTTTGAGCATGCCGATTTGGACGGCTTAAAGGATTTAGGGAAGTTGAAGGTTGCATAGGAACGAAAGAGGACCTTGGGACAAAACCATCCCAAGGCCTCTTTCATGTATTTTTGTCATAAATAGCAAGCAACACTAGAAAACCCAAAAAAAAATTTCCGTGGTAATTGATGAAAACCAATGTCCATTCCCTTCCCCAAATTGATATCCCCCAAAAGTTGTGCTATAATTTTTTAAAGGGGGAGGCCCGGTTTTGGCTTCCCCCTTTAAGGAGGTTTGCAACTATGTATGACATCATCATTATCGGAGGCGGGCCGGCGGGACTTTTTGCCGGGATTTTTTTGGCGAAGAAAAACCTGAAGGTGGCCATCCTTGAGAAAAATAAAACGGCAGGCAGAAAGCTTATCATGTCCGGGGCCGGCAAGTGCAACGTGACCCAGGCGGGAGACATCAACCACTTTTTGGAGTGCTATGGGAAGAATGCTAAATTCTTAAAACCCTCCCTTTTATCTTATAACAACCTGGATTTGATGAAATTCTTCAAGGACAGGGGCTTGGAGCTCATTACCACGGAGAAGGGGAAAATCTTCCCGAAATCCATGAAATCCCGGGACGTCCTAGCCGTCATCTTAGGAGAAATCGAGAAATTGAAAGTCCCCATTTTAACAGAAACGTCGGTGACGGGCATTCAAAAAAGCGAAGCCGGTTTCAGCATCCTGACCACGAAAGGCACTTACGGGTCTAAAAAAGTTGTGTTGGCAACGGGCGGGCTGTCGTATCCGGTCACTGGGAGCACAGGGGACGGGTTTGTGTGGGCTAAGTCGATGGGGCATAAAATCGTGCCCACCAAGCCGGCACTGACCCCGCTGAAAATCAAGGATTATGCCATGGCGGACATGTCGGGGCAATCTTTCACAGACCTTGGCTACACCTTGTGGCGGGACGGGAAGAAGATGGGGTTTTTCCATGGCGATTCCCTGCTGACCCATACCGGCATCAGCGGGCCGGGGATCATCAACAACTCCCGCTTCATGCAGTCGGGGGATGTGCTCAAGGTCAATTTCGTGGGCATGGACCCAGAGGCCTTCCGTTCCCAGTTTACCAAAAAACTGGCGGAAAACGGCAAGGCCCTGGTCAAGGCGCTGGTGCGGGAATTGCCACTAGCCAAACGCTTCGCCGATAAAGTGGTGGAACTGGCAGGCATCAGCGACGATTTAAAATGTGCGGAACTGAAAAAAGACAGCCGCCGGCTGCTTTTGGATATTTTATGCGAGTACGAAATGCAGGTAAAAGAGCTTGGCGGCTATCATGTGGCCATGGTCACGACGGGCGGGGTGTCCATCAAGGAAATCCATCCCAAGACCCTGGAGTCCCGCAAGGTACCGGGCCTTTACCTCATCGGCGAGGTGACGGACATAGACGGCGACACGGGCGGCTACAACATCCAGGCAGCGGTGTCCATGGCCCATTTGATGGCGAAAAACTTAGTGTAAAACATGCCTCGGCCTTTTGGCTTTGGCATTTTAAGGTAACGCTATTTTTTGCATTTTCCTTTGGCGCGGCTGGCGTTGGGGACTTTGGCGACTTCCACAATTTTGCTGTCAAGCCTTGGCTCGTAAGGCATTTCGTTGCCTTCGGCATTTTCGATGAATTCGATGAAATCCGCATCTTTGCCTGATTTTTTGGACATTTTGATCACCTCAAGCTTAGTTTGCCACAAAGGAGTGTTTTTATGAACGAGGATAACCTATATTTTAAGTCCATTTCCCGGGAATTGGCGGTCTGGGAGGCGAAAATGCTAAAACCCCCGGGTGCTTATAGCCGGATTTCCAAGGATGCCCAGTCCCGGTTCAGCTCCCTCATGCCAAAAAAAGTGCAGCGGGTCATTACCCTGGCCATGAAGTCCTTTATCGAAACGGTCCTCGGGGCTTCCAGCTTCTTTACCAGCACGCTGCCTGCCCAAAACCCGACCCTTGCGGAAGGGGACTTCATGGTGGAAAAAGCCTATGGCAACTACCACAAGACCGCCATCGTACAGGGGGTTGGCTTTGGCATGGGCGGCCTTCTCATCAACCTGGCGGACCTGCCGGCGCTGTTGAGCATCAAGGTGAAATTTTTAGTCGACTGTTGCAAGCTCTATGGCTTTGACGTGGACAATAAATCCGAACGCATCTATATGCTTTATGTGTTCCAACTGGCTTTTTGCTCCGAGGAGCGGCGGCTTGAGCTTTACCCCATCATCAAAAACTGGGACCACGCCCCCCATGATGCAGACCTCGACTGGGAAAAACTCCAACTGGAATACCGGGACTATTTGGACTTCGCTAAAATGCTGCAATTCCTGCCCGTGGTGGGGGCTTTTGCCGGAGGGGCTGCTAACCATTCGCTTATGAATAAGTTAAAGGTGACGGCCATGAATTGCTACCGGATGCGCCTGATGGCAAAGGGGGCATAGCAGCTGCACATTCCTTCAAGGGCCTAAATCAGCAGATTTCCCAAAGTGCCATTCATAATCCCTGCATCTTCGTCATAGATTGTATAAACATGTTTATGAAAGGGATGGGGAAAATGTCTAAACACAAGTTCAAGGAATACAAAATTATTTTCAGCCCCGACGATAACGAGGTCAACCTGTACCGCGGGCAAGGGATCATTACCTTCGGGATGGAAAATGTCATTGAGGCAAGCATCAAGATCCTCAACCGCTTGGAAGAGGAAAAAATCCGTGCCCAAGAGGCTTACCATAGGCTTCAATCAGAAAACAAACAGCTGAAAAACCTGATCATCGAACTTGAGGACAAGGTAGATGCTTTGGAAAATGAAAATGTCTACTTGCGCGTGGGCGGGAAAACGGGCAAACAAGAACTTACAGAATAGGGGCTGGCGGGCGGACGATTCGATGTCCGCTTTTTGTTTGTAAGCCATGGCCAGGGGGCTGTTTTAAGGAAATTTCGGTCGCAAACTTGACAAAGCATCCAAATAATGTTAAATTAGAAGGGATGCAAATGTTTAGAAAAAGGGGGTCAAAGCATGGAATTGTTAGTATTTAATGAACGGCTTATGCAAATCCTTGAGATTTCGGATTTAGATAAGCGGGACAGCAAATTGGCTAAATTACAGCAGGACATGGAAGCATATTTCGGGATTTTATGGTTTGAAAAAATCATCGAAAAGCCGGAGCACCAAAAAAAAATCAAGCCAATCATGGAACTGTACCAAAAAATCATGGACAGCCGCCAGTAAAAAGGACAAGCAGCGTCAAAGCGTTGGCTTGTCCTTTTATATTTCCCAAAATCAGGGGAGGAATTTTATGAGCCGCTTGGCGATTTCTCGGCTGTGGTAGGCATGCCCTTCCACGGATTTCAAGGAGGCGATCCCGAAAATGGAGTTGGTCACAAAGGCTTCGTCGGCTGCAAGCAGGTCAGATGCCGTAAAAAAGCCCTCAACGCAAGGGATGCCGGCTTCGTTAGCCCGTTTCAGGAGGTATTGCCGGGTAATGCCATTTAAAATGCCTGTGCCAAGGTCGGGGGTATGCAAGATGCCGTCCCTGGCAAAAAACAGGTTGCTGACGATCCCTTCCGCCAAGAAGCCGTCCTGGGTCAAAAAAATCCCCTCTATCTCCGTTTTGGGCCCGATTTCCGCCTTTGCCAGTATGTTGTTTAAAAAATGATGGGATTTCATCCGGTAAGGGCCTTCGGGGGTATTTCTGGGCGTATCCAGGATGACCCCGGATTTTTCCGGCACCGGTATTTGGGAAGCCAGCGGTTTCATGAAAATGATGGTGGTAGGGGAGGCGTAGCCTTCAGCGGGCAGCCCAACGGGTGCCGCGCCCCCTGAAACATTCAGGCGCACATAGGCATCCTCCAAGCCATTGAGCCTAAGCAGGTTGTCAAGGATTTCCCGGATGCTCTCCTCGGTATGCGCCCAATTGATGGCTAAATCCTTTAAGGATGCCCGCAGCCGGTCCAGGTGTTTTGTTAGCAAAAAAGGTTGCTCGCCATGGATGGGAAACGTTTCAAACAGCCCCACCCCATATAAAAAGCCATGGTCAAACGGGCTGATGACGGCATCTGCTTCCTCAATATAATCCCCGTTCAAATAAATCATCATAAGCCGTGTGCCTCCAAGAAGTTGCGAAGGATTTCCTTGCCAAACCGGGTCATGATGGACTCGGGATGGTACTGCACCCCTTCAACGGGCAGTGTTTTATGGCGGATGCCCATAATGATGCCGTCCCCGGTTTCAGATGTGATTTCTAGGCAGTCCGGCAGGGACTCCCGCTCGACGACCAAGGAATGGTAGCGGGTCACTGGCATGGGGGAGGGCAGTCCCTTATACACCCCTAATTTATCATGGGTAATCTGGGATACCTTGCCATGCATGGGCTCCTTAGCACGCACCACCTTGCCGCCAAAAGCCTGCCCGATGGCCTGATGCCCGAGGCACACGCCGAAGATGGGGATTTTTCCGGAGAAATGCTCAAGGACATCCATTAGGATACCGGCATCATTTGGGGTTTTCGGCCCGGGCGACAAAACGATGCACCCGGGGGCAAGGGCTTCGATCTCTTCCAGGTTGATGGCATCATTGCGCTTGATGACCAGGGTTTGCCCCATTTCGCCCAGGTACTGGGCCAGGTTATAGGTGAACGAATCGTAATTGTCGATCAGCAAGATCATAAAGAGCCCTCCCTTTCGTCGGCCAGTTCCTTGGCATGCCATAAGGCGCGGGCTTTTTTCAGGGATTCGGCGTATTCACGTTTTGGGACGGAGTCGATGACCACGCCGGCCCCGGCCTGGATGTGGGCCATGCCGTCCTTGGCCACTAGTGTGCGGATGACGATGTTGAACTCGGCATCTTCGTTATAGCCAATCCAGCCGATGGCCCCCGTGTATAAGCCCCGGCGCACAGGCTCCAGTTCCTCGATGATTTCCATGCAGCGGATTTTCGGGGCCCCGGTAATGGTCCCTCCGGGAAACATGGCATCTATTGCGTCATAAACGTCGTATTCGTCCGCTATTTGGCTCGTGACGTTGCTGACGATGTGCTGGACGTGGGAGTATTTCTCGATGGCCATCAGTTCGTCCACATGGACGCTCCCGTACTGGCTGACTTTGCCCAGGTCGTTTCGCTCAAGGTCGACAAGCATCACATGTTCTGCCCGCTCTTTTTCATTCTCAATAAGCTCCATCGCCAGCTTCAAATCTTCCCCGTCATTTGCCCCCCGGGAACGGGTGCCGGCAATAGGGCGGGTGCTGAGGGTTTTGCCTTCTTTTTTGATGAGCAGTTCCGGCGAGCAGCTGACCACTTCCATATGGCCCAGTTTTAAATAAGCCATATAGGGGGACGGGTTCAGGCGGCGGACTTGTTTGTAAATATCAATAGGCGGGGCCAACAGCTTTTCAGACTGGCGCACGGCCAGGTTCACCTGAAACACATCGCCGGCTTTGATGTACTCCTGGATGCGCTCCACGGCCTGGCAAAAATCGTCCTCGCCAAAGGATACCCCATGTTCTGGCAATCCCTCTTGGCGTGGCCCGGTGGCTAGGGCAGGCACAGTTTCCCACTGGCGCTGCCAATCATCCAAAAATCCTTCAGGGTCAGCTTTGCCAGCCGTGATGAGCCATAACTGCTTTTTGTGTTGGTCATAAACCGCCACGTCGTCAAACACTAAAAATTCCAGGTCAAAAAGGCCCAGGTCATCATGTGCGGTTGGAGGCAGTTTTTCAAGGTAGCGGACGTAATCATAGGACAGGTAGCCCACGGCGCCGCCGACGAAGGGGATGCCCGGGATGATTGTGCCGACGTAGTTTTCTTTCATGTAGCGCTTCAGGGCGTCCATGGGGTTTCCCTCGTGGGACACGGCCTTGCCCCCTGAAACTTGCGTCGTCTTCCCGTCTTTTCCTGTAAAATGGGCGACCGGGTCAAACCCTGCCAGGCTAAAGCGCCCCTGCCTCCCGCTTTCCAGCAAAATGTGCCGGCTAGCAGCTTCAGCCAAAAAAAGATATTGCTCAAAAAAATCCCGATCGTAGGGCAGGCTGCGCCAATGGATCTCTTTCATAAAACCACCTCACTCTAGTATGGTCAATCCCTTCCACTAATTATAACGGATTTTGACGGAATTTGGTAGTTGGGTATTTTACTTTTTGCCCTAAATCCGCTATAATAAAAATGGCAATCAATTTTGACAGCCCTTACATTCGGAGTGGATGGCTGCCTGCACATCTTAATGGGAGGTTTTATGATGGTTAAAAATGTTTACCTGACTTTTGACGACGGCCCGACTGGATACACCGAGGAAATCCTTGGGATTTTGGATTCCCATGGGGTGAAAGCCACTTTCTTTATCTGGGGCAATCTGGTGGAAAAAAAGTACGAGGGGACCCTAAAGGCGTTAGTGGCAAAGGGACATTTCCCAGCGCTTCATTCCATGACCCACGACCTGGACCTTTTATACAAGCAGGAAGGGAGTGCCGAAACTTTTTTGGCCGAGATGCTAAAACTGCAATCGCTTTTGCTTGATTTGACGGGGGTTGAGAGCAAACTTTGCCGGGCCCCTTATGGCAGCTCTGGAAATTTTACGAAAGCACATATTGATAAGTTGCTTGGCGCGGGGCTCAAGTGCTGGGACTGGAACGTGTCGCCGGATGACTGGCTGGAAGGCACCACCAAAGCATCGCTTCTAACCCGGTTAAAAGCAGCCACCGAAAAGGAAAAGTCAGCTGACCTGGTTGTCCTCCTCCATGAGATGCCCGCCACCGTAGAGGCTTTGCCCGAAATCATCGGTTACTACAAAGGATTGGGCTATCGCTTCAAAGTGTACAGCCCATCAGGACATTTTCCTGTCAATTTCCAGGGGGAAGCACGGCTTTAAAACTTAAAAATTAGAAAATTCCCTAATATTAGAATGAATGGCCGCCGCCTCGCATAGGATTTAATCAAGCAAAGGGGGCGGTTTTTTATGGTGCTGACCGATTTGAAAAAGGGCCAGGAGGCCATCATTACAGAATTTATTGGCCTAAGCGACAGTTTTAGCCGCCGGCTTTACGACATGGGGATTTCCATCGGGAGCACGGCAAGGCTTCAGGATGTGCTCAGTTTTGGGCGCCTCTACCTCATCAGCGTGGATGACGTTGATTTTTGTTTAAGGTATTCCGAGGCCGCCAAAATTGGCGTTTCCTTGGCCTAGGGGGTGGGGGAAATGGAACTTTTGCTCATTGGCAACCCGAACGTGGGGAAAACCACCCTTTTCAACCAGATGACAGGCATGAACGCCCAAGTGGCCAATTGGTCTGGGGCTACCGTCGAGGGCTTGCCGGCAAAACTTATCGGATCCGATGTGACGGTGATCGACCTTCCGGGCACATATTCCCTCACCCCATCAGGGGCGGATGAAGGGGTGGTGGCCGAGGCCATGCTTGCAGGGGGCTTTGATGGGATCATCAACATTGTGGACGCATCTCGCCTAAGGCGCAACCTCCATCTTAGCATCCAGCTCCTCGAAGCGGGCAAGCCCATGGCCATCGCCCTCAACATGATGGACGAACTAAGCAGCCGGGGGCTTAAGCTTGACGTGGAAAAATTCCAGGAATGCCTCGGGATTGAAGCGATTCCCGTTGATGCCCGTAAAAAAATGGGAACCCAGGGGCTTTTGGCGAAGGCTTCATGCTTAAGCCCAGTAACTGATTGGAAGCTTTACTATGGAAAAATCCTTGAAGGGGCGATTATGGACATCACCCGCATCCTTCCTAAAACTCCAGAAAACAAACGCTGGCTGGCCATTCAGGTGCTGGAAAACAATCCTTGTGCCCTTGACCTTTTCCCCCATCTTCGGGAGGCATTCGCCGGCATCGTGGAACGGACCCAAGGGCAGGTCGTCAAGTCAGGGGAGGCCCTTTCTTTAAAAGGGGCGATTTTTAATAAGCGAAGGGCGTACATAACGGAAGTTTGCAGCCATAGCCTAAGCAGGACGGGCCTCCCTAAAACGGGGCAAAAAACGGTCGACCATGTCCTGACCCATCCCATTTGGGGGCTTGCCTTTTTCTTTGCCGTCATGTTCTTGGCCTACACCCTCACCTTCGACTTAGTGGGCAACCCCTTGTCGCAAATGTTTGAGCGGGCCATCAACGAAGGCATTGTCCCCTGGGTCCGGCAAGGGATGGCCCAAGCTGGGATTGTTCCCGGGACACTGGCCTCAGAAGGGATTTCCCAGGGAATTTTAACTGGCGTCGGCGGTGTCATCGTCTTTTTGCCACAAATCCTCATCTTGTTTTTTTGCCTGTCTTTAATGGAAGGGACCGGCTACATGGCGCGGGTGGCCCTGGTCATGGATGATGCCTTTTCCCATTTTGGCCTAAATGGCAAATCCATTGTCCCCCTCATTACTGGGTTTGGCTGCAATGTGCCTGCCATGATGGCCACCCGCACCATCAAGGACAGGGCAGAGCGCATGAAGACCATCGCCATCATCCCGTTTATGTCCTGTTCGGCCCGCTTGCCGGTTTACGTCTTGTTTGTAGGCCTATTCTTTCCCAACCATCAAGCCTTGGTCATTATGGGGCTGTATTTGCTGGGCATGGCTGTCGCCCTTGGGGGTGCCAAGCTTTTGAGCGTCACTGCCTTTAACCGTCCCCAAGAGCCGTTCGTCCTGGAAATCCCGCCATACCGGATGCCTCAGCTAGGCCTAGTGTTCAGGCAGACCATGCAAAAAGGGCAGGACTTTTTGCAAAGCGCCGGCAAGTTCATTATCTTGGGCTCGGTGCTGATGTGGTTTTTGCAGTATGTGGGGCCAAATGGGGTGGGGGTACCCAACCATGAAAGCTATTTGGCGCATGTTGGTGGGTTTATTGCACCGCTATTTGCGCCCCTTGGGCTTGGCAGCTGGGAAATTGCTTCAAGCCTGGTGGTCGGCTTTTTTGCCAAGGAGCTCTTGGCTTCGTCCATGATAGTCATTGCAGGCTCTGAAACGGCCATTGCGGGCATGCTGACCCAGGCCCAGGCTTTTGGGTTCTTGGTTTTTTCCCTGCTTTACCTGCCTTGCCTGGCCACCATCGGCATCATGCATAAGGAAAGCAAATCCGTGGTGACCACATTCAAGATGCTTGCCTTTGGGTTCGGCGCTGCTTACCTGGTGGGCTTCTTGGCCTTTCATCTTTTCCAGTTTTTTTCCTAAAATCAATGGCAGATGCTCAAATTTTTGCGGCATCGCCCTTTTTTTCATGGTATAATGTTGGGAAAAGCAACTAACAGGAGGATGAGATTATGTTTGTCAAACCGCAATTAAAAACCTTGAACGCTTATGTACCGGGAAAAACCACGGCGGCCATCAAAAAAGAACATGGGCTTGGCCACGTCATCAAGCTGGCTTCCAACGAAAATCCATATGGTGCTTCGCCACTTGCAATAAAAGCGTACCAAAATTTTACGGATTTTAGCATTTATCCGGACGGTTCGGTGCTTGCCCTTCGTGAAAAGACGGCAAAATTTTTAGGGGTTGAGCCAAATCAGCTGCTATTCGGGGCGGGTGCCGATGAGGTGATCCAGATGGTGAGCCGGGCAATCCTTTCAAAAGGTGATAACATCGTGCTGGCTGATGATACGTTTATCCAATACCGCCATCACGCTGTCATCGAAGGGGCTGAATCTAAAATTGTCCCGCTGATTGGGGGAACCCATGATTTGGAAGGGATGCTAAAAGCCATCGACCCGTTTACCCGGATGGTGTGGGTGTGCAATCCCAATAACCCGACGGGCACTTATGTGAACAGCCATGCGCTGGAGGCCTTTTTGCACCAGGTGCCGGACAATGTGCTGGTTATTTTGGATGAGGCCTACCTTGAATACGCAGTAGCTGAAGATTTCCCTAAATCCATCCCTTTAGTCAATAAATTTAAAAACCTGTTGATCTTGCGGACGTTCTCCAAAGCTTATGGCCTGGCGGCATTCCGCATCGGTTATGGCGTGGGGGCAGGGGAGTTGATTGCTGGCTTTGAAACGGCGCGCCTGCCATTCAACACAACGGCCCCGAGCCAAGAGGCAGCCATGGCTGCCCTCGCAGACCAAGGGTTCGTTGCTCAGTGTGCGGCTAAAAACCGTGAGGCGATGGCTTTGCTAGAAGGCTTTTTAAACAAAAAAGGGATTGCCTATTACCCATCCCAGGCCAATTTCTTGTTTATCCCTTTAAACAACAGCCGTGAAATTGCCGCATTTTTGGAATCAATCGGAATCATTGTCCGCCCATTCCCAACGGGCCTTCGTATTTCCATCGGGACAAAGGAAGAAATCTCTGAGCTGATTGGGGGCTTGGGGCAGTGGTTTGGGAAAGCCGTAGAAGGTGTTATCAAATAGCAACCTGATGACTATCTCCTAAGAGATTCACAAATAACAAGAGGGCCTCCCGTTTTCCGGAGGCCCTTTTGTTTTAAGTCATTTGATTTTTTTTAGGATGCCCACCAGTTTTTTGCCCGATAAAAATGTTAAAAGCGATAATGCGGCTATCAAAGCAATGGCAGACCAAAGGTGGAGCATTGAAGCTATGATCAAAAATCCGGACAGGACCGAAATGATGAAAACGAGGCTAAAAATCAGGGGCAGGACGTCCATCGTCCCCATTTCCAATTTACTGGGATCGCCCTCTTTGCCGCCGGCGATTTTTCGTACCAGCCGGTTGATGATCAAGGCAAGGAGCGCGGCGTGGACCGATACAAGGGCAAGGCCCGCCCACACAAACAACAAGGTTGGATTCACAACACTACCTCCATACAACATGCGACCTATACTATAGTCTATGGGCATTGCCCGTGTTGGTGACTGCTGCTTTTTGCTCGAAATGGCGCTAGGGGTGTCAAAATGTAGCGGGATATGGTAAAATGAAGGTTTGAAACAGCTTAAAGGGGGGAATAGCCATGGAACTTGCACAAACAAACAACACGGTCCAAACCAATAGGCCTGTCCATTTCATCAGGCACTTCTTAAATTTGAAGCAGGCCATCAGCAGCCATACAGCTGGGGCTTACGAACGGGACATCAAAGATTTTTTTGACGTTTCTGAGGTTGAGGATATCAGCCTAAAAGACGTGCTGTCCGTGGGGATGAGCGAAGCGGAGCACTGGCTTTTGGAGCTTATTGGCAGGGGGTTAAAGCCGGCAACTATCAGCCGAAAAATTTCTTCCCTTTCTTCTTTATACCGGTGGATGCTAAAATACCAAGACAACCAAACCGGGAAAACCTTGCTTTACTATAACCCTTTCGCCAATTTAAAGGACGGCAAGCCACCCATCGGGGAGACTGAAACCCCGTTTTTGACCAAAGAAGAGTGCCAGGTCCTTTTAGGCTCGTTTGACACGGGGACGCTTTTGGGGCTAAGGAACAAAACCATCCTTTCACTGGCCCTCACCACCGCCTTGAGGAAGTCGGAAATCATCGGGCTGCGCCTTGGCGACATCAAGAAATCAGGGCCATACGATGTGGCCAATGTCATCCGCAAGGGGGGCAGGGGCGACCAGGTTAAAATCCAGCCACCTGTTTTGGCCCTCATCCAGGAATATGTGGAAAAAACGGGCCGGGACTTTTTGAAGGACGCTCCTACCCATTTATTCCTGGGGCATTCCCCCAATAAAAAAAACGGCGGCAAGCTGGATCCCAGCACCCTCAATTATATGATCAAGGCAGCCTGCAAGCGGGCGGGGATTGAAAAAGGGATCAAAGTGCATTCCACGAGGCATACGGCCATTACCCTGGCTATTTTAGGGGGGGCAACCATTGAAAAGGTGCGGGACTTTGCGGCCCATAAAAGCATCGCCACGACCAACCGCTACATCCACTCCATCGACCGGTTAAAAGACAACGCCGGGGATGCCATCGGCTTAAGCCTTTAAGCCCTGTCATATTTTAGGGCATCTGGGCATAAGATGTCTTGTGGGGGGGGCTTTATATGGGAGTCCTTGATTTTACGGGCATCGCCATCGGCCTGATTACCTTTTTGATCATCGGCGCCTTTCATCCGCTGGTCATTAAAGGCGAATACCATTTTGGGGTGAAAATCGGCTGGCTGTTCCTAGTTTTTGGCATCGCTTTCGGTTTTTTTGCTTTATGGGTCCCTAATGTGGTGGCTTCTGCTACCTTGGGGGTCGCTTCCTTTTCTTCCTTTTGGTCCATCGGGGAAGTCTTTGAACAAAGAAAGCGGGTCGCCAAGGGATGGTTCCCTAAAAAGTCAGGTAAATAGCATAAGCACGGCGCTTTCGGCCGTGCTTTTTACGTATAATCCTGTGTGAAATATCCATCCTAACAAGGATAACCAGTTAGGGAGGTTGAACAAATGCCAAAATTTTACCAAAGAAAAATCAGGGGCTGGCGCTGGGGACTTGTTGCCCTGGCTTTGATTGCGGTTGCCTACGCTGCCACCCACCCGGCGCAAATTTTCGCCAAAGATAAAGAGGCTGGGGGGCTGGCTGGCATCAATGTGGGGCAAATCATCGACCAAAGCGGCCCAGTCGTTTCCATCCTTTACCCCACAACCGAAAACGATGCCGTCAATGCCCAGATCAAGGAGTTTACGGACAGCCTTTTGGATGGGTTCATGAAAGCGTACGGCGGGGAGGGGGAGGCGGCTTTTTACGTGACCTTCGATAAGTTTTGCTTCAACGGGGACATTGTCAGCTTCCGCTTCAACACGCTGGCAGCAACGGATGCCTTAGCCCATCCTGCGGCATCCCAATACGCCAAAATCTTTGACCTTAAGACCGGCGAAGAAACCCCTCCCTTGTCCCTTTTGAATGACCCGGATGATTTGGAGGGGTTTTCCAAAATGGTTTATGAACACTTAAAGGGACAAGAGCCATTTAAGGACAACCCAAATGAAATGGAAATGTTGTTTGAGGGGACGGCCCCAGTGCCGAAAAATTTTCGCAACATGGTCATCGACCATGAAAATCTTATCGTTTTGTTTGACGCCTATCAGGTTTCTTCTGGTGCGGCCAGGGTTACGGAGGCCAAAATCCCCCTTGAAAACGCGGAACCGTTTTTAGCCCCGAGGTTTCACAAAGCCAATGCTTCGGCTGCCGAGGAGCCAACCGGCAATGCCATTGCCAAGGAAGAAGAAAGGCAGCAGCCAGCCAAAGGCGGCTACAAAGCAACCGACAAATTGGTGGCGTTGACCTTTGACGACGGCCCCAGCCCATTGACGACCCCGAAGCTGTTGGATTATCTCAGGGATGCACAGGTGAGGGCGACCTTTTATGTGATTGGCAAAAATGCGGAACATAATGAAGGCCTCATCAAAAGGGCTTATTTTGAAGGTCATCAAATCGGCAACCACACCCTTGACCACATCAATTTAAGGCGGCTCGGGTCAGACGGGATGGCGCAGCAGGTCAGCGGTGCCGATAATATCCTCAAGGGGATGCTCCGCCAGGAACCTTCCACTTTCCGCCCGCCTGAGGGGGCTTATAGCGACGAAGCCCTGGCTTATTTAAATGGCCGTCCCCTTGTTTTATGGGATGTGGACCCGGTGGACTGGATGCCAATCAACCGGGACCCGCAAATCGTGTACCATAACGTGGTGGATGCGGTGCAGGACGGTGACATCATTTTGCTCCACGACATTAGGGAAACCACGGTCGAAGCGGTCCCCCTCATCATCGAAAAGCTAAAAGGGGAGGGCTATGTTTTTGTGACGGTGGATGAGCTTATCAAGCTTCGGGGAAATCCAGATGACTTGATTATCCGTGGGTATCCAAATCCAGGGCTTACCCCATGACAGCGTTTTACAAAAAATCCTCAAATGCTAGACAAATGTGGATTTTCTGTGTATAATTGAGTTATGTTGGAGAATTGGAGGAATGGATCCGTGCGTATTTTGCAAGTCATCAATAATAACGTTGTTAGCGTTTCCAAATCAGGACAGGAGCTTGTCTTGATGGGGAAAGGGCTCGGATTCAAAAAAAAGCCCGGCGATAAAATAGATAAAAATTCGGTTGAAAAGGAGTTTTTGCTGCGCGACAAAGCCGATATGGCAATGCTTAAGCAATTATTGGCCGATATCCCTTATGATTGCGTGGAACTGGGGCAAGAGGTCATCGCTTATGCCCAAACTGCCCTGGGGATGACCATCAAGGAAGGGACTTTGGTGTCTTTGGCTGACCATATCGCCTCCGCCATCCAAAGGAAAAAAGAGGGCTATGAAGTCCGCAATGGCCTGCTCCATGAAACGAAGCTGACGTACCGCCGGGAATATGAAGCGGGGATTTGGGCGCTTAACCTCATCAAAGAAAAAATGGGGGTCGAGCTTTTGCCCGACGAGGCAGCCTTCATTGCCATCCATTTGGTCAACGGGGCCAACGACCAGGATTTGGGCACCATATTGAAAATGACGGAGCTGATCCAGTCCATTTATGACATCATCACCGACCATTTTTTAATGGCCTTTGACGAGGAGTCTTTGGATTTTCACCGCTTCTTTACCCATTTGAAGTTTTTTGCCCAACGGCTTTTTGCTGGGAAATCCATTAAGGACGACGATGACTTTTTATACCAGGCAGTGAAACTGAAATACCCGGAGGCGTATATTTGCGTTGCCAAAATCAACCATTTCTTAGCAAAGACTTATGATTACGAGACCACCAAGCAGGAATCCCTGTATTTAATGATGCATGTGGCAAGGTTGGTGGAAAGCTCCAAACCTTAAATGACCCATATTCCCCTTCCAAGACGCATAGGCTAGAAGGAAGGGGATTTTTCTCTCCTCTTTAACAAGAGAAGCCAGGAGGATGGAAAATGGCAACAGAGGTTTGCAGCAATTGCAATGGGGAAGGGCAAAGCAGCTGGAATGGCCCCCATGGCAGCTTTGGGCCTTATGAATGCCCGGACTGCGAAGGAAAAGGCGAGGTACAAACCCCATAACCCATAGCCGCCCCAAGTTTGGGGCGGTTTTTGCATGGGGGTCCCGCCTTTAGCACACATCCGAAAAAATAGTTTAAAAAATTCATTGAAACCGCATCCAGTAAGCGTTATAATTAGGGTAGCTTTTATTTGGAGGAGATGCATATGAGGAATTTATTCAAAGAGTATGGTTACCCGCAACAAGAAATCGACCGCCGCACCCAAGAAATTTGGGACACGTTGTTTGAGGGGCCGGAAGATGAGAAAATCTATTATGAGACGGAGGAAGGCTTCGGCTATGTGATGGATACGGGGAACATGGATGTGCGCACGGAAGGCCAATCCTATGCCATGATGCTTGCCCTGTTATACAATAAAAAAGAGGTCTTTGACAAAGTCTGGCAATGGACGAAAAAATACATGTACATGGATTATGGGAAGCACGCCGGCTATTTTGCCTGGTCGGTTGGCCCGGATGGGGAGAAAAATTCCCATGGCCCGGCACCTGATGGGGAAGAATTCTTTGCGGCGGCGCTTTTGTTTGCTTCTAGGCGCTGGGGCGATGGCGAAGGAGTCTTGGAATACTCTAAGGAAGCCCGCCAAATCCTTCACGACGTCATTTACAACGAGCATCCGATGTGGAACCATGACAATAAATTGATTAAATTCGTGCCGGAACTTGAATTCTCCGACCCATCTTACCATGTGCCTTTCTTTTATGATTACTTTGCCAAATGGTCAAATGAGGAAGACCGCGGCTTTTGGTTGGATGCTGCGGCTGCCAGCCGTGAATATTTGAAAAAAGCCATGCATCCAAAGACAGGGCTTAATGGGGAATACGCCGATTATGACGGGACGCCTAAAGAGTTTAGGGAGCACCACCATCTTTTTTACAGCGATTCTTACCGCACGGCCCTAAACGTTGGATTGGACAACTCCTGGCATGGGCCAGACGAAGTCCTCACACAGCGCATCGATGCCCTCCAGGAATTTTTCAATGTGGCCCATGCTGAGGACTGGGACGCCGTGTACACCTGGGATGGCCATAAAGTCAGCGGGGCCGATTACAACATGGACGACAAGGTCTTGCACCCGGTCGGGTTGATAGCCACCAACGCAGCGGCGTCACTGGCTGCTACGGATGGGCCAAATGCCCGTGCCCTGGTCCAAAAGTTTTGGGAGACGCCCCTTCGCAAAGGCGACCGCCGTTATTTCGACAACTTCCTGTATGCTTTCAGCTTCTTGGCCCTTAGCGGGAATTACAAGCCATTTGAATAAAGGAGTGATGGGGCAGTGCCAAAGACCGGCACAGCCCTTTCGCCCGTTTAAGGAGCCAACAGGGTTATCATCGTTTCCGCGCATCAGGCGGCCTTAAAAGCTGCAGCCATGTGGTTTCGTTTCCCAAAATAATTGGGCCTTTTCCTTCCAAAGCTGTAAACCTGTTTGAGTTCTTTATCAAAAGCGATGGATACATGACTATAGGGTTTTTTCGTGTAACACCCAATGAGCTTGGAAGCCACGCTGCTTGTTTTGGTCAAAACGATGTAAATTTCCATGATATTGCCCCTTTCACATTTTTTATACAAATTGAATCGACGACTAATTGTACCTTATCCCAGCAAGGATGCAAAGGGCATTTAGCAGGAATCCCCCCAGGGCTAGGGCTTACGGGGTTTTCAAAAAAGCAAAGGGATGTTATAATAGACCTCACCCAGCCACTCATTCTAATTCTGGAGAGGTCGAATGGAAGGGTTAAAATTCAAGGGCTTGGGTTGCAGGAAAGTATTTGGTGCAACCAGCCCGTCAGGGGGTAAACAATGGTAAACGTTGAAGGAAAATGGGTCCTGGTCACCGGGGCAAGCCGCGGGGTCGGCCGCGAAATCGCCATCTACATGGCAAAAAAAGGGGCAAATGTGGTTGTCCATAGCCGCAGCCTGACAAGCACGGCAGGTTTGGTCGAGGAAATCCTTGGGCATGGGGTGGACTGCTTTTCCGTTTCATGCGAACTGAGCGACGAAGGGGCAACGCGGGAAATGGCACGCAACATCTTGAATAAGGTTCCCATCGATATTTTATTCAACAATGCAGGCGTCCAGGCCAAGCCGCAAAAAAACTTTTATGGTCTTGATTCCGATGCTTTCCTTTGGAGTTTCAAGGTCAATACGCTGGCACCCATGATATTGATTGAGGAAATGCTTCCTGGCATGCTTCGCCGTGGGTTTGGCCGCATCGTCAATGCCACCAGCGGCATCTGCAACCAGCCAGAGTATTCTTCATATGCAGCCTCTACGGCTGCCATCGACAAAATCACCCGTGACCTGTCATCAAAACTTGCGGGGACCGGTGTCGTCCTTAATATGGCAGACCCGGGTTGGGTAAGGACGGATTTAGGTGGACCGGATGCCTCAAACGATGTAGCCACCGTCATTCCCGGAAGCGTCATCGGCGCCTTCGTTGAAGAAGAGGAACTGCAAGGGTCTTGGATTCCGGTGCAGGCATTTAAAGGGATGGAGCTTGAAGAAGCCCTGTCCTTGGCGCCGTCTTTGGTCAGCTAAGGCAAGCCACATTTTTCAGGGCTGGCACTCCCGTGTGCCAACTCTTTTTTTGTGTTGGAGCTTTTAAAAAATTTCCCACAGCCGCCCTTTTATGAT
>WRGF01000203.1 GCA_009787345.1 Turicibacter sp.
GCAGCCGCGCAGGCGATGGGATTTCCGCCATAGGTGCTCCCGTGGTCGCCAGGTGCCAGCGTATCCTGAAGTTTGGCGCCTGCCATGAAGCCCCCTAAGGGCAAGCCCCCGGCAATGCCTTTGGCGAAACTGATGGCATCCGGGACAACCCCTTCGAAATGCTGGAAGCCAAACCATTTGCCGGTACGCCCAATCCCGGTTTGCACCTCGTCAATTAATAGCAACCAATCTCTTTCCCGGCAAAGGTCTGCTACCCCTTGCACATAATCCCCATCGAGGGGATAGACCCCGCCCTCGCCCTGGACCGGCTCAATCATGACGGCACATACCTCATCGCCGAGTGCTTTTAAAGCCTCAAGGTCGCCGGGTTGGACATGGACGAAGCCCGGTGTGAACGGGTCGAAGTTTTGGTGCAAAGCGTCCTGCCCGCAAGCGGCAAGGGTAGTAATGGTGCGCCCATGGAAACTGCGGTTTAGGGTGACAATAGTATGGCGGCCTTCCCCATAGGTATCCCGGGAATACTTGCGTGCCAGCTTGATCATCCCCTCATTGGCCTCCGCCCCCGAATTCGAGAAAAAGCAATTGGACAGCCCCGAGATTTCCACCAACTTTTCGGAAAGCTTCTGGGCAGGCTCCGTATAAAACAGGTTCGACACATGGGCAAGGCTCGCCGCCTGCCCTGACACCGCCTCCACCCATAAAGGATGGGCATGTCCCACGGAATTCACCCCAATCCCGCTGGCGAAGTCCAGGTATTTCTTACCCTTATCATCCCACAAATGACTCCCATAGCCCCGGGTAAAAGTCACTGGAAACCTGGCATATGTATTCATCAACATTTTCATCACTCCCTCTTAATTTTTTACAGGGTGGTGGCAGGCTTTTTTCCCTGTCACGGCCCTTACGCCGTTATCATCGTCCCCACGCCGCCGTCGGTCAGCATTTCCATCAAGATGGAATGGGACAGGCGGCCATCCAGGATATGCGCCCTCGCCACCCCGCGGCGGATGGCCTCCTCGCAACATTTCAGCTTCGGGATCATCCCACCGCTGATAATGCCGTTCTTCACGAGGATGGGGATTTGCGAGACCCCCATCTCATGGATCAAAGTTTCTGGGTCACTTGGGTCGGTCAAGATTCCCGGTACATCTGTAAGCAACATCAGCCGCTCCGCATTCAGGGCAACCGCCACGGCGCTTGCGGCAATGTCGGCATTGATGTTGTAGGTCTCCCCGTGTTCCCCGCTGGCGGTACTGGAAATGATGGGGATGTAGCCGCTGTCAAGAAGCGTTTCGATGAGATGGGAATCCACCTGGACCAAATCCCCCACCAACCCGTATTTTTCGTCCAATTGCTTTGCTTTTAGGAGGTTACCGTCCAGCCCGCAAAGGGAAACAGCTTTCCCGCCCAGTGCCGTGGTCTGTGCCGCCAGTTCTTTGCCGACTTTCCCAGCCAGGGTCATCTGGACCACATCCATGGTGGCATCGTCAGTATAACGGAGCCCGTCGATGAATTTTGGCTGGATATCCAGTTTTTTCAGCCACTGGTTGATTTCAGGCCCGCCCCCGTGGACGATGACCACCCGGATGGATGCCATGGACAATAAGGCAATGTCCGTGAGCACGTCCTTTTTAAGCTCTGGGTCGGTCATGGCGGAACCGCCGTATTTGATGACCACGGTTTTTTTGCTGTACTGCCTGATGTATGGCAGGGCCTCCGATAAGATGCGGCCCCTGGTCGCTTGGTCAATCATGGATACCAAACCTCACTTTCAGGCATTCGACGGCCGCCCCGCTGGAACCTTTCCCTAAATTATCAAGATGGGCCGCCAACACGGTTTGCTTCCCATGGCCAAAGACGTAAATGTCAAGGGCGTTGGCTGCCATCCCCGTTTCAATGTTCAACGAAACCTGCTCCCCGAAGGGTTTGACCCGTATCGTTGGCGAGTTTTCATAATGCCCGTTCAAATGCGCCCACAGTTTTTTAGCATCGGCCGCCAATGGCACTGTGACCACCATTCCTTGCTTCAAGGGCACTACCACCGGGGTGAAAATCGGGGGATTTAATAGGCCGCACACCGCCATCATTTCCGGTAAATGCTTGTGGCCCAAGTCCAATCCGTATAAAAGTGCTGCACTGGCCCCGCCTTGTTCGTACGCCTCTATCATGGATTTGCCGCCGCCGCTGTAGCCGGTTAGGGAGTGGCAGGATAGGACGCCGTCATTTGGGATGAACCCGCCTTCCACCAAGGGGTAGACCAAAGCAGAAAACCCTGTGGCATGGCAGCCTGGCACCGAAATGCGGTTAGAAGTGGCGATTTTTTGGAAATGGTTGGGGGAAAGCTCCGGGAAGCCATAAGCCCAATCCCCATGGGTGCGGTGTGCGGTGGATGCGTCGATGATGACCGTATCGGGATTATCCACCATGGCAACCGCTTCCTTTGCCGCCCCATCCGGGAGGCATAAAAACACCACGTCGGCAGCGTTCAACAGTTTTTTCCGCTCCGATAAATCCTTCCTAAGCCCATCACGAGCCTGGATAAATTCCAGTTTCACCTTCTGGGCCAGTTCCTTCAGCCTCGATTCAAGCTCAAGCCCGGTCGTGCCAAGGTTTCCATCTATGTAAACTTTCATGTTAGCCCTCCTTCTATTGACGAAAATAAAAAAAAACGCCCCTTAAAATAAGAGGCGATTTCAGTCGCGGTACCACTCTTGTTCGCCTTTTTTACAGCAAAAGGCATCTCAGGGGTTTGTTAACGGTGTTGCATCACCGGCCCCCCATTTCCTGGGGGCTTCTAAGAAGTCCGCTTCACGGCCGTGTTTTGTGCCAGGCTCCCACCACCCCCGGCTCGCTAAGACAAACACACCCGCTACTCTCTTCGTCGCTGAATTTTTGTGTTATGTCTATTATACATGGCATGGCAAGTAAATCAAGGATTTTATTATGAAATAACGTTTTCAGTTTTCGACAAAGTGAGGAATAACCTAAAAAAATCAGGGAATTGACGGACTCCCTCCCTAATCCTGCTTGAAATTTGGGTATAATTTTTGGATTTGGTCGATGACAAGGGCCACGTCCTCTTGTTGCATTTCTGAAATGTGCTTTAAAATAATCCGTTCCAATGCGATGTTGGTTTCCTTGTTGGTCGCTTTGACTTCCAACAATTCGAACAAATGCCCCTTTTGGTCGCTTCTTTTTTCAAATTCAGTCGGCATGATAATTCCTCCCTTTTTCTTTTATTATAAACGGTTTCCATCCAATTGTCAAAGGACCAAGGAGGCTGTTCTAATATTCCGATTTCCCATTTCTAGGGTTAATTTCTTTAGTTGCCCATAACAGCCTCCACCTCCACCAAGCGGGTGTTGGTTTTTGGGTCGTAATGGGTTTCAATGCCTTTGTAGGTGACAATCCCTGTAAAATCACGGCGGATGGCAGCATAAATCCCATCGGCAATCGCCCTTCCCATCAAAGCCCGTTTTTCAGGGGTATCCACTGCCTGGATGTTGTGGGCATTGAGGTAAGCGGCTTCCACAATGACCGCCGGCATGGTGCTACGCCTTAAAATGCCGTAATAATCATCTTTTTCCCCCTCGAACATGCCGCTTTGGAACCAATACGGGGAGAAGCTCCTAAGTTCTTGCCCCGTCTGGGAAACGATGGCCGCCCCGATTTCCTCCGCCAGGTTCAAGCTCGGACCTTCATGGATGGAATGAATCAAATGGGCGCCATCCCCCCAATCCTGATCGGTGTCGTGATGGATGCTGACCAATAAATCGGCATGGATGGATTTGGCTAGGTCGGTGCGCTCCACGATTTCCATGTAATCATCCCCTTCCCGGGTCATGACCGCATGGACTCCCAATTCTAAAAGCCGCGCATGAGCCGCACGGGCAACTTCCAGGTTCAAATCCTTCTCGAAAATGCCCAGCCATTCATTGACGGCACCGGAATCAATCCCTCCATGCCCTGGGTCAATGACGACCGTAAAAATGCCACGGGGTTCTAAGTCGGAAGGCCCCGTAGCCTGTGCTTTTTGGATAGGGAATAGGCTGAAAACTGACAATAGCATCATTCCCAACAGTTTTTGTTTCATAAATGCACCTCCAATACCTTCATTATGCCCAAATTGCCCACATTTAACCAAAAAAGACAGCCATCCCATCCCAGTTTTCGGGACGGCATGGCTGTTTCTTTTTTAGTTGAGGTAAGACGCAATACGCTCGGAAAATTCCGAAGTGGTCGCAGTCCCGCCCAGGTCTTTGGTCAGGCAGCCGCTTTTAAGGGTTTTGCCAAGGGCTTCCTTGATTTTAGAAGCCACCTCGCCCCAGCCCATGTATTCAAACATCATCACTCCAGAGAGGATCAGGCTTGATGGGTTGGCAAGGCCGAGCCCCGCAATGTCCGGCGCTGTCCCATGGGTCGCCTCGAAAATGGCATGGCCGGTCTCATAATTGATGTTGGCGCCCGGCGAAATCCCGATGCCGCCCACAGTTGCCGCCAGGGCATCCGAAATATAATCGCCATTCAGGTTCAGGGTCGCCACCAAATCGTAATGGGACGGGTTCAGCAAAATCTGCTGCAAGAAATTATCGGCAATGACATCATCCACATAAATTTTCCCTTGGGACTGTGCTTCTTCCTTCGCCTTATTTGCAGCCTCGATGCCGGCCTCTTGTTTAATCTGAAGGTATTCCAACTGGGTAAACACGGGATAATCGTTAGCGGTCTCATAGGCCCAGTGGCGAAAGCCACCCTCCGTAAATTTCATGATATTTCCTTTATGGACAAAGGTCAGGCGCTTTTTATTTTGGGCTACCGCATAGTCCAGGGCTGCTTTTGCCAGGCGCTTGGTCCCTTCGGCGCTTACAGGTTTGATTCCGATGGCAGACGTTTTTGGGAAGCGGATTTTGGTCACGTTGAGCGACGATTCCAAGTAGCCGATGAGCTGCTTGGCTTCCTCGGACTGGCTTTCAAATTCGATGCCGGAGTAGACATCTTCGGTATTTTCCCGAAAAATGGTCATGTCCACATCCTCAGGGCGCTTCACTGGGGAGTCGATCCCTTCAAAATAAGAAACCGGCCGGACGCAGGCATAAAGGTCCAACTGCTGGCGAAGGGCCACGTTGATGGAGCGGAACCCCCCTCCCACAGGTGTGCCAAGCGGCCCTTTGATGGCCAGGCCATGTTCCTTGATGGCATCCAATGTTTCCTGGGGCAAATATTCCCCCACTTCGGACAAGGCTTTTTCCCCGGCATGGACTTTTTTCCAGTGGATGCTTTTTTCACCGCCAAAAGACAGGTTTACCGCTTTATCAAAAATTTCCTGGGCATGGCGAAAAATTTCCGCACCGATCCCATCCCCTTCAATATAACAAATAGTTGGTTGATTTTGCATACGTTACCCCACCTTTTTCTTAATGACATAAGGCATGATGCCGCCCTGTCCATAATATTCTAAATCCACTTGGGAGTCAAACCGCAAGATGGCTTCAAACGCTTTATCGTCTGCCAGGACTTTCACCAGCTGCCCGATTTGCGGGTTTTTAGGTAAATCAATGTGGTAAGTTTCCTCGCCGGTCAACCCTAAGGCATCCGCACTTTCACCAGCTTTGAATTGCAGCGGGACAACCCCCATCATCACCAGGTTGCTCCTATGTATCCGTTCAAAGCTTTCGGCGATGACCGCTTTGACCCCCAAAAGCATGGTCCCCTTGGCGGCCCAGTCACGGCTGGAGCCCATCCCATAATCCTTGCCCGCCAAAACAACCAGGCCGTTTCCTGCTTCCTGGTGCTTCATGGCAGCGTCATACATTGGGAGCACTTCGCCCCTGAACTTGCTAAACCCGCCTTCGACCCCTGGCGTCAGCTGGTTTTTGATGCGGATATTGGCAAATGTCCCACGGGTCATGACATGGTCGTTCCCGCGGCGGGAGCCATAAGAGTTGAAATCCTTCAGGTCCACCCCATTTTTAAGGAGCCAGCGGCCTGCCGGGGAATCGGGCTTTATGGCACCCGCCGGGCTGATGTGGTCGGTGGTAATGGAGTCCCCGAATTTAGCCAATACGCTTAATCCCTTTAGGCCGGCATCAGATGACCTCAAGCCATTGAAATATGGCGGATTGGACAAGTAAGTAGAAGCCACTGGCCAGTCGTAGACGACGCTTTGGGAGGTCTCGATTTTATTCCATTCCTCATTGGCATCAAATACCGTCGCATAAGAATCGGCAAAAAGTTCTTTGGTGACGTATTTTTGCACAAGTGCTGCTACTTCCTGTGCGGTTGGCATAATATCGCTTAAGAACACGTCATGCCCCGCTGGGTCTGTCCCAAGCTTCATCGTTGCCAGGTCTTGGCGCACAGTCCCTGCCAGGGCATAGGCAATGACCAGTGGCGGGCTTGCCAGGTAATTGGCTTTGACCAGGGCATGGATGCGCCCTTCAAAGTTTCGGTTCCCGCTCAGGACACTGGCGACAATCAGGTCGTCTTTCAACACTTCTTCTTCCATGACGGGAAGCAAGGGGCCGGTGTTGCCAATACAGGTCATGCAGCCATAGCCCACTACGTTGAAGCCAAGCTGTTCCAGGTAAGGGAGCAACCCTGCCTGCTCTAAGTAGGTGGTCACTACTTTAGAGCCTGGTGCCAGGCTGGTTTTTACATATTCGGGGACCTGCAACCCTTTTTCGACGGCTTTTTTAGCCAACAGCCCTGCTGCCATCATGACGGATGGGTTGCTGGTGTTGGTGCAGCTGGTAATGGAAGCCACGGCAACTTTCCCGTCGCTATCACGTAAGGGGCGGCGGGCTGCCACGAAGGTTTCAAAGTTTTTTGAAACATCCGGCAACAGCACCATGTCCTGTGGGCGGGACGGCCCCGAAAGCCGTGCAGAGATGTCAGACAGGTCTATGGCAATGACCTGGGAGTAAAGGGGAGCCCCTGCCGAACCGTTATAAAAAAGTTTATTGGCTTTAGCATAAGCTTCCACGGTAGCAATCAGTTCCTCGCTTCGGTTCGTATTGCGCAGGTAGTTTAGGCTCTCATCGTCAATGGGGAAATACCCGCACGTCGCACCGTATTCAGGGGCCATATTGGCAACCGTCGCCCGGTCAGATAAGCTTAATGAGGCAATCCCAGGGCCGAAAAACTCCACGAATTTGCCGACGACTTTCGCATCCCGAAGCACTTTGGTGACGGTGAGGGCCAAGTCAGTGGCTGTGGCAAACGGCCCCAGTTCCCCGACGAATTTGACGCCAACGACCTCTGGCACCGTCAAACTGGAAGGCTCCCCGAGCATGACCGCCTCGGCTTCAATCCCGCCAACGCCCCAGCCAAGGACGCCGATCCCATTGATCATGGTCGTGTGGGAATCGGTCCCAAACACGCTATCGGGATATAAAACCCCGTCTTTTTGGGTGATGACATCGCTTAAATATTCCAGGTTGACCTGATGGATGATCCCCGTTGCCGGCGGCACCACCCGAAAGTTTTCAAATGAGCCTTCCGCCCATTTCAGGAATTTATAGCGTTCCAGGTTGCGCTCAAATTCCAGGCGGGCATTGGCACGAAGGGCACTCCCGCTCCCTGATTCATCTACCTGTACGGAGTGGTCGATAACCAGGTCCACCGGGATTTCGGGGTTGATGAGGGACGGGTCGCCCCCCTGTGCTTTCATGGCATCCCGCATGGCCGCCAAGTCCACGATGGCAGGCACCCCGGTAAAATCCTGGAGGATGACCCGGCTCGGCATGAACACGGTTTCGCCGCCAGTAACCCCTTTCAAGTAATCAAGGACGGCATCTACATGGGCTTGTGTTGATTTGCCCGTATCCAAGCCGCGCACTAGGCTCTCCAAAAGCATCCTTAGGCTGTAAGGCAGGCGGTCAATCCCTTCGATTTGGGAAATATCGTAATACTTGTACTCAATTCCAGAAATTTTTATGCTGTTTTTCATGCTCCCATCCCCCTATTTTCTAATTTTTCGTAAGGCAAGGCATCCGCGATGCTTTCATAAGCCGGCCGGATAATTTTGTTCATGTTGATGAGCTCCTCCATGCGATGGGCCGACCAGCCCACAATGCGGGCGATGGCGAAAAGCGGTGTGTAAAGCTCTTCCGGGATATCCAGTATCTGATAGACAAAGCCTGAATAAAAATCCACATTGGGGGAAATCCCTTTGTAAGTGCGGTGCTTTTGGCGGATGATGTCAGGCGCCAGCTGCTCCACTTTTTCATAAAGGGCAAATTCAGCATCCAGCCCTTTCTCATGGGCCAGATCCCCCACATACGATTTAAAGACTTCAAACCGGGGGTCGCTGATGGTATAAATAGCGTGCCCAATCCCATAAATCAACCCTTTTTGGTCGAAAGCCTCCTTGTCGAGTATTTTTTTCAGGTAGGATTTAACCGCTTCTTCATCTTCCCAGTCGGATACATGCTCTTTTATATCCTGTAGCATATAAGCCGCCTTGATGTTGGCGCCACCATGTTTCGGGCCTTTCAAACTGGACAGCGAAGCTGCAATGGCCGCATAAGTGTCCGTGCCGCTTGAGGTGACCACATGGGTAGTGAAGGTGGAATTATTGCCGCCGCCATGTTCCATGTGAAGGATAAGGGCAATGTCCAGCACCTTCGCTTCCAGGTCGGAGTATTTTTTATCCGGGCGGAGCAGCCTTAAAATGTTTTCCGCCGTGGTCAGGTTTTCGCACGGGTAATGGATATGAAGGCTCTCCCCCTGCTTCGCATGATTATAGGCATGGTAAGCATAAATAGCCAATAGCGGGAACTGGGCAATGAGCTGGATGCTTTGGGCCAGCACGTTTTCAATCGCAAGGTCCGACACATTGGGGTCGTAGCTGGCTAGGGCCAGGATGCTTCGGCTCATGGAATTCATAATATCCGCCGACGGGCTTGGAAAAATCACGTCCCGCACGAAAATTTTCGGCAGTTTCCGGTAATCGGCCAGCATTTTTTGGAAATCCACCAGCTCATCATGGGACGGCAGTTCGCCGAATAATAATAAATAGGCGACTTCTTCAAAGCCAAAGCGGTTTTCCCGCCTAAGGCTGCCTACGATTTCCTTTACGTCATAGTTGCGGTACTGAAGCACACCCGGGATTTCGTTTCCCTGTTGGTCAAAGGAATGGATAGCCGAAATCGTCGTCAGCCCCGCCATGACCCCTTTTCCGTTAATGTCCCGAAGCCCTTTTTTGACATCGTATTTATCGTAAAAAGGCAAAGGGATTTTTCCGTTTTCAATAATTTTTTTGGAGTAATTCTTAAATATCTCGTCCATACGCTCCCACCTTTCACCGTTTTGAGTATTTTACCACATTTTACTACTGCGGACAATCGCTCGCCTTGAATAACCACGGCTTTCCCTGAAAATTATACATAAAAATCGCATTTTTTAACAATAAACAGCCCTGCCAAATGGCAGGGCTGTCATAAATTTATTTGGATTTATGGTCCAAGACCAAAGATAAGTCACGCAAGGACTTGGCACCCACCACGGTGGATACCCCGCTTGGGTCATAATGTGGGCTAAGCTCCACAATATCAGCTCCAACCAGTTCAAGGTCAGCGTCCTTTAGCTGGGTGAACAAGGTTTGGTATTCGCGGTAAGTAAGCCCACCCGGTTCCGGTGTCCCGGTGCCTGGGAAAACAGACGGATCCAGGCAATCCAGGTCGATGGTCACATACACTTTTTTCCCTTTAAGGGAAGCGATGACTTCCGGCAAAGTATTCATCGTATGCGGTTCCATATACACATGGTTATGGACACGGGCGAAGTCAAATTCCTCTTTCGTCCCCGAGCGGATACCAAACTGGAAAATCCGCCCGTCGCCAAGGAAGTCATGGATGCGGCGGATGACCGTCGCATGGGATAATTTATTGTTGTTGAACGTGTCCCGAAGGTCAGTGTGGGCATCGAAATGGATGATGTGCACATCCGGGTATTTTTCAAAAACAGCCTCCACCACTGGAAGGGTCACTAAATGTTCCCCCCCCACCATAAACGGGATTTTCCCGTCCTTAAGGATTTGGGCGGTTACTGCCTTGATTTCTTCCATGACCCGTGGCGTATCGCCTATGGATAAACCTACATCGCCAGCGTCCATCACGTTTGCGTCCTCTAAATCCAAATCTAGAAGGGGGCTGTACGTTTCAAGCCCAACTGATTCAAGCCGGATAGCAGCAGAAGCGAAGCGCGTCCCCGGGCGGTTTGAAGTGGTCCCATCAAAGGGGATGCCGAAAACCACGACTTGCGCGTCCTCATAAGGGGCCTCCATCCCTAAAAACTGTGCATTGTTATTAAGCTGTAGCATTGTCAAGCATCTCCCTTACGTAAGTTGGCAAGGCGAAAGCACCTGTGTGAAGGTCGGTGTTGTAATACTTCGTTTTTAGACCAAGCTCTTTCCACGCTGCAAAATCAGCGTCTTTTAATGGGTCCAGCTTCTTGGAAGCAAAGCCAAACAGCCAGTGCCCGGACGGGTAAGTCGGGATGTGGGCCTGGTAAACCCGTGAAATCGGGAACAATGCCTTGATCTTGGAGTGGGAACGCTTCATCTCACGTGCATCCCGCTCAAAGTATGGCGACTCGTGCTGGTTGACCAAAATGCCGTCCGCAGCTAAAATGCGGTAGCAGTCTTTATAAAAATCAACGGAGAACAAGCCTTCCCCCGGCCCGATTGGGTCCGTGGAGTCAACGATGACTAGATCATAATAACCGTCTTTGGAGTTTTTGGCAAATGCCACCCCATCTTCGAAATACAGGCTAACCCGTGGGTCGTCCAGTTTCTCAGCGGTAATCGGAAGGAACTGCTGGCAGGAACGGACAACCAATTCATCAATTTCCACCATGTCGATTTTCTCAATCCCAGGGTAGCGGGTAAGTTCGCGCACAGTCCCCCCGTCGCCAGCCCCGATAACCAAGACTTTCTTGATGTTGGGGTTGGTTGCCATCGCCGGGTGGACGATGCAGTCATGGTAGATGAACTCGTCTTTCTCGTTAGCCATCATCAGGCCGTCAAGGGTTAAAAAGCGCCCAAATTCCTTGGATTCCAAGATGTCGACTTGCTGGAATTCGGATTTTTCCGAATATAAGTGGCGGGTCGCCTTAATTGATAAGCGGACATTTTGCGTCCATTCCTCAGTGTACCATAATTCCATGTTGGGTTCCTCCTATATTTCGAACTGGGATTTATTGCATTATATCCAAAACATGGGATAAAAGTAAAGCTTAGCGGATTGTTTAACCGATTTACCCATTGCTTTTTTAAATCCACAGATTTTTTTATTTAACACATGACCATTTGGAAGTGGTTTTCTTTCAAATGGTTATGCGATTTGTTCATCCATTGGTTTGAATGTGATGTTGCCAAGGTCCGTTTTCGCATGTTTTTGGATTTTGGCTGTCAGCCCCCGTGGGATTTCAATGGACTCGCTGACTTCGGACTTCAAGACTTTTTCCAGGTAGTTGAAGCTTTCCCATGGGTCGATGTCCCCGCAAGTGAAGAAGTCGCAAGAAGCGAAGCCGTATTCAGGCCATGTATGGATGGTCAAATGGGACTCGGCAACGATGACCGCACCGGATACCCCCCAAGGGGCAAAGTGGTGGAAGTCGGACGTTACGATGGTCGCTTTGGCTTCTAAGGCCGCTTGCCGCATCTCGCGCTCGATGAATTCAGGGTCTTTCAAAACCTCTGGGTCGCAGTTGTAATATTCCACTAAAATGTGTCGGCCTAATGTTTCTACTTTATGCATAAGGGTCACTCTCCTCTTTGATGACTAATATTTGTTTTAAGTCCGGGTCATAACTGTCGGTCATGAACGCCTGGCTTTGCTTTAACTGTTTCAGGGTAACGACGATTTCAGCGGTGATTTCCTCTCCCGGGGCAACTAAAGGGATGCCCGGCGGGTATGCCATCACCGATTCGCCGGCAATGCGCCCGATTGCCGCGTCCAAAAGCAGGGGCGCTTTTTCGCTAAAGTACGCCTGCCTTGGGCTTAGTGCCACTTTCGGGGTTCCCAGGGGCCGCATGGGCTTCATGTTGATTTTTGTGGGCGTCGCAGCTTGCTTTTTGGAGATTTCCTTGAAAGCGTCAATCAGCCGCCAGATGTTTCGTTCCTCATCCCCAAGGGAGATGATGGCTAAAACATGGTTGAAATCCGGCATTTCAAGCTGGATGCCATAATTTTGGTGCATCAGGTCGTAGACTTCAAAGCCTGAAAGGCCAAGCCCACGGACATTGATGCCAAGCTTCGTAATGTCCAACCGTCCATCCGGGCTTTCAACCGTGTGGACGCCTGGGATGCGGTTCAATTCAAACCGGGCCAGGCTTGAGAGGCGAAGGGCCTCTGTCAATTGGCGATGCCCATTCAAAACCAGGTTTTGGCGGGCGCCGTCAAGGCTTCCCATCAGCAAATAAGATGCCGATGTGGACTGGAGCATGTTGACGACCTGCTGGACTTTCTTTGGATTGATTTTATTTTTTTTCACCAAAAGTGCCGATGCCTGGGTCAAAGCCCCTCCCGTTTTATGGATGCTGACACAGGACATATCCGCGCCTGCTTCCATAGCCGATAACGGGAGCCCGTCATGAAAGCCAAGGTGCGCCCCGTGGGCCTCATCCACCATCAGCAAGACACCATGGCGGTTGCAAACCGAGGCAATCGCTTTAAGGTCGCTTACAAAACCGTAGTAAGTCGGGTTTAGCACAAACACCGCCTTGATTTTAGGGTTATCCAAAAGATGCATTTCAACATCTCTGGCCGTTAAATTCCCAACGAGGTTTTCTTTCGGCAGGATATCAGCCTTTACATAGACAGGCTTCGCCCCGCAAAGGATCAGGCCATTAAGGGCTGACTTGTGGATATTTCTAGGCAAGAGCACTTCATCCCCCGGCTCCAAAGCTGCCAGGAGCATGCTATGGATCGCCCCTGTCGTCCCATTGGTCATAAAGTATGCGGCATCGGCCCCATAAGCATCGGCCAAAAGCTCCATCGCTTCTTTGATGACCCCTGTAGCGTTGGAGACATTATCTAGTTCCGGCAACGAATTGACATCCATTTTCATTAATTTTTCCCCGAAAAAATCTTGTAGCACTGGTACGCCCTGACCTCTTTTATGGCCAGGGACGTCAAAGGCCGCTACATCTTTTTGGGTGTAATTTTTCAAGGCATCCATCAGCGGCAGTTTCTGATGCATTTTTTTACGGGCCTCTGCCATCGGCTTTTTAGCCATCGGCTTTTTTATTGCCATTTGATCCATCAAATCAACCCCCTTCCCAAAATCATTGCCACATATCCTTATATAAGGAATCGCTCCATTACAAAAACGTGGAAATAGACAACAATTTGTTTAGTATTTGTAAACTTTTTGCCCAAAAAAAAGAAAATGCCTAACATTTAGCCAACATTTTTTCAGGTTTTTTTGTACTAAAGGTCTTCTCATTCCGGCTTCAAGTGCCCTGCAAATCCAACAGGAACCGACATGAAAATTTCAACTGGAACGGATATTTAATCCTCAACAGGAACAATAGTATAATAAATCCAATGAAAATGCAACTGTTTTTTTCAATAATATTGATAATTTCGACAAAACATCCACTCTTTTTCTCGATTCGTCCATCAGGGACAGTATTTGTAAACAAATTGTAAAAAAGCAGGGGTGCCAACAGGCCCTCCTACTTCTTAGGTACTTCTATTCCCCCAGCCATTATTTGCATCTTTTCCTCGTAATGGCCTTTCAACGCTTCGAGCCCTGCCGCCTGCTCAATTTGCAGCGTCAGCCGGACTTCTTTTAACTCCAGCTGAAACTCCCGCTCTTTGAGGGTTAGCTGGTCTTTGAAGCTTTTCTCCCGCTCCAACAGGGCGCGGCTGTGTTCTTGGTGCTTTTGCGCCTTTTCTTCCTGGAGGACGCCAATTTGGTAGGACTGCCTTTCCAATTGCTCCTCTTTTTCGTTCAATCCTGCTTTTAGGGCTTCGATTTCCTTCAACAACCCTTCTCGTTGGCCAATGCTTGCCTCTGCCTTTTTTTCAATGGCTTCCAAGTGGCTATTTTTTTGTTGGAGCAAGTTATTGAGATCCTTGGCCATTTTAAGCTCTTCGGATGCTTTTTGGAAGTGCCCCATCTGTTCTTTTAAAACAGTTTCCAATTTCTGGGCTTCTTCCAACCTTGTTTTTAGGGCCCCGTTTTCCTTGACCTTGGCTTCCAACTCTATTTGAAGGGCTCCCATTTGGTCAACCCCCGCCTTTTCGGCTTCCATCAATCTTAGCTTCGTCCGCTCTGCCAGGTTTAAATAAATTTCTGAAATCCGCTTGCTGATGCGCTGCAGTTCGTCCAGGTCGCTTCCAAAACCTATCTCCTCTTTTTTTATCTGCTCCAATTCAAAATGGGACAGCATCATTTGAAGCATTTCTTTATTCCCTACCTCGTTGGACGCTGCCAATTCAAGGAATTTTTGCTTAAACTGCTCTTCCAACCTTACGCTCAATACACTATCTGCCATATCAACACCCCATTCGCTAGTGGCTCTATTATACCTCATTTCCCATTATCCCGCCAACCTAAAAAAACGCTCATTTTTTATGTATACAATAATATTTGCTTTTAATAAGTTGTATACAATGTATATTAAGTAATCATGATAGTGTTTTACAAAAAGTTTTCCGGTTTTATTCAATATAACTTACATTATGTTGAATAAAACACCGTAAGTGGCTATAAACGGCTCTGGAAAGCTTGTAGCGACGATGTATACGTGACCAAAAAAGTGGTGAGTTATGAAGCGTGCACAGCTCTGGGGAGCTTGGGGCGGCTCTGGGAGGAAATATGGCAGTTCCAACGTTTTGGATAGCAAATTGGTGGCAGGAAAACAAAAATGGTGGCAAATATTAGTGGCTGCAGGGAGAAATTTGTCTCTTTTTTTTATGCCCGAAAACGCAAAAAAAGCCCCGAAGGGCTTAAAAATTCAGGAGTCCGTCTAACTCATCATCTGGTATCTTTTTTTCAACGGGTGTGATGATTTGTGGCACCGACACAGCTGTCGGTCGCTGTATCCCCTGGATCAGGGAACGGATGGCTTGGAGTTCTTCTTTCATGGCGGTGAGATTCAGGTTGTCCTCTAGGCGCTCCATGTCCTTCCGGACCAGGCGGCAAAGGTAGAGGCTGGCATTGTCCTGGGATTTTAGGAAGTCGTAGACATCGGAGTAATCGGAACGTATTGAAATTTTAAAGGTGGCGGCAGCTGGCATCTTAAGCACCCGCCTTCAAGAGCTTCAGCGTCCCAATGGAATTGGCATAGAAGGAATCCGCATCAATGATGACTTTTCTCTCCCCGAATGTTTCTATTATCAGGCGATTCAGCAAAGCAGCCCCGCCGCCTGCAAAAATCAGTTTGTTAGCCCTTGGGTCGATGGCCATATCAGCAAGGTCTTTTTTTAATGCCAGGAGAAAGGTTTTAGCATGTTCCCGGGCGAGTTGGCACATCTCTTCCCCCCAAAATCGGCTTCGGCCTCCCCGGTCACCATCGCCCCCACCACGCTGTCAGGCTCGCGGTGCAGCTCGAATTTACGGGCCAGGATACGGTTGATATCGTTGAAAAGCTTGCCCATCCCCTCTTTGGTGCATCTGGATTTGTCCATGACCGGCTTTTTCTTGCTGAAGGTGATGATATTGGTGTTTAGGCTCCCCATGTCAATGACGGTGGTGGCCCCCACCATCCCGAAGGACTCCCAGTTCTTCAGTGCAATCCCAAGGACCTCATAATAAGGCCTTGCCAATAGCCTGAAGCCATAGCTTATCCCGTTCACCTTCAGGTGCTGAGGACCCGTGTAGAAATCCTCCACTTCCTGGCGTTTTTCAGAATCCAGGTATTCGTCCAGCGGCATGTTGATGGAAATGCGGACTTCCCCCGCCTGCCTCGTGTTGAAACCCTCAAGGACCTTGGCGACCCCTGCCAGGATGGAAATCTTATGGGTTTCATCCCTCTTGGTGTTTTCTTAGCTGATGACCCTATCCAGTTCCTCACCAACGAAGTAGCGCTTGCCGTCCCATTCCACTTCCGTGAACTTGGTGTCGCCGATCTGGCTGTCGTCCTGGCTTTCCTTGACCTGCGTAGGGAAGGAAGCCAGCTCCAAAATCCCCTCGTTGTTTTTCACTGCGTATTTGGTGTTGGACTTCCCAGAGTCCATTCCGATGTAGATTGGCATATTTATCTCTCCCTGTTTTTTTTAGATGTAAAAAAGGGTGCCTACTAAGCGACATCCTTTTTGGTTATTCAATTACCTTTATTCTCAAACAGTCATCGGCATCTTTTTATTTATGCTCTTCATCCGATTCCTTGCTAATTTTAATAATGTCCCGTGTCGTCGTAAAACCGTAGTAGAGCATGACGGCGGCACAAATTAATAAAAATCCCTCAACCATTTCGACCCCTCCTCTTTTCCACGATTTCCATGCCAATCAATTCTCTTTCTTTATCCAATTTTCGGATTTCGGCGTTAATCCGCCTCATCTCCAACTTATTCTTATTTATCTGTTGAAGAAAAAGAAACGAAGCTGCGATTCCGCCGATAATCCATGAAATGTTCTCCGTTGTTATCCAACCATATGTTGCTTCTTCCATCACCAGCACTCCTGCCTTATATTTCCATTATACCGTAGTTCATTCAGTTTTCAAAGAACTTTCACCCGAAAGTTGACCACGTTCGTGACCACCCATGGCCATCTTTATGCCCATCCTAGTTGGTGAGCGTTTTCTAAATAAAAATATGTCTAATTCCGATTGATTTCCTGTATAATAGAAGTAGTGTTTATTTGGGAGGAGTTTCTATGCGACGACGAAAACAACGACAACAGCGAAAACAACGGCCCATGCGCCGCGCCTTTAAGCGGGGGCTGTTTTGGGGAACCATCATCTTTTTGCTTACCCATTACCGCCGCCTTCTGGATTTGATCTTGTCATTCCCACTTCGCGAAATCGGATCGGCCTTCATTACAGGCAATGGCAACCAGGCCTTATGGGAATTTGGCGGCTTTATTGCCCGCATTGTCTATAGCCGGATTTTTGAGCGCTACCTTTATGTAGCTGTCACCACGACCCTGTTATTTTGGATTTTCCCCTTTATCATGTCCCAGCTTAAAAAAGGCAAGGATGAGGATGCCCGGTTTATGGAAGGGTTTGATCCCATCCCACCTGAGGATGAAGTTGAGCTGGTCGAAGAAAAAGAGCCCCAGGCAGCCAAAACCGAAGATGTTGAGCCGCCAATACCTGCCCCTATATCAAAGACCCATTCATCCAGGGCTTTGATCAAGACAAAACTGCTGTTGGGCTCCCAGCATTTCGCCTCATTCGAGCTGATCGAAACAGCCGGTCGGTTTGAATTTGAACTGGACAAGCGTATTTTTGACCAACTGCGGGAGCAAGAAACCGGCACCCTTCTCTACACAGAGGTACCAAAACCTTATGGTCTGACCCAAGTTTTCAATAATTTCATCCAAGACGTCCCCTTTTCCGCGCCCGACCCGGCGATTGAGGAAAAGCTAGCCGAAACCCCGGTCCCAATAGACCCGGAAGTTGAATTCGAAACAGCGCCTTCAGCTGCCGCAATCAAGCTATATGAGGATAAACGGGTCAAAGAACTTCGTATCTTAAAAGCCCTCCTTGACGAGGGGCTTATCAACGCTGACGACTACGACCTTAAAAAACGCCAAATACTTGGACTATAAACAAAAAGCCGTTGTGCCTGGATAACAATACAGGCACAGCGGCTTTTTGTTTATTTTTTTTCTTTTACTTGGACATCTTTCATGACGGAGCCAGCATCGATGCCAAAAAACATGGCCAGGGCAAAAATCCGCCGGTTTTTTAAGTCCACATCGCCTGTCTCCCACGCTTCAATTTCCTGTGCGCTGAATTTCCCGACACCACCGACAATGTCATTCAACAAGGAGGCCAGGTCCTCATAACTGTAACCAAAGGCTAAGCGCCGTTCCTTGAACAGTCCTGAAATCCCCCCGGCACCCATTTCTGAATTTTTCATCCTGCATCCCTCCACTTTGGGTTATGTTTGTAAATTAAATTGTACCTCAAATCAAAAAATAGTCAAGCTATTGCTGACCGTGCTGGGTTTGTGGACATAAAAAAAAGGCATTTCCATGCCTTTAAGTTTTTAAGTTGGTGGAAACGAAGGGGATCGAACCCTCGACCTCTTGACTGCCAGTCAAGCGCTCTCCCAGCTGAGCTACGTCCCCGCTTTCGTTACATTCATTATTATAGCAAAACTATAGGTGTTTGTCAACGGTTTTTCGAAGCTATTTTATTTTTTTAAAAGAATTGGGGGAAAATCCGGCTGGACCCTCCCCTATCCTTCGCTAGGCCAATGAATCAAATGAAATATGGCAATACCCGCCTGGATTTTTTTCCAGGTACTTTTGATGGTATTCCTCTGCCAGCACGTAGTTTTTAAGGGGTTCGGTTTCCGTCACAATGGGCTCGTCATAATAAGCCTGCTGCTTGAATACCGCTTTGTCGATGATTGGGTAATCCGCCTCGTCCGTGTAATAAATCCCGCTTCGGTACTGCGTCCCCTTATCTGGCCCCTGGCGATTAAGCGCAGTTGGGTCGATCAGTCCAAAGTAGACTTGAAGCAGGTTGCCTAGGGGCAGGATATTCGGGTCGTATTTGACATGCACTGCTTCCGCATAGCCGGTCACCCCTGTGCAGACCTCTTTGTAAGTCGGATTGGGCGTCATCCCGTTAGCGTAGCCAACCGTCGTTTCCGCAACCCCTTTTACCCGCTCCAAGTATGCCTCGACGCCCCAAAAACAGCCGCCCCCGAAGTAAATTTCTTTCAGCTGGGCCGGGTCATAGGAAATATTCAAATTCGGGTTGTTCGGTAAGTGGCTCATAAATCATCCTCCATGCATGTGCTATTTGAACCATCATAACACATTTCCAGCAACATTGCAAAAAATAGCACCTGCCCAAGCGAAATTCAGCTTTATTTGGGAAAATTTGCTAAAACACTTGGCTTGCCGTGAATTTAGGTTATAATTGAAGCAACGATTTAGATGGAGGGAAGCTATGAAACTTATGAATAAATGGCTGTTGTCAGGCGTGCTTTTGCTCATGTACCTGATGGCCATCCTATATGCCAACCGGCCCATGGCAGGCGACCTGCTCAGCGTCACGCGCGCACCGACGGAAACAGCAACCATTGTCGCGGTCCATCCGACTGAAAACCGGTGGCAAGTCAACCTGGACCTGCACATGGGCAGCGGGCCCTGGTCCGGGGTTGTGCTTGCGGGGGTCTTTCGCCCTAATGAACTCTATGACATCATGCCCCGCCCAGGGGATCGTTTTGCAGTCGAGGTGCGCCCGGTAGCGGATAATGCCTTGCCCCATGTGGAAGCCATCCATCCCGAACGCCAAAGCCCGTTGCTCCTTTTTATGGGGCTGTTTGCGGGGGCGCTCCTCTTGATTGGCGGGAAAAAAGGGCTTCGCTCCCTGGCAAGCCTTGGCTTTACCCTAAGCAGCATCTTCCTTTTGCTGGTCCCGCTGATGGTGCGGGGCTATCCCGTCATCGCCTCGACCCTGCTTGTGGTGGTGCTGATGACGGTGACCACCGTCGTTATTATCGGTGGCAGCTGGCCCAAGATGCTGACCGCCATCCTGGGTACCCTTATAGGAGTCTTGTTTGCCCTGGGGGTATCACAGGTGTTTAGCCAGATGGCACACATCCATGGGTTGCAGCGGGAAGAAGCCTCCCATATTTTAGCTACCACTGCCATTACCGAAACACAGGCCCGGGATTTATTTACCAGCGGGATATTGATTGCTTCCTTAGGGGCCGTCCTTGATACCGCCATGTCCATTGCCTCGGCACTTGAAGAAATCCGTGCCACCAAGTCCAGGATTTCCCCGGTGAATCTATTGCGCTCCGGGATGAACGTAGGGCGGGATGCCATGGGCACCATGTCCAATACCCTTATTTTGGCATTTGTAGGGGCAAGCCTTAATTTGGTCATCCTAGAAGCCACTGCCGACACGAGCCTGCACCGCCTGTTGAACGACCGCTACATTGCCATGGAAATCCTCCGCTCCATTTCAGGAAGCTTCGGCATCGTCTTTTCTGTACCTGCCGTGTCCTTCATCGGTGCCCTCCTCCTCGGGAGCACGCCTAAAAAAGTAGCCGCTTCCCCTAAAAAAAACAAGGGACTGGTTTAAAGCTGGCGACCCTAAAAGCAGTAGCCCGGGTTTTTTGGAAAACTTGGGCTACTGCTTTTTAGCTTATCGCCGCCCTTTTGGGTCTTTGTTTTGCAACAGCTTGAATAACCCATGCTCGCGGCTTAGGCAACCGGTTTTTCGCCCTTCTTTAAAGGCGCATTCGACGTAAACGAGGCCCTCGTCCTCCCAGCGGGCGACGATTTTTCCTTCCCCCCAGACTTTATGCTTCACTGCCTGTCCCGGGATGAAATTTTTAAATGGCATGTCCTCAGGTGTTTTTTTCATAAGCTATCCCCTTTCGCATCCTTTGCTAATTTTAACCCAACATTCACAACAAGGCAATGTTTTAGCATAAAGTACCAAAAATTTGCAAAACCTAAGCAGCAGGAGGTGGTTGCCATGGATAAAGAGGCCTTTTTAATCGGGGGGTACACGAAGGGATTATCCCAGGGGATTTATGAAATTACTTTAAATAAGGAAGAAAACCGGTTGGAGGATTTGAAAATATGGGCAAATGAAAGTTTTCCTACCTATTTGGCAAAAAATGGGGAGTTGCTTTATGCCCTAAGCGGGATGGATGGCAAAGGCGGCATTGCCGTTTATGAAGGGAACCGGTTTTTAAAGCGCGACCTTTCTGAAGGACCGGGGCTTTGCCATGTTTCCTTAGATCCCTGCCGGGGGCTTGTTTATGGCTCCAATTACCATCTGGGGGAAATCCGGGTTTACCGAAGCAATCCTTCTGACCCGCTTTTCCTTGTTACCACTATCAAGCATGAAGGCAGCGGCCCCCATCCCAACCAGCCCTCGGCCCGTGTCCACTATGCCGGCCTTGCCCCAGATAAACGATTGGTTGCCTGTGACCTGGGGGCCGACGGGGTGTATGTTTACGATGTTTCCTCTGACGGGACATTGGATTTAGCCACCCGGTTTCAAGCAGCCCCTGGGGCTGGGCCAAGGCACCTTTTGTTTCATCCCGGTGGAAAATTTGCTTATCTGCTTGGGGAACTGGCTTCAACTATCCATGTCCTTGAATATTTTGCAAAAACAGGGGAGTTCCAAGAGGTTGCCTGCCACCCCATGCTCCCCGATGGCTTTTCGGATTGGAATGCCGGCGCCGCTTTAAGATTAAGCCCAGATGCAAAATTTTTGTACGCATCCAATCGGGGTCATGATTCCATCGTTTGTTTTGAAGTGCTAAAAAGCGGTGCCGTCCTCAATCCACTCGAATGGACACCGACTTATGGGAAAATCCCCCGTGACTTTAACCTATCAAACTGTGGCAATTTCCTTATCGTGGTCCATCAGGAATCCGGCAATGCGACCTTATTTGGAAGAAACCCGGTTACTGGCGAGCTCACGTTGCTGCAAAAAGATGTTTTAACACCCGAAGCAACCTGCATCATCCCTAAATATAATTAACCTTTACGGCTAAAGGGTATAAAAAGTAAATTGTCCCGTTTTTTCATTGTCTTTCCCTGTCGAACGTTGTAAGATGGTGGTATGAATTTTTGGGAGGTTTACAAAATGAATAATTTCTTCGTGTTCGCTTTAGCAGTCATCTTCGTTGCCATTAACGGGCTGACCCAGTTGTCTTACGCTTATGGGATGGGCTTTAAGTTAAAGCCAACAGGCATTTCTTTTATCGTAGCGTCCGCCATGGGGCTTTTGACCGGTTCGGTCACGCCACTTTCCGGGCAGGCTGCCATGCTGACCATTACGGGAAAAATCCTTGACCTTCAGGAACGCTCCGCAGCCCTTATCTTATCCTCTATTTTCATGATTGCCATCGGGTTGACCGGCGGTATGAGCGCCATCGTTACTTTCGCAGGCCCAGCAGTTGTTGCCGGGATGATGGCCGGTGTCGGATTGATCTTAGCCGAGGTTGGCGGGGTTTCCATGTTTAAAAGCAACTACCGGGTCGGGGCCATCTCCATCATCACTGCCCTCTTGATGTGGGGCTGGACAAGGGATTTAGTCTATACCGTTGCCGCATCCGTAACCTTATCTACCTTGGATTACCTGTTCATCCAGAAAAAACGCGTTCAGCTAATGGAAGATGTCCAGCAGACAGACGAACCAAAGTTTTGGACCAAAGCCTATTGGCAAACTGAGGACTGGAAAATCGTCGTACCGAAATTCAATGTTTCCTCCATTTTAGGGGCGCTTGCTATTTTATGCCTTGGGATTGGTGCTACTTCTTCCTTCGGTAATATTAACGCGAGCATTTCGGGGATTCCCCAGAATCTAGACCGTTTGACGTTCATGACTGGGATCGCCGACTTGCCAGGGATTTTGTTCGGGGGAGCGCCACTTGAAGCCATCATTTCAGGGACAGCCGCAGCCCCATGGCCTGTTATGGGGGCCGTGATCATGATGCTCTTATTAGGAACCTTATTGATCAGCGGGTCTGTCATAAAAATCTGCAAATACATCCCTATGGAAAGCATCGCCGGTTTCTTGTTGGTTATCGGGACGTTCTCGACTTTCCTGCCAAACATCAGCAATGCTTTTGCAACAGGCAACACCGCTCAGGCATCCATCGCCATGGGCGTGACCGTCATTACTAAAAACCCGTTCCTTGGGATGCTATGTGGCGTACTCATCCGCTACATTGGCGCGTTTTGGGGATTAGCTGTTTAAATTGTGAAAAAAAGCCCTGGCTGACAATTGCGTCAACCAGGGCTTTTTTTGGGGAGGTTAAAAGGGATCGAAATAACCTGATTTTTCCGCCTCTAAGAACCAGTTATCCTCCCATGATATTTCTTGTTGCTTTTTCTTGGCTTGCTTAAGTTCCTGTGCCTGTTTTTGCTGCTGCGCCATCAAGTTTTCTTTTAATTGAGAAAGTATACCCAATCCCGCCGAATCAAAGGCTGCCTGAGCTGAGTCCTTTGGCGTTTTGGCCTCAGGCCGGGAAGCTGTTTTTTTACCGCTTTTCTCATTCTTAGGAAAATCATTGAATGTCCCGCCGTCCAATAAACCAAGTTCCCCTGCTTCTTCAAACCAGTGCTTTTGTGTCGCTGGTTTTTTTTCAGGGGCTTTTTTAGGTGCTTTATTTGCTTTTTCAACCGGCTTATCAGGGCCAGGTGTTAAATTTTTCTTCAAGCCTTTTAGAAGTTCCTGGTCATGTTCATCCAGGGCACTGCCAAACCCTTTGGCAGCAGGCGGGTTTTCTTTTTGGCGATGCTGCCAAAGGCCGGCTTCCATCGCTTCGTCAAACCAATGCTTCGGCTGTTCCTTCCCCTTGCCCTTGGGGGTTGCCATTTTATTTTTAAACGCCTCAAGAAGTTCTTGGGATTCCCTTCCTAAAGCACCCGGGGATGACGGGTTCATATAACCGTCATGGACTGCCTGGTCAAACCAGTTCAAAGGCTTCTCTGCTTCAGCGGGGATTGCTTTAACATCGTTTGCCTGCGTTTTAAGTTTTGGCGCTTCAGGGGCTTTTTCATGGGTGCCCAAAACCGAGGTTTTTGCTTTGTGTGTAGATAGCCCGCCATAAAAAGGATAGACAGCACTGATTTCATCCTCGACCCGCTTTAGGAGGCATTCATAAGCCTCTACCCCGCCAGGTTTGTTATGGAAGGTCCGCCATACATCGTCGTAATCCGTCAAGTCGTGCCGGACATAATTTCTGGCCCAGCGGATGATGGTCCCTTCATTGACCGCCGCTTCATTAAGCACGATCCCGTGATTGCCCAGCCATTTCCTCTGTGCCTCGATGGCCCTGGCCCGCAGGGCTTCTTCTGTTATTTTTTTCACCCGGATTTTCATATTCCTGGCCTGTTCCATGACTTCGCGGGCAATGCCTGCCGCGTCTTGCCCATAGTGTCCCAGCCGGTTTTGGCGTTCCTTGAATTGTTCCGATTCCTGTGCCCTTTCAACAGCCTCTTTTTTCCAGTAAGAATAAATAGGATGCCCGGCCATGGTATGATTCCTTGCAGACACGGGTTTTGGCAATAAAGCCTCGATCAATTTATCGGTAAACCCCATCTTAAGGAGCTCGACCCGCGTCACGTATTGGGATAAATCAATACGCTCCTTCGTCTTGTTCCCCTTTTCATCTAAAACGCTTGCCAACAACATCATAAAGACCACACCTCCATTCAATCAATCTGTTCCTTGAATCTATTATACCACTTTCCTCCTTCCTGCCCAACCACCAAATGCTATTTTGGTGAATGCTGTACCCCCTTGGACACCCATCCCCCGAACAGACTGTCTTATGACAATCCACGCCATACCGAACGGACAGCCCGTTTGCAAGTACAAAAAAAGCCCGCACCCAAACCGTTCGGTACGGTGATGTTTTTCCCGACAGTCCGGAAACCAACCGTGTTCGGTAGGGGGAAAACCAACTGGGCAGTACAGGTATCTCAAGTGCCAAGCATCAATTATTTGGGATTAAGCGCCGAGCATATAGCCGCAGTCGGCCAACAAAAAAACGGAATCTTCGAGAGACTCCGTTTTTTTGTTATTGCATTTAGATTAGACACCGCTATCGCCGTAGTTTGACAATACCCTGGCGGAAGGGTCATTGACACCTTCGCCGACCCACGCTTTGTTGGGCATCCAAAAATCTTTTACCCAGCCATCGTATCCTGGATAAAACCCTTCAAAGATGTCCCGGTATAAAAGGGATTCCTTTGTAAAAGGCGTATTGGACGGGTATTTTACAACCGCTTGGTCAAGGTCGGTATCAGTATATAAACTTTGCGCGTATTCCTTTAAGTAATCCACCATGGAATGCCCGACGGCATCCGAGAAGGCAGCTTTTTCCCGCATCAAAATGGAAGTTGGCAAAAGCTCAGTGTCTTCAAAGGCTTTTCGCAGCAAGTATTTCCCCTTGCCATAGGTGTTTAATTTTCGCATCGGGTTGATGGACATGACATAGTTTGAAAAATCCAGGTCGGCAAAAGGCACCCGTGCTTCTAAGGAATTGGCACCCAGGGTGCGGTCTGCCCGAAGGACATCATACATATAAAGTTCCCTCACCCGCTTGGCGGCTTCGCTTTGGAATTCAGCTGCGCCCGGCGCAAAATCCGTATATTTATAACCAAATAGTTCATCGCTGACCTCCCCGGTCAATAACACTTTTAAATCCGTGTTTTCGCGGATGTGCTTGGCGACCAGGTACATGCCAATGGAAGCCCTGATGGTTGTGATGTCCCATGTCTCAAGGTGATAAATCACATCCTTAAGGGCCCCTAAGACATCCTCTTTGCCCATAATGACTTCTGTATGCTTCGTGCCGAGGAATTCAGCGGTTTCCTTGGCATACTTTAAATCAATCGGGTCGGTTTCCATGCCGATGGCAAATGTTTGGATTGGCTCGTCAGAAATCTTTGAAGCGATGGCACACACCAATGAAGAATCCAGGCCTCCTGAAAGCAAATAACCGATGGGGACATCCGCATGAAGCCGTTTGCTGACCGCCGCTTCCAGCTTTTCACGGATTTGGGTGGTGATTTCTTCCATCGGGGCTTCTACCATCACTGAAACGTCGCCCACATCGTGGTATTCCACAAACTCCCCATTGGCATAATAGTGGCCTGGCGGGAAGGGTTTGATGCCTGTACAATGGTCCATAAGGCCCTTCGCCTCCGATGCGAAGCAAATTTTACCTGAACCTTCCGCATACCCGTAAAACAACGGGCGGATCCCGAATGGGTCCCTAGCAGCGTAAATCAAATCATTTGCTTCATCCACCAATACAAACGCAAATTCAGCATCCAGCATTTTTACCATCGCTTCAATCCCAACAGTTTCAAATAAAGGGATAAGGACCTCGCAGTCACTGTTGCCGGCAAATTTATAATGCTGCCCCTTTAAAAATTTGCGCAGGGACTTGAAATTATAAATCTCCCCGTTGCACATGACCCGTTTACGGTTAAGGATGAACGGTTGCCTGCCAGCTGCCGTCGGGTCCATAATGGCCAGGCGATAAAAATAATAGTCATGGTCGCAACCGTCTTGGACGTACTGGCTATCGTCAGGGCCCCGGTGCCCAAGCCCATTGGCTAACGGACTTTCGGCCTTGCTGCCTAAGAAAATAAATCCACACATATCAACTACCCCCTTTAAATGGTTTTTCCTAGTATAACAAAAATCTTGTCAAATTACCAGCTTTTTTTCATATTTTGGAAAAGGAAACATCTCGGCTGGCGGGATGCATTTTATGCCAGATTTCGGCAATGCCCTAAAAAGTCGTGGAGTTCTTCGCTGACAGCGTTTTCCTTCTTCTCGTTGAGTTTGAAGTTGATGGTCAATGGCTTGCTGAAAACGTCGTAGCCAAATTCCTCGAGGCGGCGGCAAACTTCTTTAAATGGGCTTTGGCTCCAGCCATACGAACCAAAAATCAAAACCTTTGCTTTTTTCGCCTTCAAAGCCTTCATCCGCTCCACAAAATCAGAGACAATAGGAATGGTGCAGTTATTTTGATTGCCTGTGCCGATTAAGATATAAGCAGCTGTGGCAGCTTCGGTAATGATTTCGCTGATACGGGATTTGGAGAGTTGATAAATCTTGACGGGTATCCCCTCAGCCTCAAATTGCCGCTTGATGGCTTCCCCCTGGTCCCTGGTATTGCCCCAGATGGTTTCATAGACAATTACAGCCTTGTTTTCTTTTTCCTCGGATGCAAGGCTTGCGTACTGCGCCACCATTTCACCAAAGTGTTTTTTAATGATGATGCCATGGGATGGGCAAACCATGCCAATATCCCAGTTCAAAGCAGTAAATCGTTTAAGGGCACGAAGGACAAAACTATTGTTGGGGAATACGATGTTGCAGTAATATTCTTTTGAGAATGCCAACAGTTTTTCCAAAGGAATTTCCTCGTCGCTGATAATATCATCTGCAATAAGTTGCCCAAAGCCATCATTGGAAAATAAAATCTTTTCTTCTTCAAGGTAAGTCCACATGTTGTCGGGCCAATGGACGTTGGGTGTTTCAAAAAAGTGGAGGGTGAACTTACCCGTCTTGATGGAGTCCGGATGGGAGACCGGGGTATAGTCCGTTTCAAAAAAGAAGTTTTCACGCATTTCCTTGACTGCCACCTTGGAACAAAAAGCTTTTGCTTCGGGATAAGCCTGCTTAAACAGCTGAAAGCTTGCCGAATGGTCGGGTTCGACGTGTTGGATGATGATGTTATCGATTTTTCGCCCCGCTAAAACCTGGTCGATCTGTGGTTTCGCCAAATCATAAAACTTCTCCTCAAAGGTATCAATCAAGGTCACTTGCTCGTCAAGGATCAAATAAGCAGCATAGCTTACCCCTTCAGTAACAGGGAACAAAGTACCATGAAAGGACCTTTCGTCCGGGTCGGTGATTTTAATGAGGAAAATGTTTTCCCTGATTTCTTCTACTTTGATCATAATCATGCTCCTAACCTTATCAATTAGGGAATAATTCCCATATAGAAGCTAGTATTTCCAATAAACTGGAAAATTATCCAAAGTTTCAAAAATTCCTGCAACTTTTACCTCCCTGGCTATGGTTAAATAAACTTAACCAAAAAACTGGAGGAAACCACTCATGAAAAAAGAAACCAAAGAAAACCTCATCACTTTTGGCGCCATCGGGGCATCCCTTGCCTGCGCCGCAACGGGCCATTGCCAATTAGGCATCCCCATCCTTGCGGGTGCCATGGCTTACAATTTGAAAGGCAGGCTTCCGAAAAAGGCGTAAAAAATAGGGTTCCAACCAGTGAAAAATGGCCGGAACCCTATTTTTAAAACTTCAAACACATCCTATATTTCTTTTTTATAGCGTTCCAATAAACCGTTCAAGCCTATCCATGGCCTTAACGACGGTATCCATGTCGACGCAGTAGCTGATCCTTACGAAATCATCGGCTTCAAAGCAAATTCCCGGGATAAAAGCGACGCTCTCCTCAAGGACTAGCTTTTGGCAAAATTCCCACGATCCCATGCCGAATTTTTTGATGGAAGGAAAAATGTAAAAGGCGCCCTGAGGTTTTTCGACTTCAAATCCCATGCCAACCAAGCGGCCATATAAATAATCCCGGCGGCTTCGGTAAACCTCAATCATGTCTTTCGTGTCATAATCCAAAGCTTCGATCCCGGCATTTTGGACGAATGTGTTGACGGCGGCAATCAAATACTGATGGACTTTCATGGCTTCTTCCATAAACCCTTTTACTGCCAGCATATAGCCTAACCGCCAGCCCGCCATGGCATAAGGTTTTGAGAGGCTTTGGCAAACAACGATCAGCTCCCGGATGTCTTGGTACTGGGTAATGCCTTGCTGTCTTTCTTCAAATACAATCTGGTTGTAGCATTCATCCGACAGAATAAAAAATCGGTGCTCTTTTGCGGCTTTGTAAATAGCTTCGAGGGATTGCTGGTTCAAGATGGTGCCCGTCGGGTTTCCGGGGGATGTGACAATGATTGCTTTCGTTTTAGGCGTAATGACACGCTCCAGCATGGCCTCATCTACTTGAAACTTGTTTTTTGACGTGTCCAGGGCAACCGTGGTCCCGCCTGTGAAACCGATTACCGCAGGATACAATGGATAACCCGGGGTTAGGACAATTACTTCATCACCTGGGTTTATCATGGTCATCAGCGCTGCCGTCAAGCCTTCCGTGGAACCGGCAGTCACCATCACTTCGTGGGGCTCGTACTCGATTTGGTTGGTCCGGGCTTCAAATTCGCAAATCTTTTGGCGAAAATCCAGGTTCCCTAAATTAAGGCTATAATTGGTCTTATTGGCATCAATGGCACGGTGGCAAGCCGCCTTGATGTCATCGGGCGTCGTAAAATCCGGCTCCCCAAGGGTCAGGACATACTCAGCCCCCTGTTCCTTCGCCCAACCGCTGAATTTCGGGATGAGCATTTCTTCGCTTTTCACAAGGGTCCGGTTAAGCATTTCTTTCATAGGCATGGCCTCCAGTCGATTTTTTTTCGGATATATGCTGCTGCTTTCATTCGCTTGAATGGGATTATTATCTCACATCCCAGCTGTTGGATGTTGAAATTCAGGGGATTCCAACATTTTTATACATTTTCCGCATAAAAAACCTTGGCCCATTATCGTCTTGGCCAAGGTTTTGCTATTTTTACTCCGCTACGGTTACAATCCCCGTCACCGCATCGGCAAAGTCGATTTCTTCATAAGTTTCAGTAGTTTCATCCCAGCGTGTTGCACGCGCGGATGCTAGCGCTTCTTCGTTGGCAAAAACGACATTCCCGACGATTTGAGTATCTTGAAGCCAAAGGTCATTGGAATTTACCTCAACATCAGCTGTTACCTCAGCAATGTATCCGCCTTCGCTTAAGAAACGCATAGCTGGTGAATTGATCACAATTACGTCAGTTACTGTCAGGTTGAAGTTTCCGATTGGGTTGCGGTCCGCATCACGGGAATATAACCCGATTTTACGCCCGATTTCACCCGTGAAGGATTGTGTTGAACTTGAGTGCATTTCGATGTCGCCATCAATATTTAAAGTCCCGTCAACTGTGATGTCCGCAGCCATACCGAAGACCCAAGCCCCATTAGCGCTCATTCCTTCAACTAAAGCTTCAGCAGTATCCCCGCGGCCGCTTGTTGGAGCCGATATGACGTCCACCGTTTCTTCAGTTTCCGGTGCCGGTGCTTCCGTTTCTTGCGCCCCTGGTGTCCCACAAGCCCCAAGCCCTAAAGTGATAACTGCCATGGTTGATAAAGCCATTAATTTTTTCATATTATTTCCTCCGGTTGTTTGTGATTTTTTTCACGTTTGTTGACATGATTAGTATAGCATGGATTTTTGACCTTGAAAATACCTTTGTGAAACATTACACACTTTTTACACTTTTTATTCATTTCGTTTATTGCCTGGCCATGGGCAAGCAACCATCACAAATCCTCCTGGATGCATATATTAAAAAAGGGAGTCGGCCACTCTCTTTAGGGCACCTCTAATAACTCCAATTCACCCGTATGAGCGAGTTAATAGGGGTACCCTCTACTTCCAAAACCATTAGGAGGATACATTTTCCATGTGCCCAAAATGCAACAAAAACCGCTCCAGAAGCGCTGTCACCGCCAAAGCCGCAGCGAACCGCAACAACAGGGTGGCACCCGCCACTTGCACTGCCTACCATAATCCCATTGGTTATCCCTCTACCAATAATCCCGTTGGTTACCCCGCTTCCAATGGGTTGTTGGTTT
>WRGF01000204.1 GCA_009787345.1 Turicibacter sp.
GTGAAAATGCTTCTACGGTGCTCACTCTGTTGCGCTCCTCGGCGCAATAAAGATTAAGAGCATTGCAGTGAAGTGGAGCTTCATGGCATTTTTACTGACGACGGATGGGCGGAAAAAGACCGCAAATTCGGGTGAATTGGAGTTAAGAGAGGTGCCCTTTATGCTAATTTCATCCCTTGATTTGGAAAATGTACCTTTTCAGGCGCTCCCTGACGATGGGGATACAGTTCTCGGAGTCCGTAAATTCCAGGAGCTGGTTTTCATTGACCCATTTGAAGTCGATGGTTTCCCCTTGTTGCAGGGTAACAGAATTTTTGTCATCAGCGGTTTTAGCCCAGTAACAGTAGTAAATATCCCCATAGTCGTATTTGACTTTATCCAGAAGTTGCAAGCCAAAAATGGACAGTCCGGTTTCTTCATTGACTTCGCGGGTAGCGGCCTCAATGGGCGTTTCTCCTTTTAAAACGGAGCCACCTGCTGTTGCTTCCAAGTAGCCCGGATAAGATTTTTTCGAGAAATCCCGTTGCATGAGCAGATATTCCCCGTCCACATGCCTCACCAAAATCGTCACTACCAGATGGTAAAGCCCTTTCGGGACCGGCTCGTCCCGGAGCAAGTCCCGTCCCATCAAATTTTCATCCTCGTCATATGCGTCCCAGAGCTCCAAATGTATCGCTCCTTTCAAATTTTGGTAATTAATTGGCATATATTGACACGGTTATCCACTTCGCCCGTGGGCATACTATTTATATCCACATATCGGGAGGTGAATCTATGCCAGCTAAGAAAAATGTCGCCAAAGCCGCACGCAAGTTAGCGCGCAAAAATTCCTCAGCAGAGGAAAAATCAGAAGCATCAAAAGTGTTAAACGAAGCGAAGCACCAATAGTTGCACCCCCTTCCATCGTCCTTGTGGCGGTGGATTTTTTATTTTCAAAAATATACCACCTCTAAATATAGCCTCGTCTGATGCTTAGTCGTATAATATTATTAACTTACCTGAGTACCAGCCACCACGAAAGGCGGGATAGTATGTACATCATCAACCGTGAAGCGATTGAAAATTTAGAAAATTTAGCACAGCCAGTTTTCCAGAGCAATGAAGTCATGAATGTGGAAACCAGTCGGGGAAATTTGATTATTATGTGGTCCGATACTTATCAAGAATTCCTAAATTGGCAAGAAACCCGTGAAATTGAAGCAAGCCCGGTACTCTTCAACCTGAAAGGAACAGGCTTGACAAGTTAGCAATTGTCAAGCCTGTTCTTTTTTCTTCTTTATAGCACCCCTAGCTCAACCAATTTCCCACGTAGTTCGTCGGCTTTGGCGAAGTCTTTTTCTTGGCGGGCGGTTTCCCAGCCTTGAAGGAGTTCCCGCTCCTGATTGCTTAGGCGTTTGGATGGGAGGTCGAATCCTAAAATGTACATCATGTTCTGGAGGGTCATGTAAGCGTACTTTAATTGGGCATTATCGGCTTTGCTTCTTAGCAGCTTGTTGATTTCCTTCACCAAGTTGAACAATTCCGTCATGGCATTTGCCGTGTTGAAGTCATCGTCTAGGGCAGCGTTAAACCTGCTCATGATGCTTTCAAGATGAGAAAGGGGCTGGAATTGGATGTGGAACGCATCATCCACATCCAATTTCCTAAATAGTTGATTGCTCGCCTGCTTGATTTTATCCCATTCACGGGCGGTGGATTTCATGATGTCCTCGGTGTAATCAATGGGCATCCGGTAGTGGACCGACAGCATGAACAACCTGAACGCGTTGGCATCCACGTTTTTCAGCAAGTCCTGGACATTGATGACATTGCCGATGGACTTGGACATTTTCTCTTTGCCAAGCCCCAGGCGCCCCACGTGCATCCAGTAATTAGCCAGGTTATGCCCTGAGCAGCCGATGGACTGGGCGATTTCGTTTTCATGATGGGGGAATTGCAAGTCGGAACCGCCACCATGGATGTCGATTTTCCCTTTGAATTCTTCCTCAATCATGACCACGCATTCCGTGTGCCATCCGGGGCGGCCTTTCCCCCAAGGCGATTCCCAGGTAATCCCCTTCTCAGTCCGCTTCCATAAGGTGAAGTCCAGCGGGTTTTCCTTTTGGGTGTTCTCGCTAATGCGGGCACCGACTTCCAGCTCGTCGATGACTTTCCCTGAAAGGCGGCCGTATTCTTTGATTTTATCAATCCTAAAGTACACATCCCCATCGACGGCATAGGCGACTTCCTTCTTCACCAGGTCATCAATAAAGGCGATGATTTCCTCGATGTTGTCGGTCACCTTTGGTCGCGCGGTTACGGGCAGTGTATTGAGGGCAGCATTACATTCCAAGAAAAAGTCCAGGTATTTTTGGGAAATTTCCGCTTCTGTAACCCCTTCCTCGATGGCGCGGTTAATGATTTTGTCGTCCACGTCCGTAATATTGGAAACGTACTGCACATCATAACCCTGATAGTTAAAATAGCGGTGCACCACATCGAAAAAAATCACGGGACGGGCGTTCCCAATGTGGATATGGCTGTAGACGGTCGGTCCGCAAACATACATCTTCACCGCGTTCTCATCAATCGGCACAAACTCTTCCTTCTGGCGGGTATAAGTATTATATAATAGCAAAATCGCTCACTCCTTAATGTTCACATACTACTAATTTAACATATTTTAGGCGAAAAATCAATGAAGGGATTTTGGGGAAATATGCTAAAAACGGCTTCGGTGGTTGGAACGGGGATTGATAAAATTGCATTTTCACATTATGAGTAAAAAATTTATGGTATAATGGTGGGAGAATGTTAAAATATGGGAGGCATTGGAGATGAGAAAGAAAATACTTATGGGGATGGCGTTATTCGCTTTAGCGGGATGTTCGGTTAACGAGGAAAATGTCGCGGATGAAACAAATGTCCCCGATTTAAGTTTATCAGCTAACGGCACTAACGTAGAAATAGACTTGGATTCGATAACTATAATCGAAGATGAACAAAGTGACAATCCCATTCTTCCTGAGCACCTTTCTCTTGAAGAAGCCACATTAGAAGGAGTAAGGTTTGTCGCCTATTTTTTTGAAGTAGAGCCAGAAAATATGTATGTCCGAATGACTTATAGTCAAAATACAGACGGAGACCTATACTTAGCCAGGAGATGGACTGGACCCGTTTGGCAAGGCAGGATAGCAGACAATACTCATTTTGATGAGGAAACACCGAATTTTTTCTTTACGCTTGATGCTCTTACAGGAGATTTAATAAACCTTTCCATAGTAGACTGGAATGATTCTCCCTTTACGCGAGGCCAATTAGCTACAATGACCGGAGCAGAAGCGTTCGCAATCCTCCGTGAGTATTTTCCTATCCCAACCAAAGATGAAATGAATTCCTATAAAGTATCAGCAACAGCATTTGCTGAAAGGTTTTTCCAAAAGAGCAACTTAAGCCACCTAGAGCTAATTTCACCCATAGAACATATTTTTGCACGCGTCTATTACTCCGCACTCGATGAGTACGGTAGAGAAATTTCCATAGCAATCCGTCGCGATGGCAACTTAGCCGGTTTTGTACTTCCTACACCCTAAATAATAAATCCTCATACCAGATTTACGGTATGAGGATTTATTATTAATATTTTATAAAGGTTTTAGGCTTCAAACCCTCTACTTCGGAAAATTTCGTCTATCTCATCTTGCATAATACCAATAAGGTACGTAATCCCAAGTAGGGGCACCAATGCTAGTTTAGCAGGGATACTTAAAAGCAGTGCGACCACAGCCGCAATAATTGCGAGAGAAATAAAAGGAGACATCAGCCCATTATTTGTAAAATATGCAATCCGAGCCAGCACTTGATTCCAAATATCATTCTCTAAGGTGTCCATTTGCTCTTCAGTCACCTTAGATTCAATCAAAGCATAGCCTAAGTCCAAATCATTTCTTTCTCTCCAATGAAGGATTAATTCAAGTTCTAACTTCATTTTAAATTTAAATTTATTCCCACTTGGAAGTTTATGTTCAGCGATAATTTCAAGTACAAGTTTCGGAGCTGGAAAAGCTGCCTCAACACTTAAAGAAGCTGAACCGTCTTGTACAAAATTTCCTAATCGGTGGGAGAAAATCTCTAAGCTAGGTAAATTAACTGTTGGAATCTCCCTAAATGACGCTGAAGCTATGTTCCAACCCTCTGAGGCTACGCCCACATTAGTTACTCTTCCATTTTCAATACTAATCTCCAAAGGACTTGAAGTTTCAAATACTTCTTGAAAGCTAACTTTTCCTTTTAAGAAGGGCGGAATAGTAAACGTCTTTTCTACTAGCGTATTAGTTAGGTTGGGAGCAAAATTCACTAGTCCTGGCGGCTTCCCAAATCCGAGGATTCCAAAAATTAAAGTCCCGGCTCCTTCAACTATTTCTTGAATCCGTGCACGGTCAGCCGGGGATGCAGGAGGTGTGAAAAGTGTTGCTCCTCCAAGCATTCCCCGCACCCTTTCCATATTTAAACCTGGACAGATGGTCGGTGTTCGTTCGCTATGCCCAACGACTTGGAAAGTAGGTAAATTAAATCGCCTCTGTAATAAGCGTACCCTTTCCAATAAGGTCGTCATTTGAACAGTTGTCGGTTGATTCCCATTCTCACGGAAATTTCCGACTAAAGAAATATGATATGAAATGGCATTTTGTCCATAGGCACCGTTTGTAATGACGTTAGGGTTGTAGCATAATTCCGACCTGCCGTTGGCGTGAATCATTTCATGGTAGCCACCGTTCCACCATCCCATTCCACGCCATCCCGCTTCAATATCCATCCGGGTTAATGAAGTCGAACTAGCCGTGTGATGGATGACGATTTGGGTGATGTCACTGACATTCCGCGTGCTAAAGAATGGGCGATGAGGCCCAGTGGTATGTCCTGGGATATAATCAGGGTTACGTAGAGAAACCGCCCGTGAGTCAATCCATGGTTGGGTAAAATCAAAGTTCGGTGCCATTTGGACTCCCGGGGAACCTACCTCACCTTCAACGAATCCATTGATGTCGGCAATCCAACCGACTTGATTAGTCCCACCAATAATTTGGTTGAACCGGAACCAATCCATTCCGCCTGTTACACGTAGGCGATGGGTAATGCGTAAGCGTGTATTGGAATTGAGGGTGCTAACAAGCGTTTCATTTGCAACCACTGGGGCACTTCGAAAGTTTGCTCCCTGAACATTCACAAGGAAAACGCGGTCATGGACATGCTCGATGAGCGTTACATTTTCTCTCGCAACCCATGTGTTATTTGTGGTTTGCGACCACAAGCGGTCTTCAGTAATGTTACGTTGGGAACGTGTAATGTTTAATACTTGCCCCATTGGATATTGCCCCTGGGGAAGTGTATGTATCCCAGGTCCCAAACGACGGTTTAAGAACGAAGAAGTAACAACTGCTACTTCGGGGATAGGAGAAATTGCTCCCATCATAGGCCCACTTGTCGTTACTAATTGTGGCGGAAGGTTCCCCACCAAGTCGGCACGTACCCATGCATTTCCTTGAATTACTTGTCCTGCTGGTGTAATAATGCTGGAAATCCGCAACCAAATTTGACTATCAATCCTTGAAGGAATCGTGTGGCTCCAAGGAAGGGAGTTCCGAGCGACCAAGTGGGTGATGTTGACCCGTGTGTTCGGTTGAAGTTGAGGGCCAGGTCCGATTTGAGCCGTGTTAAATTCCGTTCCCGGTCCGACACGCAAGTTGACAGCAGAAGGCACTACACCTTGAAAACTCCGTGCATGAGCCGCCCATAATTGATTCCCACCTGTGTTGGTAAATCCAGTTCCTTGCCATCCCGCTACAAAGCGGTTATCCAGCAACCTTACCCAACCAAAGCCACCGTTCCAAGTTGTTTGTGCACGGTCAGCATTTGTTTGTTGATGAGCACTGATAATGGAGCCCGTCGGAATCGTACCTGTCAGCGTGGCAAGCGGATTTGGTTGCGAGCGGGTGTTGATTGCGGGAAGTCCCGATAAGAAAACCGCATAGAGAGCGGCGGAACTTGATTGTGGAGAAATTAAGCTCCGCCCCTCGATTTGCTGTGAAGCGACTTCGTTTTTTTCTACCACAATTTCTTGCATTGGTTCAGCATCCATGCTTGGACGCTTTTCATTGTTTGAATCTAAGTCATAACATTTTGAACACATCATTTGACCTCCTGTATTTTTTGATTTTTGTATTTAAACCCTACATTTATTACAACGCATTGCTTGCGGTTTTTTAGTTATTCCTTGCGGAATATGAGAATTAAATTGAAAATGCCTCCAAAATGCGTTATACTGAACCTATATTGAATTGGAGGCGTTTATATGAAAATGAATATCGTGATTTTTGTATTATTCTTGGTAGGATGCAGTGCTACGGCTGCTTCAAATTCACCTAACCATGACATTCCAGTAATTGAAGTAGACCCTGTGGTTTCAACATCAACCGCCTCAGGAAAACTCTTATGGGGTAGCGCTTATTCTGAATCGGAATCCTTTGTAGCCGGGGTTACATCCTGTTTGGAAGCAGACGTTAAAGGGTGCGTGGAGCATGTAGACCCTCAACTGAAAGCGATACTAGATTCTGAAGTTGTTTATTGTGAAATCTTGGATATTGAAGGTTGCGTATCCAAATTAGATGACCGTCAATAAAGAACTATGAATCCAACGTCGCGAACCCACTCGAACCCAAATCCCGTTATTCCCCCAAATTCCAGTCATTTCTGTATCAAACTCTGCAGTAAAAATAGTTCCGGAAGATGCTGTCCCTACAATTGGAACGCCTGGATTGCTCCCAGGCCATTGACGGATATTTGTATTATTGGTATTTACACGGACACGTACTTGACCAATTCGGCGGGTTAAACGTGAGTTGAATGAAAAAGCACCGTTTTGTGTATTCATCGTAAATTCATTCATAAAACCGCCATGGGATGTGACACGTTGAAACCATTGGCTACTTTGATTGTGATTGACCCTGCGTCCTACGCATTCATCCATTAAGCCGCCAGACAGACTCCCCACAACCGAGTAATTAGTTCCAGCACCACTTCGAACATTCAAACTTGACTGAATAGATACAACCCAGTGCGTATGTGGAAACCAACTCGTGTTGGGAGTATTGCCGCCACTAATATTTCCCCACCTTGGAGCAATCGCAGGATTTTCCCCAGTTTTTTCATTGAGTGTTAAGTCATCTCTTCGGTGAATTTCCTCAAGTTCTAAATCGGGGTCATCAGGGCTCAATTCTGGAAGTTCATCAATCGCATCAGGGGGACACAAATCGTAACCGACTTCAATTAAAGCGAGAATTTCTTCCTCCGTTAACTCAATATCATCTTTCAAGGTAAGCTGAGGTAATTCGTTAACCTCCTTGTTTTCGATAATCTTGACTAAATCAATAACTTCTTGTCGCATAATAAATCATCTCCTAGTAATTTTTTTTACAACCCACCCACCCTACCTTTGTTGAATATTTACTGCTTACTTATTACAACGCATTGCTTGCGGGTTTTGGCTGACTGCCTTTAAAACTTTGGAATGATTAGCTGCTGTCCCACCCTAATTAAATCGGAAGCTCCCAAGTTATTGACTTCCTGAAGGTCAGCCACCTCGATGCCAAACCGCATTGAAAGTTGCCATAATGTGTCGCCTGCTTCCACGGTATATTTCAAATACGGGGGAGTTTTTAGCAGTTTTTCCCGCACTAAATTCATGTCAGTTCCAGGGCAAAGTGTGGCTTGGTTGGAAAATTCGTTATGTCCGAGAACTCGTCCAATGCCTGTCACGTTAGGAAGCCGGTGAAGCAAATCGTTGACCAACCACTCCCAAGCCTGTTCTTGTTCATCGGTAAACGAGCTGTTGCCCACCAAGCAAATGTTGATGATTCGGTAATTATGCCCTGCCACACCATTAGTAACAACGGTTTCAGGATAGTTGCGTTCGATATCGCCGTTGCGAAGTATCGTGTAATGGTAGCCCCCGTTTCGCCACCCCATCACCCGCCAATGGTTCTCAAAAATGGCGGTCGTTCCCGTCGCAGTCGCCGAATGGTGGCGGGCAATGTGGGAAATGGAACGAAGCGAGCGGGTTTGCCACGGATTCTGCCAGCCCATTGCTAGGCGTGTTCGGTCAATGATGTGAGGGATTTTCATTGCCGGATTCTCCCTTCAACTGGTAGTAGCAGGTGACTCCGTTTAGAGCTAGCCCGTAAGCCAAGCCTTTGAATAGGTAAACCTCGTAAAATCCGTTGCGAAGAATGCTTAACAAAACCCCCAGTAATATATTTAGAAGCTGAAACTTTTGGTAATCGTACTTCGTTTGGGATTCCACTTTTCCGACGGCTAAAATGATTATAATTTCCCACATGCTACCGCCTCCCTTCCGAATTTTTGCTCAGTTGGTCGGACAGGCTTTGAAATGCCAATGCCTGTTTCTTGATGATTTCCTGATTCCGTTCAATCACCAGTTGCAGTTCCCGCTCACGGCTCTCGTTTCGTTTGTTCGTATGATACAGCAACCAGAAAAATGCTGCCGCCATTGGTCCGTGAACGAGGATTGTTTCTTGAATCATACCCTCCATGATTTTCCCTCCTTTTCTTGAAGCACACTTTGGTCGGTGCTTCACTTATTACAATGCATTGCTTGCGTGTAATGAAATAAAATTTATACCCTCTGTTGGTTATTGATAACGCCGCACTACTTTAATTGAATTGTCGGATTTTGTCGGAATAAAACACTGGAGATGCCTTTCAATAAGCGATATAATTAATTGATTAATATCCTTTCGGGGGGGGATTCATATGAAATATCTAAATTTAATTAGTGTGCTAGTTTTAGCCGCCTGTGGCATAGGTGGAGGTGAAGTTTCTTATCTCAACGATTATGGTGAACCCTTTGATAATGAGCCTAAAAGTCAACCCTATGCTATACCTATCACTATTCAAGATGAAGTATTCGACTTTATTCCAGGTGTCACTCCATGCGGTTATAATAATATGGATATAGCTGGTTGCGTTAATAATTCCTTCTATCAAATGATTCATAAAATGGGCTACTACGATTTGTTTCAAGGAATTACTTTACCTGAATTCTGGATGAGTAATTATATCAACTTAATCTATGCCATAATGCTAACAGAGCTTCCTCATGATGAACGTATTGCAACTCTCTTGGCAATAGATAGCTTGTATGCTCAACTTATATCGAATGAAATTTCTGAAAATGAATTTATTGAGCAAAGCAGTGAATATATCAAAGCTATTAACCCATTTTGGGGACAAAATAATAGCAGTGGTGGTGAATTGTAACTTAGTTTAAAAAGTTGTTGACACTAATCTTGTGGCAACAACTTTTTATTTATCGAATTTATGTTAGGGTTAGCAAGGACCGTAATACCCAACCTATATTGCCATTAATTTCAACACGCGCCCAAAGTCCTGTTGTATTTGTCCAGAAGGCTGGTGGTGTGCCCTGATGTGTTGCAAAACCGATTTGTCCATTCCCCCAAATTGTGACGACAGGTGAAATAGTTCCTGGTGCTTGCCTTACGGTTATCCCACCGCCAGTACGATTAATCATACGCAATGTTGGAGATAGTTGAGCGATAGGCATAGCATTTGCTATTTCACCAACAGCAATCCCACCTTGAATAACTTGGGCTATTGCCCTCCCATTAGTTGCTACCCATCCATTGGTTCCTGCAACTGGAACACGAAAGAAAGTTGCCGTACCGAATCCAGAATACTCATTAAAAACAGTCCGTTGGTTAGCTGTGAAACGATTGCCCACATTGATATTGGCAACCACAGCAGAAGAGCTGGACGCTGATTGGCGAATACGGGCTGGATTATGAACACCGCCTAATACTAATTGTTGTGTAGATGCTGTAGTTGACATATTATAGTTCCTCCTCTTTAATTTCATCATCACTTAACGGTTCTGCTGTTACATATTCTACATCTTCGTCATATAAATCGTAACCCAAAGCATTGATTACCTTAATTTCTACTTTAGAAAGTCCCACACCCTCATCTAGTCCAAGGTACAGTGTAGGCAACTCCTCACCTTCTAATGGAAATTCAAATTTTTCCAAGAATTCTAGTACTTGCTTTTTCATAAATATCTCTCCAATCTTTTCATAGAATTGTCCCAAATTCCACCCACCCTGTGATTTTAAACTTTCACCAAAGTTTTGTTACATTCCGTCTCGATAAATGATATAATGAATTCAAACTGAGTGTGGAGGGATTAATATTAAAACATTACTTATCTTAATTTTGTTGATGTTGTTCGCCTGTGACGGGCAAACGGAACAAGTTTCCTTCCCAAAAAACGCACCTGCGATTATCCACTCATGTGGTCTCGATGATACTTTAGGTTGCGTGGAAAGGGAGTTTTATAACCTAATTATGTTCGAGGGGCATCAAGATACTTTCAAATCCATTACAAACCCAGAATTTTGGATTTATGCAGACTTTTCAGACGGTTGTGGTAGAGTCAATGCCAATATAATCAATGCCCTTAGTGAACACCACATACGTTCTGAAACTACTAGAGAAATTTTTATCGAAAATCTATTAATAATTGACGATTTTTATACAAATTTTCTAGTTGGAAATTTAAGTAGAGATGATTTTTTTAGATTGAGTTGGCTATTAATTGACCAACTCAATCCCGAATTGGTATGCCCGCCTTTTGACTAGCTAGCAGAATTACATTCCTCCACCTTGTACCGTAGTCACTGGAACTAAGTTAGTTCCCTCTATTGAAACCCATTCCAACCAAGCTCCCTGAACAGGATTATGAAATTGGCGTAATTCTTGGGTTGTTAATCCGACAAGAACCCAACCAGCGACATGAGGGGAACCGATTCGGTGCCATCCTTCAACCGTTCGGCGATGTCCTAAATTTCCTGCCGTTGTCGTCGCGTTATTTACTGTAACTGTGGATACTTGCAGTGAAACTGCACGCTGACCAGCATTTAAACTTCCCACAATCCGTGCACTCCCTGATGCTGAAGCTCGAATGTTCCGAAGATTAGTTGGTGCTAAAACTCTATTTGCCATAAATATTTCTCCTTTTGCACCCATTGGTGCTTTATATTTTATTCAACCCACCCACCCTACCTTTGTTGAATAATTATTATCTGTCCTACCTACAATGTATTGAAGTTAGGGTCTACTTCCAAGAAGCTGGCTTCCCTGCTTACAACGCATTGATGACGGGTTTGGCTTTGGTTTGGCGAAGCTAGCTTCACTACTTACAACGCATTGCCTGCGGGGGTTGTTTTGGCGATATTAACTTCAGATACTACAATGCATTGATGACGGTTTTCCCCCTCGATAAAAAGAACTCCGCAAGGCTGACCCTGTGGAGTTGTTTTTATATTCAGTTAGCTACAAAAATTCTTCCTCGTCGATTTCCATGCCGTTTGGCATGAGCCTTCTTCGTACCGTTTTGGGAGAAATTTTGGCTTTTTGGGTAGTTACGGATGACTTTGGATTCCCGCTGTCAACTTTAGGGGAAATCTTTTTTTCATCTTCTAAACGGTGGATAATATACTTTTGCTCGACTTTAATTTGCTTCGCAATAAGGTTGACTAGGGACGGCAACAAGATTTCCTTAGACATATGCTTCCTGAACTTACGATAATCCTTAGCTCCGATTTTCTCCATGAGGAAGTCATCGAACCACTCAATTTGCAAGTTATCCTTGAACCATTGTAGTAGGTCTCCCTCATGCTCAGTGTCCAAAACCTGCAAGAACGTTTCAAAAAAATGAGATTTTTCTAGCAGTTTTTCCTCATATGTAGTGTGCTTGGAAGGAAGCTGGAAATTTTGGGCTTTCTCCCGAATCCGCTTCATATAACCGTTCCTATCGGAGAAATCTCCACCTTTGCATTTTTCCAAATGAGCCAGCTGTTTTTGAGTAAATACTTGGCTACCCATTGCTTCCAACCATGCCATGAGGGGCGAATCCTCCGTAATTGAAGTGGGAGAAATCAGACGGTTTCCTTCGCTAATCGTATCGGCAATGGTGCTAGAATTTCCTTCTTCGCCAGAAAGCACTTGGTCAAGGCTAGTCACGTTAGGCTTGATGATAACGGTGGTCTTGGTTGCGTTGTCCGAAGTCCGAAAAGCATTCGGGTCAATGTTCTTTAAGCCGTGCTGAACCCGCAGGTTGATAGATTTCCATAGCTTGTTGTTTTGGTCAGAATCCCCTTTGATGACCTCTCCCCACCCAATCAAGGAATCTTGGATTTTGAAATCCCGGACGGCTTTAAGAGCAAGTTCCGTGGCAATTCCCATGACATCGGAATAGGTTAACCCATTATTCCGGTTTCGCTCATAGGCTTTATTTACGAAATTTTGGGTGGCCCCTGAAATTCTACTGCCCCATTTGGTTTTTGGTCGAGTAAATTCTTTTCCACCCAGATGTTTTGCAAATCTTCATGTTTAATCGACATCGTTGATTCGTTGCCAGCCCCGCCGGCAACTCCCCCTTTTCGGTTTTTAATCCCCAATAGCATTTATCCAAAAAACTTGACCGAGAATAATTTTTATGCTATTATTAGGATATGACAAGGCGAGCATAAAAGCTAATCACACCCTGGAACAACTCCATCATATCAGCTTAAAAGCTAATTGTCAACAAATTTTAGCAAGAAAACTAATTTGGAGGTTGAGTGGCTTATGTCATTGACGAGAAAAATCAGGGGGCTATGTACAGAGAAGAACATCACGATTGCAGAACTAGAGCGGGAAATTGGGCTATCTAATGGGCAAATTCGGCGTTGGGGAAGCGTTTCTCCGAAGGCGGAAAACCTTCAAAAAGTAGCGGATTACTTTCAGGTGACCACCGACTACCTTTTGGACAGGTCCAATCAAAAATATTGGGAATTGACAGCGAAGGATGAGAAGAGCATTCAAAAAAGGCTTGAGGAATTGATGTCAGATATTTCCACTGCCGATGGCCTGGCATTTTCAAAAGAATCGGGTGCACTTTCAGAAGATACCCGGGAACTCTTGCTGTTATCCATGGAAACTGCGTTGCGAATTGCGAAACAAGCAGCCAAAGAGAAGTTTACACCGAAGAAGAATCGAAAATAATGTTGATGGGGGCATCATAAATGGCGGGAAGATTTGAAGCAATCGACAAAAAAGTGGACGCATTGGTCAAGAAGCATGGAACCCGCGACCCTTTCCAGCTTGCCGAAGCAATGGGCATTAGGCTCATAGAACATGAACTGGGAGAAATTTATGGATTTTACCTACAGGAATATCGGATTAAACTCATCTTCCTCAATAAAAACCTCACCGAGTCGAAGCTGCGTTACACTTGTGCCCACGAATTGGGACATGCCGTCCTTCATCCCGATGAAAATACGCCAAAGCTATTTGGGATTTCCCAAAACTTAGAGTTGATGGTTGAAGCCGAAGCCAATTATTTCATGCTGAAACTCCTTATAGACGGCAGTCACAAAGAGGAATACCTCGACACAATGGAGAAGATATTGAACTACTATGGTTTGCCCCGCGAGTTGGAGGGACTGTTAAAGCGGTTGCCGGATACCATTTTGTAATAAAATAGGCCTGTGCGTTTTTTGACAGGCCTTTTGCTATTGACAATAAAATTTGGTGTATATATGCTAAAATTGGCTTCGGTAACTTAAAACGGGAATTTTGCGAGCAGTGCAAAAATTACAGTAAAAATATCCCGATATTCACTACGATGTGATAAAATAGCCTTGCAATCAAACCCGGTAAAAGGAGCGTACCTAAATGAAACGAAAAATATTTATAGCTTTATCCCTCATCAGTTTATGGGGTTGTGCTATTAACGAGGAAGATACTCCACAGCCACAAGTTGAAGATGCAGAGGTGGCAAATCCACTCCCCGCTCCTGCTATTCCCCAAGACCCTTATCGGGAATTTGTCAGGAGCCTTCCCATCTATGAAGAAATAGTCGAGATGGAGGGTGGGGAACAATCTTCTTTTGTGACTTATCAGACGATTGACTTAGAAAATACACTTCTGACGAAGGAGCTGCTTACATCAATTATTAGAAATATCTCTTTGCCTGACACTGGCGTGCTCGTGTTGCTTCTCGGAGAAGGAAATGAAATCGCCATAACTTCTGCCGATGTTGTGATTAAGAACATTTCGTATCGAAACCCTAATGTGGGTTCTCCCTTTCCCGACAGGCTTGATTGGTGGAACTTAGGGCATGGAACTTTTGACACGAGGGTGAGCCGAATGACTTGGGGCCAAGGTGATTCACCTTTTGAATAATAAATGATACAAGGCGGTAAACGTGCGTGGTCGGAGGGTTCCGATGACGGTCTACTGCCATAAATAACTAGATTTTTGAAAAAATATCCTGTTTCAAGCAGGAATATAAGCCTAAATGGCGTATGTTATAGTTGTACTTACTTTCACCACCAGTTAAAAGGAGGCACAATATGCAGGAAAAAGAAATTATTTATGTCGAAATTGTCAATAATAACAGCAACAAGCTTAATCTGAACAAAATGATAAATTCGGCGGTATTGGGTGCCATTGGTACGCTCATCGGCCTGATTATCAACTCATTCCTCGGGAGGTAACCACGTGGAAATCATCGCTTTTTTCATGGGACTTATTGTCAGTCTGCTTTTAGGCAATACCCTTTGGTAAAAAAACAAGACCTGCCTTCATCCTGGCAGGTCTTTCACTATTTCTGTATATACCTCAACTCATACCCGCTCTCCCGCAACTTATCCAGCACCCGCTTTTGGTGGTCGCCGTCGATGGTTTCCATGACCAGGGTTATGCCCATCTGATACATGGAAAGCCCTTCCCGAAACCGGTTTTGATGGACGGTCAGCACGTTGCCGCCTTCGTTGGCGATGATGTCGAGGAAGCGTTTCAGCTCGCCGGGCTGGTGGTTGACGGTGGTTTTAATCTGAATCCGGCGCCCGCTGGCAACGAGGGCGTGATTGATAATGGATTCCACCAAATTGATGTCGATATTTCCCCCGGTAAGGACTGCTCCCACTTTCTTTCCTTTGAAACGGACGGATAGGTTCCTTAGTGCCGCAACGGAAATGGCACCCGCCCCTTCCACGATTAAATTGCAGGTTTCCAGTAAAAAGAGGAATGCCTTAGCAAGGTCGCTCTCCGATACGACGACCACTTCATCCACATATTCTTGAATCAGGGGGAAGGTCAAATCGCCCGGGCGGGCAACTGCAATGCCGTCTGCAACGGTCCGGGAAACTGGAACGGTTCCAATGGTGTTGGCTTTCACTGCCTCGTACATGGAGGGGGCATTTTCCGACTGGACGCCGATGACCTGAACGTGGGGATTCATGGTTTTCACCGCTAAGGCAATCCCAGCGGCTATCCCCCCGCCTCCAATCGGGACAATGATAGCATCCAAATCCGGCTGCTGCTGCATCATTTCTAGCCCGATGGTTCCTTGCCCAGCAATGATGTAAGGGTCATTGAAGGGGTGCACAAAAGTCGCACCCTCCAAATCCTGGATTTCTAGCGCCTTGGCATAGGCATCATCATAAATGTTGCCTTCCAAAACCACGTTGCCGCCATAGTTTTTCGTCGCTGAAATTTTCGCAAAAGGTGCACTTTTAGGCATGACGATGGTGGACTTTATCCCTAGCAGGGAAGCACTGATGGCGACTCCTTGGGCATGGTTCCCCGCACTGGAACAAACGACCCCGCTGTCACGTTCGCTTTGTGATAAGTTCAGCATTTTATTGTACGCTCCCCGAATTTTAAAGGAGCCTGACTTTTGCAAATTCTCGAGTTTAAGGAACACTTCAGCCCCCGTTTCAACGCTTAAAGCTTCAGCATATACCAAATCGGTCTGTTTAATCACGCCCCGCAAATTGTTCTTCGCCTTGAAAATCATATCAAAAGTTGGTTTGTCCATAAATTCCCTCCTAACGCTGTCCCCTTTATTGTACCTCAAATCACACTCACTATTTGTCAGATTGGTTGAAAGCGTGATATAATTGAGGGAAGTAATCGAATGGAATCTAGTTTCAGGCACTACTTCGGGCTGAAAACTGACCTTACGGATCATCGCTTGTAGGCAACCCGCCTAGCTTCGATGCTCCTACAGGCACAATTTTCGCCCTTCCGTAAACGAGTGCCTTACACTTTTTATTTGGGAGGTTTTATTATGAAAGTTATTTCTACCCCTAATGCACCCGCTGCTATCGGGCCTTATTCACAGGCTATCGAAGCTAACGGTGTCCTTTACATTTCTGGGCAAATCCCTTTTGACCCAAAGACGATGGCATGTGTTTCTGATGATGTTTCCGAGCAAACCCATCAGTGCCTGAAAAACATCCAAGGAATCCTAGCGGAAGCTGGCTATACGTTGGAAAACGTCGTCAAATGTGGGATTTTCATTAAGGATATGAACGATTTCGCTAAAATCAACGAAGTTTATGGGGAGTATTTTTCCCAGCATAAACCTGCCCGCGCCTGTGTGGAAGTGGCAAGGCTGCCCCGGGATGTGCTGATCGAAATCGAAGCGACTGCTATGAAATAAGATGGGAAGAGGAGTGTTCAAAAAGCGAACACTCCTCTTTTTATTAAATGATCCGAACCAACTGTTTATCCCGGATTTCATACACCACATCCGCCAACCTCTCCCGAAAATAAGAATCGTGGCTCACGAACAAAAGAGTGCCGGGGTAGTTTTTCAACAGGGTTTCCAACGCTTCAAGGCTTGGCAAGTCCAAAAAATTACTGGGCTCGTCCATTAAGAGGACGTTATACTTGCCCGCCAACAGCTTTGCCAAATGCAATTTAATGATTTCCCCGCCGCTCAGTTGGGATAAGTGCTTTTTCACGTCCTGATTTTTGAATCCCATTCCAGCAAGTATCTGCCGAATTTCCGGTATCGAGTAGTCGCTGTCTTGCTCCATAAAGTCCATCAATACTTGATCGTTCCCGAATTTGAAGCTATCCTGTGCAAAATAGCCCATTTTTACTTTTGGGGAAATCTCCAAATTAGGATGCCCTTCAAGGAGCATTTTCAAAAAGCTGGTCTTGCCCGTGCCATTGGCTCCCGTGATGGCAATTTTGGCTCCTAATGGGACGTTAAAATCAACGTTGTCCAGCAGCATTTTTCCACCGGCTGAGAGTGTCAAGCCTGAACCCATAATCGGATAGGGGTTGTGGAGTCCCAGCGCTTCGCTAAGCTTAAAACGGATAGGGCGCTGGGTTTTGGGAACCGTTATCTCCTCCATGGATTCCAATTTCTTGCCCATGGATTTGGCCGCCTGATGAAGTTTCTTTTGCTTGCTGCCCGTCGACTTTTGATGGCCCAGCCTGCCACCCGACTCTGTTTGGCGCTTTTTGGACTTCTCTTTTTTCTCCATTTTCTGGGCTTGCTTCAATTTTTCTTCTACTGCACTCTGGAGCTTCTGCTTTTGTGCCTGAACTTGCTCAAATTTGGCTTCCAAGGCTCTCTTTTCAGCTTCTTTTTGCCTTTGGTACTCGGAAAAATTGCCCCAGTATTCCGTGATTTTCCCATTTTCCAGCTCCCAAATTTTATCCACAACCTGGTCGAGGAAGGAACGGTCGTGGCTAATGACCAGCACGGCACCTGAAAAACTTTTAAACTGGTTCACTAAAAAAGCAATCCCTTCGCTGTCCAAATGGCTAGTCGGCTCATCGGCAAAAATCCCATGGGCTTGCTTAGAAAAAGCGGCTGCAATTTTCATACGGGTTTCCTCGCCGCCACTCATGTATGTTGTGGATAACTGATGGACCCCTAATTTCCCGGCTAGGGAAAAGTCCAGCACCTCATCGGTGGTACTGTGAAGTTGGGGAAGATATGCAAACTCCCCATACGCTTGCCGATTGCAGCCTGGCAACTTGATTTCACCTGATAAGATTCTTAGCAATGTGCTTTTTCCGGCACCATTAGCCCCGACTAAACCAATGCGGTCGTATTCATAAAGGCTTAGTTCCTCGATGTTCAACAATTCCCTAATGCCAAATTCCAATTCTATCTTCTTGATTTTCAATAATTCCATGTGTATGTCCTCCTGTCAATTCGCGGGTTTTTTGCGTAAGTTGGCAGGGAAATCCCTGCGACGACAGGATTTTAAACGAAATAGTAATGATGGTTCATCTGACAGCCCTCCTTTCACATACATAAAAAAAACAGACTCGCCCATGGGTCTAAGTCTGCAAATGATGGCACCATAAAAAAAGCGGAGAATCCGATTCAACTATGGGCTCGCACGACAAAAAGACACCGAATAGGGGCGGTCTATTATTTGTCGGGGATTTGTAATTGGGTATGCTTAAAAAGATTCGGGAATTCCGAATTTTCAAAAGATATCCTTACAAATCCCAATTTATCGCAAGCGCATAGATGCTGTCATAAATGAAGTTCCTCCTAAAAGTTAGTTGACTCCCCCATTATACCAGACATCGGCAGCACCCGCAATCAAGAATTGGAAAAATCTACGTTCAATTCCTCACAGCCTTGGTGAAGGGCTCTTTCGTCCAGGCCATCAACGCCGCATAGGGAAAGGACTTTGACCAAGCCACACGATTGTTGGCAGAAGGGGAAGGCCACTTCAGCCGTGGTGATCAAATCCACCAAGCCCTGGTCAACAAAGGCATTTGCGTGGGCCAAGATTCTTGCTAGTTAGTGTTCATGGACGCCGGGAGGAAATTGCAGCACACCGCTTCCTTCAAGCAATCAGCATTGGAAATGATTGAGCATTACCGCTGGGAACGTGCAAAAAAAAACCTGGAATACAAAAATGAACCTATCGACTTGTCGAGGGCCTTTTTAGTATTCCAGCTTTTAGAAAAGCGAAGCCATGGATTCCCCATGGCTTCGCCTGTTATTAAATATTGATGAAATCGCCAGACACCCAGCCCGTTCCCGATGCGGTTTGGATTTGGTGCCAGCCATTGCGGGTTTCTAAAATGGAAATCCGTTCACCGCTTCTCAGGGTTCCAATGATGTTGTGGCCTGTGGATGCCCCTGCTCGGATGTTAAGGAAGTTGGCTGTTACCGTCCCTTGCTGATTGCTTGGAGCTGGGGCCGGAATTGGTGCGGGAGCATTCCCTTCCAGTGAAACAAAGTCGCCAGATACCCATCCGGAAGCCATACGGTGCCAACCATCACGGGTTTCTAAAATGTTGATGACCGCCCCACGGTTAAGGGTGGATACGACACCATGGGCTGTGGATGAACCCGAGCGGACATTCAAGACATTGGCGGTTACCGTACCTGTCTGTGAAGCCGGTGCGGCTGGCGGGGGGGTAACCACAGGTGTCGCTACAATCGGCAACTGGGGTGCTGCCCCGTTTTGGTTGATGAAATCGCCAGATACCCAGCCTGTTGGGATACGGTGCCAACTATTACGGGTTTCCAAAATGTTGACCACGGCCCCACTTCTTAAGGTGGATAATACCCCATAATTAGTGGACGGTCCAGAACGAACATTCAGGACACTGGCAATGACTATCCCGCTTTGCCCCGTTGCTTCTTGGGCAGGCGTTGCTGGGACAACGACAACTGGAGCCAGTGTTGCTAGGCTAACAAAATCCCCGCTGACCCAACCGGTAATATTCCCGGATTGGACACGGTGCCAATCATCACGGGTTTCTAGGATAGACACGGAGGCATTGCGTGGCAACCCACCAATAATTTGGTGGTTGGTTGACGGACCTGTACGGACATTCAAATTGAATGCTGTGACTGTCCCGTTATTATCAACTGCCGGTGGTGTAGTGGCAACGGGTGTGTTGACAACATTGGAGACATTCGTGGAAGCATTTGCCCCTAAAAAGTTCATGATGCCGGCATAAATAGCCTGCGCAGAATCCGCCCGACCCGCTTCACTGGCAATGCGTGCCATATCCGCCGGGTTGGACATAAAGCCGATTTCTGAAAGGACGGCTGGCATCTGGGCTTGGGTCAGGACACGGAATGGCATGGAAAATACGCCACGGTTGCGAAGCCCCAATGTCTGGACTTTTTGGGCCTGGATACTTTGGGCCAAGCTTTGGCTCTGTGTAGCACGCTGGTTGCCAGAATTAAAAAAGAAAGTTTCAATCCCATTAGACTGTGTATTGGCAAACGCATTGGCATGGACACTGACAAATAGATTGGCATTTAAATTATTAGCGAAGTGCGCCCGATTATTCAGGGTCACATAAACGTCTGTCCTTCTGGTTAAATGCACCTGAATCCCATGTTGGGCAAGGAGGTTCTCGATACGAAGTGAAATATCTAAAACCAACCCTGATTCGTGCAATGGCTGCCCGTTAAATGGCCAAACTGCCCCGGGATCCATCCCCCCGTGACCCGGGTCAATCACGATGACCGTCTGACTTAAATTTTGCGCTTCGACAAATAGAGTTGGTAGCATTAAAATCCAAATAAAAATCCCTAATTTCGTTAATTTCATATTTCCCACCCCAATTTACCTACCCTTCCGAACCAGCGATTTCTTGCTGTCCCGAAAGCGCGCTATACGTTACTTCATTGTGTTCAATCCTAAGCAATAGCTCATCCTGGTCGTACCATTCCAGCAAAATTGCATACCCGAAAGTGGTTTCCAAGTCGTTGACCGCACTTAGCAGCTCGCCAATCATAGGCCCCGCATCGCCTGGCAACGGCTGGCTTTGGTCGTGGTAAATCCTAACGGCCCGTCCTAAAATATCCACCGAAAAATCCCAATCCCCCTCAAGCCAACTCCGAAGGACCTCCACGACCCGCGCCTCTGTAAACGTGCTGGTAAAATCGTAAATCCGCCCATCGGCTTCAAGGATAAGGAAAATCATCCCGTCGCTATCCTCAAGCCTTAAACTGTAAGGTAACTGCTGGGTTTCGTTGAAGCGGTCCAACTCTTGAACGAGGGAGATGACCACTTCATCCCAATTCTCCATTTCAAACCCGACTTCCGGGGAGCTCACGACAATCTGCCCGTCTAAAAAGTCAACTTCAGCTTGAAATCCTACTGCAAATGGGGGGAAATCAATGCTTATATTATCCTCATAGGAAGTGGCTAGGCTTAGACTCTCATTCCCGCCTTCGGCCTCATCATCAGATGGGACAGCAACATATGCGGCACTGTCCTTCACTTCGTCTTCAGATGGTTCGATATATTCACTGGCCCCACAAGCACTAAGCACCGTGGAAAACATCAACAAAAGCAACGTTTTTTTCATCGTAAATCTCCTTTTATCACATGATTTAGATTTCTTTATAACTGATACCTACATTCTATCAAACAATCCGAATCTTTTATGTTGTTCGACAAAAAATATCATAATTAGACGAAGGATAGTCCATTAAAAAGTTTGAATAGGGAAAGCGCCTCACCACACAAGGTTTTCAAACTTGATAACGGATGCCTATTTTCCTGAAACAACATTATTCACGATCTCTTTGTAACCAATTCTCTTTTTTAAGCAAAAAAATCTGTCCCTTTGCGCATTTTACACAAGGGGACAGATAAGGAATCTAAATTTTACGTTTTTTAATATTGAGTGCGACGGTAGTCGCCACTAAGCCAGTTCCTAAGAATACAAATATCCTCAATGAACGCTGACCGGTTGCTGGTAACGGTGTAGCAGTTGAATCTGGAGGGGTTTCAATACCTTCCCTCTCTAGTGTTTGAGGTGCATTAACAACTTGCACTTCTTCACTTTCTGGCGATGAGACCAGTGTCGGTGGTCCCGGTGGCACCGGTGGGGCCGGTTGAACTGGCGGGGCCGGTTGAACTGGCGGGGCTGGTTGAACTGGTGGGGCTGGTTGAACTGGTGGGGCCGGTTGAACTGGCGGGGCCGGTGGGGTCACTGCCGTCAATGGAATAAGTGCGCTATGGGCATCGACTAATTGCGATGTCGCATACAAAATCATATCTAAGTTATCGCTGGATAGCAACAACCTTCGATGTGAATGACGACTATGGGTGTTCGTCGACTGGCTAAAGCGATAGATTACCCCTTGAGCAAATGACAAGGCCGATTCAAAAATTGCCCAGCTTTCAAGCGTGTAGTTTTCAGAATCCAGTGTTGATTTATAAGCAACAAGTTCAATCAAACGATCCAATGCTTCTTGCTCAACGTCATTCAATCCATTGCCTGGCTCTACCCAGATTTCTCCTGAACGAACAATCAGCTCTAAAGTAATGGATGTAGACTGTTCCCCACTAGTAAGGGTGATTTGAACTTGGAATGTCCCATATTCTTCTGGGGTTCCAATAATCATCGTTTCCCATGGAACAAATTCCAACCCAGCTGGCAATCCTTCAACTTTCCACTCTCGTGGCCAAGGACCGCTTGCAAATAACATAGCGTCATAAGTAAATCCTAAAGTAGCTGGTGGCAACTCCGTTGTTAAAATCTCCAAGGCCGGTGGAGGTCCAACCGTTAAGCTAAGCTCGCGGTTATCTTGGCCAAACTCATTGGTGGCGGCAACTTTGAAGGTAAAGTTCCCTTCTTCTTCAGGAACACCATTAATTCCACCCCATTCAGCAACTTCAAGTCCTGATGGCAATGTTCCCGAATATAAACTCCATTCCATTGGCCAAGAGCCTAGTGCTTCCAAGAAACCAAAGTAGAATTGCCCTCGCGAAGCATTCGGAAGCTCGGTTGTAAGAATAACTGGCGGTTCTGGTTCTGTTGGGAGGGCTTCCCCATGGATTGTCATATTGAAAGTCCGATCATGACCGATTGCCCAATCGTCTACATACCAAGCCATGACGGTAACTGCAAATGTACCTGGCTCAGTTGGAATACCGCTGATGATTCCCGTTTCAGTATCAATATCCAAACCAGCTGGCAATGGTGTTGTGAAACTGGCCCACCACCATTCTACTGGTGAAAGACCATAGCTTTCCAATTGGAAATGGAATGGCTCGCCGACGAAGCCAACCGGGATATATTCTGTAATAATCGTCACTCCATTTGGATCTAAGGCTTCTGTGATGGAGATATCAAAAGCAAGGACCGTTTGCAACGTATTATTGAAAATTACTGTCACTGTTGCTGTGTCTCCCAGGTTCAAATCTTGAATTAAGGAGGCTGGAGAGAGAATAAGGGTTGCAGGCAACCCATCTGGATGCCAAGCATCTACAAACCATTCGACATGACGCGCAAGTTCACGACCATTAACCAAGACATTCGTTACGTTCGTCGCCTGATACGCCGCTTGGCCGAAATCAAGGCCAACCGCAATTTCAACTGGTAAATGAATTGGATTTAATACAAACCCTCCTTCTGGAATATCATGCAAAGTTGGTTCAATATTTTCCGCCCAATTCGCATAGATGGTCACTTCATTGGATGGCATTAAATGCTGCCAACTTATCCTTTCGCTAAATTCTGCATCAAGGTACCAACCTGCAAACGTAAATCCTTCGCGGGATAAGCCTTGTAATAAACTAAATTCCGATAAAATGGTAAGGATTGGGACTCCTTCAGGCGCTAATTCAAAAGAAGCTAACATTTCAGGAGTCGTTGGGCGTGTTGCGGTAGAACCTGTATTGATACGTAAGATGGAGGGTGTTGTCCAACGTGCATGAAGGGTCACATTCGCAGCGGGCATGCGGGTATTAGCATTAATCCTCTGGGTAAAATCAGCATCAAAATACCAACCAGCAAATGCATAACCTTCACGAGTTAAACTCTGGGGCAACCCAAGCTGCTCTGACAATGCTTCCAACAAGAATGCCCCTGGGGCCAATTGGAGTGCTTCCAAGGAAACAGGCTCCGTTGCATCCCCAAGTTGGAAAGCAACTTCAGCAGTTCCAATGCTATGACGGAATTCAGTTCCATTCAAACCTGCCCAAACAAATCCTGGGAATTCTGCATCTGCTAAAAATCCTTCTGGGCTAAATTCGTATGAAGCTTCCCACGAAATCCCTTCTCCTTCTACTTCAAAAGTATTTAAGTTATCATGTTGTGGAATCAGGGAGTAGTTATCCTGAGCCCACACAATGATTTCCCCTACTTCGCCAAAGGCGTTTTCTAAGGTAACTTCAAAGTATCCATTCTCATCTAGGGGAATGCGTTGAATGCCAGAATTTGTCTCATATAGCCAAACCCCTAGGAAGTCATGGCTCGCCAAAGCGCTCCCTTCAGGATTGATTTCTGACCAAATATCAAAAGTTACGCCTTGTGCGATAGCCTCATCCAACCAAGCATCAGACACTTGGCCTTGGACTGTTACGTCACGGTGTCCTGCTGCAAAGGCAGCCGCATCTGGTTCTATAACAGTGGCATTTAATACTGGCGGCGTATTGTCAATCCTTACCGGGATTTCAAAAACATCTAAGCCACGCCAATTTGACCAATCCGTAACCGTCGGGTCAAATCCAACAATTTCTACTAAATAATCCCCTTCTGGAAGTGGTTGCCCAAAAGTTGAGAAATCAACGACAATCCCATGGCTGCGTTGCCTGAATATGGCCGGCTCATCCAACAAGTCAAAGAAGCTGATCATTCCCAAAAATTCACGGCTGCCATCTTCATTGATGCTACTTAAAAATACATCTGACATGAAGGGTGTGTTTTGATCGAAATAAATTCCCAATAATGAAGCCGCTGGATTTAGGGCATCTTCCGCCAACGACACAACGGGACGATAGGCAATCACATTTTCCAGTGACCTTAAATCGTGGGTGGCTACCCCTGCAAAGGGAAGCAAAATTTCCGTAGCGGAATCCTCATCAAAAGCCGTCACTACGATATGCCCTTCATAATGGCCAAGGGACGAATCAGCGAATATTTCCAACGTGGCAGTGAAAGTAGCAGATTCCCCGGCCGGTATCACCAACTCTTGATGACTTAAAGTAAGTTCGGCTTGTCCATGTGGATTTTGGGATTGACGCCCCGAGTCTAAAAAGCGGTAATCGATGACGTAGCGTACTTCCTCTGCTCCCCTATTTTCAATAGTGGCTAACAGTTCTCGGTACGAAATTCCTGAACCTTCAATAATGCTTAAACCACCAAAGCTGAAAGAGCCTGTGCGTGTCGTGTGTAGTTCGGGATCTTCCCATGTAGCAAATACATCTGCGTTATGGAATGCACGATCGTAATCAACGAAGACAATGTTTTCAGCATGTACCGCCGCGTAAACATCCAGCTGCCCGGCCCCCATGTCAAAAATCCCATAAGAATGGCCCTCTTCAAACTGAATGGCAGTATTCATCATTCGGGTTTTAATTTCATCATAATCCCAACGCTCTCCGTGGATTATCTCGCTAAATTGAAGCATTAAGGCGACGGCCCCGGCAACGTGTGGCGCAGACATAGAAGTCCCACTCATCGGAAGGTAAGCTTCAGAATGGTCTCCCTCCTCATTGCCAACTTGCCACCAAGGAACAGCGGAGTGGACCCCAGTTCCGTGAGCTCCAATATCGGGTTTAATTTCAAATGTGGACTGAACAGGACCCCTGGAGGAAGTATCGCTAAGCCCTAATTCCCGGAACCCGTAAAAATCGGTAAATTCGAAAGTAAGGGGTAACCAAGTGTCATCTTCACCCGACGAGGTAAATTGGTTAATTAATTCCATCCCATCCACATATTCAACCATAAAAATTGGGAAAAATGGATTGTTAGCCGGAAAACCGGAACCAATAATCATATTCTGAACAGGTGTATTGATAGTAATTACACCGCCAAGCCCCAATTCATTAGCCATATTAACCAAGTGGAAGAAGGAATATCCTCGACGGACAAGGATGAAGGCCCCTTCCAATTCTTCAGCTGAATATGTTTCAAATAGTAACTCGAAGTCTGTCGGGGTTCCAGCTCCTAATGGAACATGGGCATTTGAGCCCAGTGCCCCCACTTCACTAAATTCACTTAGAGGCATAGGGAAAATTCGATGAACCCCATCTTCTTGGTGGGTTCCGGAATTGAAGGAAACAATGCGCCCATTAGGAAGGGCACTCCATGTCTGTTCCACACCAGCCAGTAAAAATGGTGCTTGGAAACTTAAATCCCCACTGGTGAAAATAAGGCCTTCATGTCCGCTTTCCACTAAATTAGAAACGGTAATCCCACGGCTTGCAAGAGCAGGTTCCGTATTCGTCATGAAGCCAGAGCCGTCATTTCCAGCAGATAAAACAAACACAGCACCGGAATGCAAAATGGCGTTATTAACTGCAAGGGTAATTGGGCCCGCAGGATTCACGCCACCCCCTAATGACATATTGACAACGTCCGCTCCATCTAAAATGGCTTGCTCAACAGCGGCAATAATACCACCCATCGGTCCGCCACCGCCCCAACCAAGCACACGGTAATGAATCATATCCGCATCCGGGGCTACCCCCAGAATACTTTCGCTTTGACCAGCGATTGTTCCCGCTACGTGGGTTCCATGGCTCATCCAGTCATTAATATCCAGCTCAGGGAAAGTAATTGGCGATGTTTCCATAGGGCTCGCTGGATTGGAATTCGCTTCCCTTCCCGTCATAAAATCACGGCCGACGAAGTAATAGCCACCATTCACAAAAATTAGGTCATCTTCCGTCAGATGAGTTGCACCACGAGCGTGCATTTCTTCCAATGTGGGAAAAGTCCCTTCAAAAGCCGGATGATGATAGTCGATTCCCGTGTCCAAGACGGCTACCAGTACGCCTTCACCGGTAAAGCCCAAGTCATGTAAACGGTCAGCATCCATGCGCCCACGCCCTTCAGACATTCCCATTGGACCACGAAGGTCGAATTCCATGCCAGGGTTTTGTGGAACAGAAAAAGTTTCATCTGGAAAAACTGCCCGCACAGTTTCCAATGCTACCAATTCCGCTACTTGATTGGATGGCAATGTTAATGCCACACCATTTAAAGCCGTATGGAATTCATGGTTAATGGTATATGGAAGCATCCTTGACCGAGGATTGACCGAGAACAATTCGGCTAATTCTTCTTCAAATGCCTGATGCTCCAGCTCGATGATTTCCAAAGCTTCGGCTTCTGTCAACTCCTCGCCCATTATTTCGGCTTCCAACAATTGGGTCGCAACCGGCTCTGTTTCAAAAATAACGATAACGTTTACTGGACTGTGGTCGTTGCTCAATTCATATTCATCAATGAATCCGACTAAACCACGATTGCGAATCCTTTCCAACCGAATTTCCTGAAAAGCCTCCAATCGCTCATCTGAAATGAGCGGCGCCTCAAGATTGGCGACTCCCCTTGCAGCAACGGGTAGGGGAATTTGTCCCATAAAAAGGGAAAATGCTAAAACTGATGATAACACACGCCTAAAAAAAGCGCTACCACTTGCTTGCGGGATGCTTTGTATGATACTTTTCTCGACATACGCTCACAACTCCTTTTCGTCCACCTCAACCGCCGACACCTAAACCGACTAGAGATATTTAGGGAATTATAGCACTAAATTACAATAATATCCATGGAAAAAATGTATAATCATGTTTTATTTTGGATATAATTAGTGACCTCTCGTGTAAATTTAAATTAAAGAATAAGTTCAGCATTAATTATGGAAAAGTTGTACAATCACTGCAAATCCGTTGACTTTCCCACCCCCATCCTTTATAATGTGAATATAAAATTAACTTGGTAGGTGCGGCTCCTAGAGGGACACATGCTGCTGCCCAGAAATGTCGAGAGACGCCCATGGGTTAACAGGCTTTATCGGATTAAGGTAGGCTTAACGCAGCTGATTGGTGAACGCCAATCTAGTCCTCTAGTGCTTAAACTCGGACAAGGGGTTAGGATACTTTGGGCATGGGCACATTTTTGTCATGCGATAACGTCACGGCTTCTTTTCGGGAGCCGTTTTTTTATGCGAGTAATTAGGAGGTGGTTGCCATAGACGAGGATAGTCCCAACACATTCATTGCACAAAAACACAATTCTAGGAGGAACTTGCCATGGCAGCCACTAAAAACTTTTACATCTGGAAATACCTGCAAGAAAGAAACATCCAATCCTTAAAAACCGCCCTTGACCAAATCGAGGGACACGAGCTGGTTGAACTTTTTCAATCCATGGACCCAGAAGAACTGGTCATCGCTTACCGCTTATTGCCCAAAACCCGCGCCCTGCAAGTCTTTGAACTTCTGGATGTCGATTTGCAAGAAGGCCTCATCCACTCCTTCACCGAGGAAAAAGCCATTGAAACCTTTGCAAACCTTGACCCTGACGACCGCGTCCGCTTAGTCGAAGAACTTCCAGCCACTGTTGCGAAAAAGCTGCTATCTTCACTTTCGTTGGAAGAACGTGGGATGACGGATTTGCTTTTGGGGTACGAGCTGCAGACCGCCGGACGGATTATGACCCCTGAATACATTCGCCTGACCACAGAGATGACCGTCAAGCAAGCCATGAATAAAATCAGGTCATATGCAAAAGATATTGAGGCCATCTATACAATGTACATTACCGACGAGGGGCGGGTCCTTCTAGGCTCCGTTTCCCTGCGGAATCTGTTATTAGCAGACGAAAACACGTTGGTCGCCGACATCATGAAAACGGAAATCCCCTTCGCCCATACCCATGACGACCAGGAGGATGCAGCCCGCAAGTTGCAAAACCTAAGCCTCATGTCCCTGCCGGTCACCGATAGGGAAATGCGGTTGGTTGGGGTCATTACCATTGACGACGCCCTTCACATTTTGGAAGAAGAAGCCACGGAAGACATGCACATCCAAGCGGGTCTTAACAGCTCCAATTCCAAAGAAAGCGACCGCAGCCGGGTGCTGATTTCAGGAAGCCTGGGGCAAATCTTAAAAGTCCGCCTGCCAATCCTCATGATGGTACTTGCCAGTGGCTTTTTATCCGGCTTTATTTTGGAAGGCTTCGAGGATGTCCTCAATTCCGTAACCGCCATCGCCTTCTTCATTCCCCTGATTATGGACATGGGCGGAAGCATCGGCGGCCAGTCCACCACGATTTTTGCCCGCGGTTCCGTTTTGGGTCACATCAAACCTGGGAAATTCCTCAAACAACTAGGGAAAGAATCCACCGTCGGCTTATCCATCGGGGTCATCACCGGAATTTTCGCCTTCGTCGCTGTCACCGCTTGGATGGGCGACCCGTTAATCGGGCTTGCTGTCGGCTTGGCACTCGTCGCAAACTGCCTGCTTGCCTCATTCTTTGGCTTCTTGGTTCCTTTCTTCCTCATCAAAATCGGTGCCGACCAAGCAGCTGGTGCCGGTCCCATCATCACATCCATCAAAGACATCACAGGATTACTGACCTACTTCCTGCTTGTCAGCACCCTTCTGACACATTTGCTTTAATCTGGAGGCAACAACATGGCTTGGAGCTTGATTATCAATGGATTCATCGGAATGATAGCGGGGGTTATTATTGGGTTGGAACGGCAATGGAAAAAGAAGTTGGCTGGGATTCGGACGACCGCCTTGGTCTGTTATGGCTCTAGCCTGTTCGTTACCCTTTCGACCCTGTTTGCCAATGACGGAAGCCCCACCCGCATTGCGGCCCAAGTTGTCAGCGGGATTGGTTTCTTAGCCGGGGGCGTCATTATCCGGGATGGCTTTTCCGTTTCGGGGATTAATACCGCCGCCACCATCTGGGGCTCGGCTGCCATCGGGGCTATTATCGGAGCGGGCTTTCACTGGGAAGGCTTACTCTGCGCTTTAATGCTCATGTTCATCAACATTTTCGTCAGCGCCCTTTCCAACCGCCTGGACAACCTGCATTTTTTCAGCGATAAAAACTTAAAGCATCACTACCTGTCCATCTCCTGCCCAGAATCCGAGGAAATAAACGTGCGGACCACCATTTTGGAAACCATGAACCACCTAAAGCTGGACTTCAACAAAATCGTCTGCGGGGAAGCCGATGAAACTGGCAAGGTTGCCATCTTGCTGGACCTCGAAATCCCCGAACGTGCCATGCACATTGAATACCGGATTAAAACCCTGATGGAATGGCTCTTGTTGGAAAAAAATATCTACGAAGTCCAGCGTTTGGGGAGTGACCTAGACTAACACTATAACAAAGGAGGAGAACCCCCAAAAGCGTTTGGGTTCTCCTCCTTTGCATATTTTAAAGGCATGAAAAATCCGCAATCTTGAAGCGATAAATGACGCTCAGTTTCGGATTTTTTTAATATGGCTCACAAAGTGCCCTTCCTTTGTGAGCCATATTTAGTATTTTTCCCTAGCCACCCACATATGGTGATAAAGGAGAATGGAAACATTCCTGTGACATTTTTTATGCCCTAAAGGAGATGGTGCTATGGACGAGCCGCATCCGAGCCATGCCGAACCTGGATAGGCGGACTGACACTCCCCTCCCAGCAAAGGCGTGGATTTACCCGTCTGGAGATTTCTAACAAGAGGAGGGAATAGCATGAAAGACCTAAAAAATCATTCAAAAAGTATTTATGAACGGCGTGCCAAAAATCATCTGGCGGAGGTTTATGCTGATTTTCATACAACCGCAAAAGGGTTGACCCATGAGGAGGCGGAAGTTTCCCGCGAACGGCATGGGGACAACAAAATCTCTTATGGCAAGAAAACACCCTTCTTGGTGGAAGTTTTAAAAGCGTATATCACCCCATTCACCTTGGTACTCATCGGGTTGGGGATAACTTCGTTCATTACGGACTTCGTGTTGCCAGCCCCAGAGGAGCGGGATTTGTTCGGGACATTGATTATCCTGACCATGATTATTGTCAGCGGGACCATGACCCTCGTCCAGTCTGTCCGTTCAAACCAAGCGGCTGAAAAACTGAAATCCATGGTTAAAGTAACAGCGACCGTTAAGCGGGAAGGGCGATATGAGGAAATCCCCATGGAGGAAATCGTCTGTGGGGACATTATCAAGTTGGCGGCTGGGGACATGATTCCAGCTGATGTGCGCCTGAGCGCCACGAAAGACCTTTTCCTCTCCCAGTCGGCGTTGACTGGGGAAAGCTATCCTGTGGAAAAAAAGGCCGATGCGTTGCCTGACACCCAAGATTCAGAAACCAATTACGAAAACCTGGTTTTTATGGGGAGCAACGTCATTAGTGGAAGCGCCGAAGGCATTGTCATTGCCACGGGGAACCGCACTTTGTTTGGGAATGTGGCGAAATCCCTGGCAACAAAGCCGTTAGCCACCAACTTTGAAATTGGCATCCATAAGACTTCCTTCCTGTTCATCAAATTCATGGCTTTGATGGCACCGACCATTATCGTCATTAACGGGTTCACTAAAGGGGACTGGATGGAGGCCTTCTTGTTCGGGCTATCCGTTGCGGTCGGCCTGACCCCTGAAATGCTTCCCATGATTGTCACTACCAACTTAGTGAAGGGCGCGTCTGGGATGGCAAAGAAAGGGACCGTCATCAAGAACCTCAACTCGATCCAAAACTTTGGTGCCATCGACATTTTATGTACCGATAAGACGGGTACACTCACCCAAGATAAAATCATCTTGGAATACCACTTGAACTGTGATGGTCAGGAGGACTTGAGGGTATTGCGCCACGCTTACTTGAACAGCTACTATCAAACGGGGCTCAAAAACTTGCTGGATGTGGCTATCATTTCCGCTTCAAATGAAGAATTGGATGTAGCACAAATCCGATATAAAAAAGTGGATGAGATTCCCTTCGACTTTGAGCGGCGCCGGATGAGCGTGGTGGTTGAGGACAGCAACGGGAAAACCCAGATGATTACTAAGGGTGCTGTTGAGGAAATGCTAGCGATTTCCAAATTTGTAGACTACAAAGGGCAGACCCTGGAACTCACCGAGGAATTGAAAGTCAAAATCCTTCAAAAAGTGGAGGACTTGAACGAGGATGGGCTTCGGGTACTGGGGGTCGCCCATAAAACGAACCCAAGCGTGGTCGGGGAATTTTGTGCAGCGGATGAATCTGAGATGGTGCTGATTGGCTACTTGGCATTCCTCGACCCGCCAAAAGAAACGACCCGCCAAGCCCTGAAAGCCTTGAAATCCCATGGGGTTGGGGTAAAAGTCATGACGGGGGATAACGCCCTGG
>WRGF01000205.1 GCA_009787345.1 Turicibacter sp.
TGGCGGGAACCGCCTTATTACTGGCAGGTTGCCAAGAGGGGGCAGAGGTAGCTGAACAAGAAGCACCACAAGCCGAACCGGCAACAGCTTATGAGCCGGCAGAAACGGTGGCTCCGATTACTGTCGCTGAAATCCAGCAATTCCAAACTGACTGGGGGAACGGTTTGGTTGCTATCAGCACTGCTTTTGCTGACGGCGAAGATTATGTGACGGTAGCAGCTGGCGTGCTTGAAGATTTATATGGGCATGATTACAATGATGGCGTGGTTTTATTTAACCCGACCATTACCCAAGAAGTCGTTTTCCGCCACGATTGGGAAGGGGCAGCCTCTTACTTCATCGGGACATCTTCCCCAGCAGCTGTCATGTCTGAAGATGGGCAAGGGTTTGCTACGATGCCATGGGTAGAAGTAAACTTCTTGAATGACTGGCAATACATCGTCAATGCTGACACAGCCATTGGCATGGGGACAGTTGAAATCACTAACGCAGAGGGTGACATTACAACTGTAGAAAAAACAATGGGCTGGCTTCGTGGGACGGATGGAAACATCCGCTTGAACTTGCACCACTCAGCGGTACCATTCGGAAACCGCTAGTAAATTATAAAAAAGATAGCCCCTGTCCAAAATGTGGACAGGGGCTATCTTTTTTTATTCATGAAGTTCCAGGGGCAACCCGTCAGGGTCAAAGAAAAATGTCAGCTTCTTTCCAGTGTAATCGTCGTAGCGGATAGGTTCGCAGCCGACCCCGCAGCTTTTTAAATAGGCAATGGTTTCCTCGATGCAAGGCGTAAAAAGACACAAGTGGCGAAGCCCGGCAGCTTCGGCACTTTCGGCCAACCCGGTCTTTTGGGGGCATCGGGCTTAATGAACAATTCAAGCTCCATGGCACCCATTTGCAGGTCCAGCTTGATGTCGCCCTTTTTTGGCCGGTGGTTTTCCCTAATGATGGGAAGCCCTAAAATGTCCACATAAAAATGTTTGCTCGCTTCGTAGTTTGAACCAATAACGGCGATGTGATGAATTTTAGTGAAATGGCTGCACATCAAGAGGCCCTCCTATTGGGAATATTGCGGACGTTGTAATACATCCGCACGATGGATGATAATATAATGGTCCCAAATGCCAAAGCGCCGGCAATGGAAACGGTTTGGACCAGGTTGCTGAGGAAATTTTGGGTATCCCCGGCGATGAAGTGAAGCATGGTGAAATAAATCCCGCCGCCTGGGACAAAGGGAATCAGTCCCGGGATGAGCAAAACGGTGACCGGGACTTTCCTTACCCGGGCCATCACCTCGGAAAATAAGGAGATAGCCAAAGCAGCGAAGAAATTGGCGACCACTTCGCCGCTGCCTAAAAAATGGCTCATGCCATAGGCAAGGGTGCCCAAAGCGCCCCCAAGGGCGGCGAAAAACATGATTTTCCCCCGGACGTTGAAAAGGATGGAAAACCCGATGCAAGTCAGGAATGCGTAAAACATTTGTAATAAGAGTGCCATCAGCTTGTCCCCCCTAATGAAAGCGGGATGCCGATGCCAAGGGCGATACAAGTGGCGGTCAGCACGGCTTCCGTCATTTTAGCCTGCCCGGCGACCAGGTCCCCTGCCATCAGATCCCTGACGGCGTTGGTAAGCGCCACCCCAGGGACAAGGGGCATGATGGTCCCGATGATGACCGCATCAAGGTCATGGGCTGCCCCGATGGATAAAAACAGCAAGGCCAGGACTGACACGCTGGCACTGTCCAAGATGGTGATGAAAAATGGATTGCCACCAAGCTTGGATAGGCGGGTGTCGACGATTTTTAGGACACAGCCAATAAAAAGGGAAACAGCCGCATCCACCAGCCCGCCCCCGAAGAACAAGGTAAAACTGGAAGTGGTCAGGGCGTAGCCCAGCATATCCACGATAAAACTGTAGTCGGGCCTCAAGTTGATTGCCTTTAACGTTTCTTTGACCACATCAATGTCCAAGGTCAGGCTGACCGTTTCCCGGCAAAGGCGGTTCAGGCGTTCGACTTTATCTAAATTGACGCTTCGCTTATGGATGCGCTTGATGCGGCTAAGGCTTCGGTTGTCTGGGGTGGTAATGGTTATCATGATGGCGGTGGTGGCGGCATAGACATCCACCCGGGCAACGCCATAAGCCTTTGCCACCCGTTCGATGGAATCTTCCACCCGGTAAGTTTCAGCCCCGTTTTCAAGCATCAGCTTGCCTAGGTGGCCCATTACGTCCAATAAGTCATGGAATTTCATAAGATTTGTGCTCCTTGAGATGATGATACCTTTATTTTACCATAGAAATGGCTAAAAAAACCAAAAAAATAGAATAATCCCATTGCCAACCCCAAAATCCTGTGTTATAATTAGACTAACTTAATGTTTTTTGATTTTTCAAATATGAGAATAAGTGACATCACGTTTTGCCGCATTATAATCACAAGTTTTGAAAAAGGCACCGCATTAAGAAATAATTTTTAGGAGGTACCTAACATGACTCAAGGTACAGTTAAATGGTTCAACGCAGAAAAAGGATTCGGATTTATCACTGTTGAAGGAGAAAACGACGTATTCGCTCACTTCTCCGCAATTACTGGAGACGGCTTCAAGTCTTTGGAAGAAGGACAAAAAGTTGAATTCGAAATCGTAGAAGGGGCTCGCGGGCCACAAGCTTCTAACATTGTTAAATTATAATTTTAACGCTGCGATAAAAATCACCCCACTGGATGAATTTCCGGTGGGGTGATTTTTTTGCATAAACATTCCCTTTTTCGACTTTTTTTGGTAAAATATAACTATTGAGTGAATAGGGGGAGAATTTATGGATGAGTGCCTGATCAACGAAAAAGATTTGAAAATGCAGGGGAGCCTGCTTCACGTGATAAACCAAGTCGCTAAAAAATTGCTAGTGGGGGAGCGAGCCAGCGTTGGTCCGGAACAGCTTCAAGAAGGGATGGGAGCCATTGGCGGTTTTTTAGGGGTTGAGCGGGTAAAAATGTGGCGCATCCAGTCCCATGAAGGTGTCCCTCATTTCGTTTTGGCCTTTGAATGGCTGAGTGGCAGCTGCATCGGGGAACAGCCATTAGTCGGGCTTAAGTTTCCTTTAACCCATAACCCCATTAGTTTGAAAAATTCAACCGCCATGAACATGTGTGCTTTACCTTATCCGAAATGAATGCCCAGGACCGGGAAAGCTTAGAGCCTTTTGGGGTGAAAACAATGCTGATGACCCCGCTGTTTTTGAAAAGTGAGCTGATTGGTTTTTTTAGCATCGATGATTGCAAGCGTGAGCGCTTTTTTTCGGATGGCGAGATTGAGATGGTGGAAACCACGGCAGTCATGCTGGCCAGTTATTTCAACCAGATCGAACAGGTACGCCGGGATGCCCAGCAGGATGCCCTGCTTTTGGAATTGAATTCGAAGTTGGAGGATGCTTTAGGGGAGGCCTTAAAGGCTGGGCGCGCCAAAAGCGACTTTTTATCTGTGATGAGCCATGAGATGCGCACGCCCCTAAGTGCCATCATCGGCATGACTGCCCTTGGGTTACCGGCTAGGGAGCTGGCAAAAAAAAATAACGCCCTGCAAAAAATCGACCAAGCGTCCAAATATCTTTTGGGCATTGTCAACAACGTCCTTGAAATGTCAAAAATCGAATTGATTGCCTCTGAATTTTGCCTAAGGGAAATGGTCAAAAAAATTGAATCCGTGGTGGGGATTTCCATGGCTAAAAAAACCATCAGAAGGAAAGCGGGCTAGGTAGTATCAAATCCCAAATCCTGTTCGTGGTCAGTGACAATGGTACCGGTATTTCTAAAATTCAGCAACAAAAGCTGTTTCAGATGTTTGAGTAGGCAGGCAACAGCAAGGGGGGCAGCGGTCTCGGGCTAGCGATTTCCAAGCGGCTCGTCAGGTTGATGGGGGGAAGCGGCATCGAAGTTGCCTCACAAGTGGGCAAGGGTTCCAAATTTAGTTTTTCCCTTGATTTTTCGTGTTCTGCCAAGGAGCTGGAGGGCAACTGCAACCTGGTCGCCGAGATGCCCACACCCCATGAATTTTCAGGCAAGCGCCTGCTCTTGGCGGAGGATATCGACATCAATCAAGAAATTATCCTTTCCTTATTTGAAGGGAGCGATTTTGCCATCGATGTTGCCCAAAACGGGGTGGAAGCCATCGAAAAAGTCCAAAACGCCAAGCAGCCTTATGATTTGGTTTTAATGGATGTGAAAATGCCTGAAATGGACGGCCTAGAGGCGACCCGCCTCATCCGCAGGTGGCCCGGGGCCGCCCAAAAGACACCTATCATTGCCATGACTGCCAACGTGTTCACCGATGATGTCCTCGCTTGTTTGGAAGCGGGGATGGACGAGCACATCGGAAGCCCATCGACTTTGGGGAAATGCTGGGAAAAGTCCGGAAATTGATATAAAAATAGGGTGTTGCAGCAAGCGATGTACCAGCTTGTTGCAACACCCTTTTTCAAAGGATTAAGGAAGAAAGCTAACGTTCCTGACGGGAACAAAATGATACGGTGTCGGTGTGTATCCCGGCCCCAGCAAGTCGAGGATAGCGACAATCAATAAGACGAAAAACGCAAATTGGATGGCATTTTTAAGGATAGGTTTCATGTGTTGGCCTCCTAAAAGTAAGTTAATTCTAAAAGTGGCTTCGGGATAATTTATGCTTCCGGCGCAATTAAAAGAACCTTTTGTACGCAATAGAAATATTCGCATAGACTAACAGTGGGGAAAAGTGGTAAAATAGATAAGTTGACAATACCTAGTCCCCTCCCGCAACCATGCATGGGAGAGGTCTGATAAATGAGATGAGGAAGGTGATTTCGATGCGAATCGGTGTATTAATGGGTGGGATTTCCAGCGAACGCGAGATTTCCTTGAATTCGGGCAGGTTGATCATTGAAAACATAGACAAAGAAAAATTTGAGGCGGTGCCCATCGTCATAGATAAAAAAGAGGACGTTTTCACCAAGTGTCAGGGCATTGATTTTGCCCTGAACGTCCTGCACGGGAAGTTTGGGGAAGACGGGGGGGTCCAGACCATTTTGGAGGCCCTGGGCATCCCGTATTCCGGTTGCGGGCCCCTTGCTTCGGCACTGGCCATGGACAAGGACCTGACCAAAAAAATCCTGAAAGCCTCCGGCATCCGCACGGCCCGTTGGGTCATGTCTTCGTCTGTTGATGATATTGACTATGCGGGACTAGATGCTATTGGCTATCCATTTTTCGTAAAGCCCAATAGCGGTGGCTCATCCGTTGCCACGAACCTGGTCAAAACCCGCGAAGGGATTGCCCCGGCTGTTTTGGAAGCCTTGAAATACGACAAAGAAGTCATGATTGAGGAATACATCAAAGGGGATGAAATCTCCACCCCGGTCATCGACGGCAAGGTCTACCCAGTAGTAGCCATCAAGCCAAAAGGGGAATTCTTCGACATCAAAGCCAAGTATGAAATCGGGGCTTCCGAGGAATTCGTGGTGGAACTGGAGCCAGCCCTTCAAAAAGAAGTCAATGAAATGCTCCTTGCTACTTGGAAGGAACTGAAACTGGAAGGCTATGCCCGCATCGACATGCTCATCCGGGATAATGTTCCTTACCTTCTTGAAATCAATACTCTGCCAGGGATGGGCCCAACAGGCTTGATGCCCCAAAGCTTCATGTCCAAAGGGCATACCTACGCAGACTTGGTGGCGACTTTAATCGAGGTGTCACAAAAAATCGAAAGATAACAGCAAGCTATCAAAAAAGAGCGTTCGGCAAGCGAACGTTCTTTTTTGATAGCTGTGTAGAAGCCGATGGGGATTACAACGTAAAATTGTACAAAAATAGGATGCCAAAGAAGTGGTTTTCTTCTTTGGCATCCTTTTTTTTAGTGGCTGCTGGCTTTGGCTTTCGTTACCCATTTATCAAAGATGGCAATCAAGCTCGGGAGGACGAAGACGGAAATCAGCGTCCCGATGAGGCAGCCTTGAGCGATGAGCAGCAAGATAGCAGAAATGGAGGCATTGATGTTGACGAACACGAGGCCTGTGACAAAGGTGACCAACACGATGATGAGCCCGGAAGTCAGGATGGTGGAGATGGAGTTGTCAAGGGCGTTGATGATGGCGTCCTTGACCCCGAACGCCTGTCGTGCTTCCACGTAGTTGGCTGTCAGCAAGATGCCATAGTCGATGACCCGGCTCTTTAATAGCACTTGGGCGATGATGAGGGGCAGGTACATGATCCCGCCTTCTTCAAAATAGATAATGCCCATGGTGATGTATACGGCGGCCTGGATGACGAACACCAAGATGACGGCAACCGGGAGGGATTTAAAGGAGAGGGCGGTGACGAAGAAGAAGGCCACTGCAGTCAGGATGGTGATGAAGGAATGCTCCGATGGGAAGCTTAGGGACATCTCGTGTGGCATGGCGGAGGCTCCTAAAATGAAGGATTCCCCTTCCAGTGCCGCATTTAGTCCATCTTGAAGACTTTCGATAAAGGAAGTGGTGACATCACCCTCGATGGGCAAATCCGTGCGGATGATGGCCCGTGAAAAGTCAGGGCCCACAAACGCCTGCCGACCGGCTTCCATTTCAGACACCCCGTCTGCCAACTGCCCCAAAAGCTCTGGGGTAAACATGGGCTCAAACAACGGGTTTTGCGAGAAATCGTCCATTAGGTAAGCCATGAAAGCAGGGAGGGTCATGGTACCCTCAGGCATCCCATCATGGGTAATGGCATGAAGGTATAATAACTGGGTAATGACAACAGGTTCCATCCCTAATAATTCGGAGAGTTCCTCAGGCCCCATCACGGCAGCCAACATAGCGGGCTCCATCATGGCAACCATTCCGGCAAGCCCGTCCATTTGGGTGGGTTCCATGGAGGCGGCGAATAACGGGTTTGTGGCCACCACTTCTGGGAGGAAACCTAAGAACTCGCCTAAAGCTATGGGCCGTACCGGTTCCCCGGAGGCATTTTTCAAAATAAGGGCGATGGTTTCAGCATCCATCCCAAGGGCATAAGAAATTTCTTCGGCGGTCAGTTCTTGCCCCAAGGTGTTGCCATAAGCCGTGACTTCGAGGACGCCAAGGGTTTGTTCCAAGCTTTCGACCAAGGATCCAAGGGCGGCTTCGTCGGCATTTTCATAAAGGATGACGAAGCTGTTGTCCAAATCGAATACATGGTGGACGGGGTCGGCCCCGGTTTCGGAATAAGTGATCAAAATCCCTTGCTGAAGGTAGATGGAAATCCCAAAGAGCACCAAGAATACGGCCAGCACCCCGAAACGGATTTTATGGGAAAATGTCCCCACCTTCGCCATGTTAAGTTTCAAGACAGGCTTGGCGGTCCGCTCGATGAGGGAGTCAAACAGCAGGATGAGGGCCGGCATGGCGGCAAAGACGCACACGAGGCTGATGGCGACCCCTTTGGCGATGACAAAGCCGATGTCGGCACCGATGCGAAAACTCATAAAGGCAAGCATGAGCATCCCGACGATGGTGGTAAACGCAATCCATGAAATGACGGAAAAGCTATTTTGGATGGTTGCTTTCATGGCCTTTTTTGAATCGCCAACTGCCTGTTTTTCCATCCGGTAACGGTTCAGGAAGATGATGGAATAGTCCATGGACAGCACCACCTGCAAGAGGGCGGCAATCATCATGGTCACGTCGCTGACATGTTCAAAAATCACATTGGTTCCCAGGTTGATAAGGATGGCGATCCCGATGTTGATAAAGAAAATCACCGGTTCGAACCACGAGGCGCACATGGCGAATAAAATCAGGGTCAGGATAATCACCGTGGGGATGGCGATGAATAGCATCATGTTATCCGGCACCGGGTCAACCCCTTCAAGGCTTCCGCTTAAGTGGATGGAGTATTGCGCAAACTGGGCATGGATGGCATCCAAAACCCCATCGGACTCCCCAAGTTCAAGGGAATAAAGGGTAAAATCCCCTTCGCTTTGGTAAGCCACACCGTCGACACCGGCAAGTTCGGACAACTGGTCCAAAACAGTGGCAATTTCCGACGTCCCAAGCCCTTCAAACATCACATAAAGGGAAGCCCCGTTATCGTCAAACTGTTCCTGTAGGATTTCAAGGCCGGCCCGGACGTTAGAATCTTCCGGCAAGTAGACGGTCATGTCCGTATTGATCTGGACGAGGCCCATAAAATAAATGTTGACTGCGGCAAACACCGCGGCAATGGCAAAGAGCCAGTTGCGTTTTTCCAAGATAAATGCTGCCAATTTCTTCACGCTCCCAAATTTGCTGGCGGTTTCTGAATAGGGAAACCGGTTCATTTTTTCACTAACTTTCATTTTACCAGTTTCCACAGGTGTTTGGCCTGATTCCACCGAATTTCCTAACTATTTCCTAAGTTTCGTGGTATAATCTTATGGAATGACAAAATTTGGGAGGGTGTATGATGGAAGATAAAAAAGTAGTAATGGGCTGGGTCAGCTTCGGGCTGGGGATTGCCACTTGGGTGTTGGTATGGTTTTCGATCGTGTTCTCTCCAGCGGCAGTGGTATTGGGGATTTTATCCTTATTGAAGGAAAAGAAGCACTGGAGCGCCATTGTCGGGCTGACACTTGGCGGGCTATCTTTGATAACCATGATTTTGGGCATCATCTTCCTTGATGATTTGCTGAATATCATGGAAACCTTATCTTAACGGGTTGTCCTAGCCCAAAAAGGGAGGCACGAAGGCGTTTTTCCTTCGTGCCTCCCTTTTTATAAAATTCCCCCTTGTGCAAACGGCTAGGATGGTCTATAATAAAAGTATAGACTTTTTCTGCTAAAAGGCAGGCCAAGGAGGAACTGTAATGAAAGAATTGCAAAAGACACCATTCCCGGAAAGTTTCTTATGGGGGAGCGCATCAGCGGCATATCAAATCGAAGGGGCTTGGGACAAAGACGGCAAAAGCCCATCCATCTGGGACCAATACGTCCGCATCCCTGGGACGACTTACAAAGGGACAAATGGCGACGTAGCTGTTGACCACTACCACCGCTGGGAAGAAGACATCGACTTGATGGCTGAAATGGGACTTAAGACTTACCGTTTCTCCATCGCCTGGACACGGATTTTCCCTAACAACATGGATGAAGTCAACCAAAAAGGGCTTGATTTTTACCAGGGCATCATCGACAAATGCGTCGCTAAGGGCATCGTTCCCATGGTAACCATCTATCACTGGGACCTGCCACAATACCTGCAAGACCAATACCTCGGCTGGGAAGACCGCCGCATCGTCGCCGACTTCAAAAAATACGCCGAAACCTTATTCAAAGCATTTGGCGACAAAGTCAAGCACTGGATTACGTTGAACGAACAAAACATCTTCACGGGCCTTGGCTACCAACTGGCCGTCCACCCGCCTAAATACAAAAATGAAGACAAAATCTTCTATCAGGTCAACCACCATGCCTTTTTGGCCCACGCCGAGGCTGTGCTATCTTTTGCTGACATCGTTGAAAATGGCCACATTGGCGCAAGCTTCGCTTATACACCGTCTTACGCTACGGATGCGCGCCCGCTCAATGCCATTGCGAAGCAGGACTATGATGATTTAAGGAGCTACTGGTGGATGGATGTCTATGCTTATGGGCGCTACCCAAAAGCCGCGTTCAAACATCTGGAGGACAATGGGTTAGCACCGGTTGTTGAAGAGGGGGACCTTGACCTCTTCAAAAAAGCGGCCCAAATCGTTGACTTCATGGGGATCAACTATTACCAGACGGCCATGGTCGAATTCGCCGACAAGAACTGGGTGTCCGGCGAGGGGACGATGAACACCACCGGAAAAAAAGGCACCAGCACCGTGACGGGGACGCCTGGATTATTCAAAAACCCGCAAAACCCATTCCTAAGCACCACTGACTGGGACTGGACCATCGACGCGGAGGGGATCCGCTATGCCCTTCGCGACATCAACAGCCGCTATGACCTGCCAGTTGTCATTTCCGAAAACGGGCTTGGCGCTTTCGATAAATTCGAGGACGGGAAAATCCATGACCAGTACCGCATTTCCTTCCTTCAAGACCACTTGCTTGCCGTCAAGCAGGCCATGGACGAAGGGGTAGACGTGTGGGCATACTGCACCTGGTCATTCACTGACCTTCTAAGCTGGCTGAACGGCTACCAAAAACGCTACGGCTTCGTTTACGTCGACCAGCACGAAGAAGTGGAAAACCCAAGCTTAAACCGCTCGAAAAAAGATTCCTTCTACTGGTACCAAGAAGCCATTGCAACCAAAGGGATGTCTTTATACCAAGGGAATGGGGCAGTGAACAAAATTTCCGAGCTAGAGGTTTTAAAAGCTTCAAGCAAGGAAGCATAAATAATAGGAGAGGGTCCGAAGCTAAGGATCCTCTTTTTTTGGATTGTTTTTTTTCACCCTAGGTAGCAAACGGGTTTCGTGTTATAATAGAAACAGGGCGTGCATCAAAGCTGCCAAGGGACGCTTGGGATTTTTGATGCACGCCTTATTTTTAAAGTGGAGGTTATTTGGATGATTAAGAGAAACTTGCAAGAAATTCAGGAAATGGTGTCCGGATGGGGACTGGCACCCGAATTTGCAGATACGGTGGCAACAGGGGTGCAAATCGATTCGAGGGCAATTGAAGCCGGCAACCTGTACATCCCCATCATCGGGGCCAAGGTCGATGGCCATACATTCGCCGAAGGGGCATTTAGCCAAGGCGCTGCCGCCACCCTTTGGCAAGAGGGCATCTCCGGTGCACCGGCAGGGCAGGCTGTCATTACCGTTAAAAATACCGAAGCGGCTTTGCAGCATTTAGCCACCGCCTACAGAAATCAGTTGGAGTTAAAAATCGTTGGCATCACGGGCTCCAATGGAAAAACGTCCACCAAGGATATTTTGTCGGGGATTTTATCGGCAGCATTCCGGGTCCACAAAACAGAGGGGAATTTCAACTCGGAATTCGGGATGCCCCTGACCATCTTGCGGGCGCCAAAGGACACCCAGGTGTGCGTACTTGAGATGGGGATGCGGGGACTTGGGCAAATCAGCCTATTATCAAAAATTGCCCGCCCCGATGCGGCCATCATCACCAACATCGGCGAGGCCCACATCGAGGAACTGGGGTCCAGGGAGAACATTTCCATCGCCAAATTCGAGATTACCGACGGGCTTTCAGAAGGCGGGATTTTCGTCTACCCGGGTGAGGAACCGCTCTTAATGGATAAGGCGAAGGGCCTTGGACTGCAAAAGTATACCTTTGGGGAATCTGCTAAGAACGATTTTTATCCCATGGAAATGGGGATTTTAGAAGAGGGTATGTCCTTTAAGGTGCCTGGTTACGGGGCTGATATCCACTTGCCGGTCCTTGGCAAGCATAATGTGATGAACACCTTGGCAGCCATCGCCGTTGCCCGCCATTTCGGGATGCCATTTGAAAAAATCCAAGAAGGGCTTTCAACGTTTCAGATGAGCAGCATGCGCATGGAGGTCACAAAAGCAAAAAACGGGCTGACCCTTATCAACGATGCTTATAATTCAAGCCCCACCTCCGTCAAGGCGACCCTTGATTTGTTAGGCTCCCTCAAGGGCTATCAAAAAAAAATCGCCGTTTTGGCGGACATGCTTGAACTGGGCGAAAATTCAGCGGCTTATCACGCAGAGGTCGGAGCGATGATCGACCCGTCGGAAGTGGATGTGGTCTTTACCTATGGCCCGATGGCCAACACCTACTTGGCGGCGGCGTCAAAAGTGGCAGATACCCGCACCTTTGAGGATAAGGCCGAGTTGGCAAAGGCACTTTCCAGGCTTGCCGGTGAAGGGGACATCGCCCTGGTCAAAGGATCCCGCGGCATGCGCCTGGAAGATGTGGTTTTAAGCCTCTAATCCGGTCATAATCCCGCCCACCCGCTCATATTATCTAGGGTAGGGGGGATGGACGTGAAAAAATGGTTGACGGGCGATGGCTTTTTAAAACTTTGCTTCGCCTTCTTTTTAGTGTCGATGCTATACTTTTTGGCAACGGGCAGTTTGTTCCGGGCGGCTGAAAGCCTGGTCGGTGTCCTTGCCCTCCCTTTGTTTTGGAACGTCCAAAAGCGCTTCGTCCTCCAGTTTCCCATTGCCCTCAAGCTTTATTTAGGGCTCTTCATCTTCGCAGCCATATTCCTTGGCGAGATGGGAAGCTTTTATTACCGCTTTCCCCTTTGGGACAACGCCTTGCACCTTTCCAGTGGGTTTGTGGTGGCGGCTTTGGGTTATTCGCTGGTGGATGTTGCCAAATACCGGATAGGGGTAGGGCTGAAGTCCGTGTTTGCCCTGTCATTTGCGATGATGGTTGGCACGGCATGGGAATTCATCGAGTTTTTTATGGACTTTTTCACGGGATCCAACATGCAAAAATTCATGCTTGAGGATGGCATGGCCTTCGTGGGCGAGCAGGCACTTTTGGACACCATGCAAGACCTGCTGGAATGCGCCCTCGGGGCAGGGATTTTGCTGCTTTTGGTTTTATTGGAACGAAAATTCAAGTGGCGCGCGCTGGACTGGTTTTTGGTTAGGGGCAAAGGTTCGGATATGGTTTTGAAGCCAGAAGGGGCTGATTCCGTTTAAGGACGGAATTATCCCCTCCTGGCCTTTTTTTGTATAGGCAGGCCAAAAAATGGAAAAGCTAAACTGAAATTTTTGATAAAGGTGTGAGGCTTATGGATAAAAAATTACCAAAAGAGGCATATGGCGGCTGCGAGGGGCAGGATTATGCCCCATATGTGCAAGGCGCAAAAGAAGGCGGGGGCAATGGGGCGGTCATGCTGGTGGGAATCCTGTTGGCAGTTGTCTTTGCCGCTTCCACGGCTTATTCCGGGATGAAGTCGGGACTTACGGTCGCTGCCGGGATACCGGGCTCTATTATCGGTTCCGCCTTGGTAAGCGCAACTGCCCGCAAAAAAGGGATTTTTGGGAAAAACTTGGTACAGGGCATGGCCAGCGGCGGGGAATCCATCGCCTCTGGGATTATTTTTGTCTTGCCGGCAATCATCCTTATCGGCACCAACTTTTCCTTTTGGGAAGGGGCATTGGTAAGTGCGGCCGGCGTGCTTTTTGGCATTGGGGTCACTTCCCTGGTGCAAAAATACTTGATGGTCCAAGAACATGGGAAGCTGATGTACCCCGAATCCATGGCCATATCGGAAACCCTTGTCGCCGGGGAAGTGGGCGGAGCCGCCATGAAATACATGGGCATCGGCTTTGCGTTAGGCGGCGTCCTGACCGCCATCTCAAGCGGGATCTTCAATTGGTTCAACAATGTGGTCAGCTATACCGGCCGTGCGGCTTACCGCTGGCGCTTCGAGCTTGAAGTGAACCCGCTTTTGGTGGGGATTGGCTTCATCGTGGGGATGGAAACGTCCCTGACCATGTTTGCAGGCTCCATCCTTTCTTATTTTGGCATCATCCCCCTCATCGCTTATTTTGCTGAGATGGCAGGGCCAGAGGCCTTTATGTGGAACAATAGCGGCAACTTGATCAACGCCATGGACTTTGGCACCATCAGCGGCTCTTATGTCCGCTACATTGGTGCGGGGATGATGCTTTGCGGCGGCATCATCGGAGCCATCCGCCTCATCCCGACCATTGTTTCGTCTGTCCGGGAAACCGTCGGGGCAAAAAGCGCCGAAAATTCACCCCTTGGCATGGTATTCATCGGCGTGGGTGCTATTTTAGGCTTCATCATGGCCTTCTTGTTCACCAGAAGTTTTCCCATGGCACTCCTCGGCGGCATCCTTACCCTGATTTTTTCGTTGCTATTTGCCATCGTTTCGGGGCGGCTGACAGGGACGGTCGGGACATCCAACCTGCCGGTGTCCGGGATGACCATCGCGGCTTTGGTCGTCGTCACCCTCATTTTCGTCGGCATGAGCTGGACATCATTGGAAGCCAACCGTTCCCTTTTGTTGTTTGGGACTTTCATTGTCGTGGCGGTTTCCACAGCGGGCGGCTATTGCCAATCCCAAAAGGTAACGTTTATCTTGGGCGGCAATAAAAATGAAATGCTCCGCTTCTTCTCGGTGGCAGCCTTAGTGGGTGTCCTCACCGTTGTAGGGACTATCATGATCCTTCATGCTGAGCTGCAAAATACCGTCGATCCCCAATTTGCTTTGCCGCAGGCCAACCTGATGGCAACTTTGACCTCAGGCATCATGCAAGGGAACCTGCCAAGTGTCATGATCATCGTAGGCGTCGTCATGGCCCTGGTCTGCTTCTTGTTGAAACTCCCTATTATGACCGTGGCCATTGGCTTTTACCTCCCCATCGCCACTACCTCCATCATTTTGGTAGGTGCCCTCATCCGGGCATTTGTTGAGCATACCACCAAGGATAAAAGATTGCTGGAGTCTAAAGTAGCAAACGGCGTCAGCCTTTCATCAGGCCTTGTTGCCGGTGGTTCCATCATCGGGCTCTTGGGCATCATCCTGCAATTATCCGGCGTGCTCCATGCCGGGGCGCCTTCTGGTTTTTTCAGTGGCAACTTCATGGCCATTATTTTATTGGCAGCCCTGGTCCTTTGTACCCTCATCCCGATACAAAATTCCCGCCATTAGTGGTATAATGATGGGGAAGGCAATCATTATTGGGAGGAAGTGTAAACATGAATGAAAACCAGTTAATGGGCTATGCACGGGAAGCGCTTGGCAATAGCTATTCCCCTTATTCAAATTTTCCGGTAGGGGCGGCCATCCTTTGCAAAGACGGCAACATCATTACCGGTGTCAACGTAGAAAATGCATCCTTCGGGGGAACCAACTGTGCGGAGCGCAGCGCGATCTTTACGGCAGTGGGCAAAGGGTATAAAAAGGGGGATTTCTTAGCCATTGCGGTGGCTGGGAAGACGAAGGGCTTCTTGCCCCCTTGCTGCATCTGCCGGCAGGTGATGGTGGAATTTTTTGAACCGGATGCCCCCGTTTACCTGACCAATGGCACCCAAGAAATTCAGGTGCATTCCTTGAAGGACTTGGTGCCCCTCTCATTTGACAAGTTGGACATCTAACTGGCGCCCCACCTAAAAACAGGCGTGACGGCCTTTCACCGAGCCTGTTTTTATGCGTCTTGCAACAAATAATTCTTAGTTTATTTGACGAAAAATGTCTATTGGAATTTCTTGAAAAAACTTCCTGGCCAGGATATAATTTATAGGTAGATTTGCAGGATTGCCACGAAGCAGCCCGAATAAAGGAGTATTTTGCATGCAGGTTTTAGTATCAAGGAAATATCGCTTTAAGGAGCCCGCCTCATTGGCACTTCAAAAAAATTATCCCAGGTTAAAATGGAACTGACAGGTTTGGCCCATCAGTTTGGCAACCAGACGCACGGCATATCCATGGAAGAGCGGACCCTAAAAATCAGTCAAGGCGGCTAGCTTTGGCTTTTTTGCTATCTATCACGCCATTTCCTAAAATGCATCGTTGGCAAAAGGTATAAAATCCATGACAAATGGAAAAAATAGGATTAACTTACATCAGGGCACCTCTCATAACTCCAATACACCCGTATGAGCGAGTTCTTAGGGATACCCAGCATTGAAAGCAGGTGGACCAGTTGTATAAAATGAATCGGCATTTATGGGCGAAAGCCCGCCTTTATTTTCGGGAATCAGGGGCAGGCGAAGTCAGCCTAAAAGACGGAGCCCTAAGGCAAGAAGGGGGCGGGCACCTGTCCATTGAAAAAACCGGGTTAAAAAATCTTCCCAAAAGCGCCTTTATGGCAGCTGCCAAAACAAGCAAAGGGAGCGTTGTCGGGGGAATGACCCCAGATGGCTGGGGGATTGGGCTTTACCCCCATTGGAAAAAAATAATCCTTGCGCTCCTAGTAAATCAATTTACCCTCCGCTGGTTAGTCAAACGGCTGTTGAAAAAATACAAAATTCGACAAAGCTAAAAAAACTTATTGGCAGCTTTGGCTTATTTTCGTTTTATCTGTCAGAGGCAGACTTTTTTGACATAAATTGGCTGTTCCTTTACGGCTATATTTATGTTTATTTGTCAAATAGTTCTGGTTAAAATTTCCAAGTGTTTTTTCTCCCTTGCCCCGCTTTTAGGATTTCATTATAATAGCAGTAGCAAATGAAATTGGGGAGATGATTAATCATGCAATGGATTACCAAGGAAGATATTATAAGCCAATTGGCAGCACTGGATTTAAATGAGGAGGAAATACTGTTGGTCTATGGGGATGTGCCTGAGGATTCCCGCATTGTCGGCGGTGTCCAAACAGTAATGGAAGCTATTTTTGAGGCAGTAGGGATGCATACGACCATCGTCATGCCAGCCCATCGACTGACACCCAAACCGGTGTTTTTTGACCCGTCCATCCCGAAGGATGTCAGGGGGCATGTCCCGGCATTTGATGTGAATTTGACACCTGTTGTTTCGACGAACCTGTCCCAGGCCTTTGCGATGCACAAAAGCTCAGTACGCAGCAATCATCCTTTGGCGTCATTTCTTGCAATTGGCCACAAAGCAGCCTGGTTGATGAAGGGGCACGACAAGCACTCCATGTTCGGCAACGGGTCGCCTTTGGAAAAAGCATATGCGCAAGGGGCAAAGCTTTTATGCATCGGAGTGGATGCCAACCGCCTGACCGCCCTTCATTTACTGAACTATCTCAATGGAAAAGATGAAACTTTCGTTTATGAAGCACCCGTAGTCAATGGCGGCGAAAAGGAAGTGGTTGCATTTAAGGACCTTAAACTTGATGCTAGTGCCTATGGCGGCCTCTTAGAAAAATATGCCCAGAAATTCCAGTCTGCCAAAGTGGAAATCGGCAATTTTTCAGCCACGTTATTTGATTACCGTGAACTCATTGATTTTGGCGCAAGCGAAATCGGGACCGAAGCGGGTTAATTGCAGATTCATGAATAACCTCCTTTTGAAAAGGGAATCCTATTAAGGAGGGCCGCTTTGGCCCAACACCCCATAAGGAGTGACGGCTGATGAATAGGCAAAAACCTGTCCACTTAAAACAAAAAATTGCGCAAACAGCCCGACGGGCATCAAACGTGGCGATGTCGGCAACACAAAAAGCCCAGGACGGGCTAGAAGAGTTTGCAGACGATTTTGTAGCCAAAGCAGCCCATGTGGCTGACAAGCTTGAAAATGCTAAGGAAAGCCTTGCTGAAAAGTTTCGCAAGTAATCCAACTAAAAGCCGCCAGACTGGGCGGCTTTTAGCAATTAAACGAAGAAAAAATGACTTTTCAGTGCATATTTTTTGCAAATTTTTCATGCTCGTGTTAACCTTAAAGTACAGGATGTTGAGGAGGAGCAAGGATGAAAATAGAAATTTGGTCGGACTTTATGTGTCCGTTTTGTTACATGGGGCAGCAGCGCCTTCAAAAAGCCATTGAAAAATTTGGCCATGAAGTGGAAGTTGTTTACCGCACGTTCCAACTGTTCCCGGGTTTTAGGCCCCAGTTGGGAAAAAACCTTTATGAAAGCATTGCCCTGTTCAAAGGTGCCGATGTCGGGGACATTGCCAAACTGCATGATCGCCTGGCCCAGACCGGGAAACTTGAAGGGCTTGAATTTAACTTTGGCCAGGTCGTCCCGACGGATACTACCGATGCATTGAGGTTGATTCATTTTGCAAAAGAAATGGGGAAATCCGAAGAATTCATCGCAGCGGTTTTCAAAGGCTATTTCACAGATGTTTTAGATATTGGGGATCACTTGACCCTCATCCAATTGGCTGACAGCGTTGGCCTTGACCCGCAGCTGGTAGAACAGGTGTTATTAAGCGGGGCTTATACCGAGGAACTTGAGAAAGACCGTCAAACAGGCCAGGCCATCGGGGTAAAAGGCGTTCCTTTTTACGTCATCGACAACCGGTACGCCATTTCAGGTGCCCAAGAATCGGCTGTTTTCCTAGAAGTGCTGGAAAAAGCACGCCTTGAAGAAGAGGAAGATGGCGGTTCCCAGTGCTGTTCCGACTGTACTTGCGGCAAACGGGGTTAAAAAGAAAGATTTATAGGAACCTTTTCGTTACAAAAAATGCGAAAGCACTGGAATTTCCCAGGAGCTTTGCCATCAAATTAAAATTCCGCAAGGCCCAGCGATTGAATTTCACTGCCTTGCGGATTTTGTGATGCCTTAATCGACCTGAAGCTCTATGTATCCGGTCAAGATGTCGGAATAGTTATAAGAAACCCGCCCAACTGATTTAGGGGTCAGGTCCTGGTCAATGTCGATGACAAAAACGGAAGGGTAGACGCTTGATAACGTGCCGGTGTGCTCTACTACCACGTTTCTTGGTTCATAGGCTGTAAGTGTGACCGTCTTTCCAAGGTGTTTGCTCAGGGCGTGCCTGATGTCTTTTAAGCTTTTCATAACATTCTCTCCTTTAATATAAACTAAAGCACGCTGGTTTTTTACGAAACTACGTTGCTTATTCGGAACGAAGTGCTTCCACTGGGTCTTTTTTAGCCGCCATACGTGCCGGGATCATCCCGCCAAGCAACGTCAGGACAAGGCTTAGGCCTACCAAGAAGATGGCATGGACCGGATTAAGCTGCGCGACGTTGGCTAAATCCGTAGCCCCCTCTATGGCCTGGTTGATTGGCAATTGCAGCGCATAGGTAATCAGTATTGCCAAGGCACCCGAGCAAGCACCGATAATAAAGGTTTCAGCATTAAAGACGCGGGTAATGTCTTTTTTTCGTGCCCCCAGTGCCCGAAGGACACCAATTTCCTTCGTCCGTTCAATAACAGAAATATACGTAATGATTGCAATCATAATGAGCGACACCACCAATGAAATGGCTGCGAAAGCGATAAGGACCATAGTGATGGCGCTCATGATGCCGCCGGTCATATCCGTCATGGTTGCCGCAAGGTCAGTGTAGACGATGCGGTATTCTTCCGGTTGGCCTGTATTGAAGTCGTTCAGGTAGCTTAAGATCGCATCCTTCGATTCAAAATCTGTTGGGTAAATGAAGATGATGAATGGCGTCGGGTCCCCCCCAAGGAAAGTGACAAAGGAGTCGCGCCCGGCCTCATCCAATGGCTCTAAAGTCATCACGTTGAAATCCGCTTCCCGCTGGGCTTCGACGATTTCAGAGGTATTTTCGATGTCGATAAGCCTTTGGACCAGGGCATCGCTATAGGCCACGCCGCTGTTTAACAAACCGATGGAAACGTCTGGGTTCAAACGGACAATCCCTGAAATCCTCAACGTTATGTTGCCATCGGCCCCAAATGCTTCATCCAGGTCCTGGTTAGGCAAGAAATTGCCCATTTCGGTCTGGAAGTAGAAATTGTCATTAGGCACAAGCAATATCTCAGTCCCGACAATTTCCTCAAAATCAAGGGAGCCTTCCACCTCTACGTCAAAGCCAAGGTTCCTCAGGACATTCAAGTCGATGCGGTTCCATTCATCAACGACCAAGAGCAAATCGGTTTCATCGCTTGGGTAGGCACCCGCCAGCAAATCGTAATTGGACTCCAGCCAGCTTGTTTCTTCGTTTTCATCCAGGCTGACCGGGAAGGAGCTGAGCCCGGTGCCAGCAGGCATCCCACCCATCATCGGGCCGTCGGTCGAGGACTGGGAACTAAAGCTGACCGGCTGCACCTGCCCGCCGACATCCCTTAAAAGGTTCATGTTGACGATGCGCGTGAACCCGATGCTCCTTACAATAGCCGGGTCGAACCCATCAAGATGCCCCATAAATTCATCGGAGAAAACATTGTTGTGAATCATCATGGAGTCAGCCGGGTCAAACAAGAAGATGGCGTCGCTGTCCCGCTGTGCCTCCCGGGCGGCCTGCCTTTCATCTGCACCTTCCCGCCTGGCCTGGATGGACTCTGCGTCGATGTTCATGGCCTGCTGGGAGACGATGATTGGGAATTCGGACAGGGCGTTTTCCTGGAATTGGTCGATTTGGACTTGGAAGCCGTTGGAAAGGCTTAAAATCAAAGCGATGCCGATAATCCCGATGGAAGAGGCGAAAGCGGTCAGGGCCGTGCGCCATTTTTTGGTAGCGATGTTGCGGGCGGAAAGCATCAGCGCCGTGAAGAAGCTCATGCTCGTATGCTTGAGGGCATAATTGCTGCTTGCCGCTGCCGTTGGATGGTAAGGGTTTGTGTCATCAACAACGACCCCATCTTTAAAGCGCACGGTCCGGTCGGCATATTCCTCGGCAAGCTCCGGGTTATGGGTAACCATGATGACCAGCTTGTCCTCGGCGATTTCCTTGATCAAATCCATGATCTGCTGGGAGGTGGTCGTATCAAGCGCCCCTGTCGGTTCATCGGCTAAAATAATGTCTGGGTCATTGGCAAGGGCCCGTGCGATGGCCACCCGCTGCATCTGGCCGCCGGATAACTGGTTGGGCCGTTTATGGACATGGTCTTTCAAGCCCACACGCTCAAGCACCTCAAGGGCCTTCGCTTTTTTCTTGGCAGCGCCGACGCCGGATAAGGTCATCCCCATCTCCACATTATCGATCAGGCTCAAATGGGAAATCAGGTTATAGCTTTGGAAAACGAAGCCTACGGAATTGTTGCGGTAGGCATCCCAGTCCTTATCTTTGAAATCCTTCGTGGACTTTCCATTGATGAACAAATCCCCCGCATCGTAATGGTCCAATCCGCCAATAATATTAAGGCAGGTCGTCTTTCCGGAACCTGATGGGCCCAAGATGGCAACGAACTCGCTTTTTCGAAAGCTTAAGTCCACCCCTTTAAGGGCCTGCTGGGTAAATTCCCCTACGGTATAGCTTTTGGCAACGCCTTTTAATGTCAACATCTGTTTATCCTCCTAAAACTCCAACAAAATAACTTACCTGCTTACTTTACCATGACTTTATAAACCGAATGTGAATTTTGTGTAAACTGATTATTAACTTTCCCAAAACTGCGTTTTCAACATCGATTTTTTTTGGATATCTGCTCAAACCCGTTCCTATTGGTCAGAAGTGGGCTTAGCATATCCTCTGCGGCACCCGCCTGTTTTTGGGGGATTGACGAAGGCATGTCTTTGTGGGAAAATTAGTGAAAAGAAAAGGAGGCTACCGCCAATGAATACCATTTTGATCGTGGAAGATGACCCGAACATCCGCAAGCTCATGAAAGAGGTGCTGGCACAACATGGCTATGAAGCGGTTGTTGCCACTGACGGCGAGGATGCCCTTGACGTAATGGATAAAACCCACATCGACCTCATGGTCGTCGATATTATGATGCCCCGCATGGATGGCTACGAGCTGACGCGGATCCTGAGGGAAAGCGGGTCGCAGGTGCCGATTTTGATGGCTACCGCCAAAGAGGATTTTGACTATAAGAAAAAAGGCTTCAATTTCGGGGCGGACGATTACATGACCAAGCCCCTGAACGAAGAAGAGCTCCTATTAAGGATAGGGGCCCTGTTGCGCCGCTCGAAAATCGCCAATGATTCCGTCTTGTCTGTGGGGGGCACCGCTCTTTTTTACGACGAGCTGGCTGTTTTGGAAAGCGGAAAAGACCGGCAGCTGCTCCCTAAGAAAGAATTTTTGCTGCTTTTCAAGCTCCTGAGCTACCCCAATAAAATATTTACCCGCCGGCAGCTTATCGACGAAATCTGGAGCATGGAATCAGAAACGGATGAGCGGACGGTTGATGTTCACATCAACCGACTGAGGGATCGGTTCAGGGAAAGCCCTGATTTTGAATTGGTTACCGTAAGGGGGCTGGGTTATAAGGCGGCCCACAAATGAGGCGGCCGGAAATCAAATCCATAAAAATGCAGTTGGTCGCGTTTATCTTCTTAATGATGATGATGGCGTCGGTGCTGACGGGGATTTTGGTCCTGTTATCCATTTACCTTCAGGTTTGGGGGGCTGATGAGGTGCGCTTGGGGCTTCGATTTCCCCTGCACTCCATCACGCTGGTCTTTTTGATCGTTTCGTCCATTATCGGGTCGTGCCTGTCACTAGGGTTTTCCCAGCGTTTCTTGCATCCCATCTATACCTTGATCGAAGCCATGAAAGAAATCCGCAAAGGCAATTACCATGTCCGGGTCAAAGGCGGGGGCAAGAACCAGGAAATCGGGCTCTTGATCCAAAATTTCAACGCCATGGCAGAGGAGCTTGAAGGGGTGGAAATGCTTAAATCGGATTTCATCAACTATTTTTCCCACGAGTTCAAGACTCCCATCATTTCCATCCAGGGGTTTGCCAAGCAGCTGCAAAATGAAAATACCCCCGGGCATAAGCGGGAGGAATACCGTGAAATCATTGTCAAGGAAGCGGAGCGGCTGGTGAAGCTATCTACCAATACCCTATTGTTGACCAAACTTGAAAGCCAAAAAATCATTACCGACCAAAAATCCTTCCACCTGGACGAACAGATCCGCCACTGCATCCTGCTCCTTCAAAAGGAGTGGGAAGAAAAAGGGCTGGAGCTTGATTTGGACCTTTCAGAGGCCACCGTTTTTGGCAACGAAGAAATGCTGTCCCAGATCTGGATCAACCTTATCGGCAATGCAGTAGCTTACAGCAATCCTGGTGGCACCTTGACGGTTTCTTGCAAACCGGACGGGCAGCGGTTCAAAGTGCGCATCCAAGACGAGGGGGTCGGGATGAGCGATGAAGTCAGCGCCCGGATTTTCGATAAGTTTTATCAGGGGGATGCCTCCCGTTCCACCAAAGGGAATGGCCTAGGGCTTGCCATCGTCAAACGGATCGTCGACCTGTGCCAAGGCAGCATTTCCGTCAAGAGCCAAGAAGGCAAGGGAGCAGTCTTTATTGTTTACCTGCCGAAGTCATAAATTAGGTTCGTCTAAAAAATTCAGGGGAAAATGGATGGCTGGGTTGTAAGGCCTCAGTTCATAACCCTCGGTTTGTAAAAATTCGATGAGATAGGGCAGCGCCTCCACGGTGATGTCCTTTTCATGCAGCAAAATGACGGCATGGGGAGAGCGGACCAGGTAGTTCAGGTCATGCTTCACCTGGTTTAACAGCGCATCGACTTCTTCAAGTTCCCAGTCGTGGGAATCCACGTTCCAGTCCCAGCAAGTAAAGGGCGACGCAGACACCAGCGCCACATGGCCGTCGGTGAACGTCCCCACCGTCCCATAAGGGGCCCGGCACAGGTTGGTTTCAAAGCCGCCGGTAAGCCGAAAGACCAAATCCTGGAGTTCGGTCATCTCCCCTAAAAAACGCAGGGGGGAAAAATCTTCGTAATAAAGCCGCTGTACGTCATGGCTCATGGAGTGCAGGCCAATATAATGGCCAACTGATGCCATCCGCAAAAGCAGTTTTTCAGAATCGTTGCGCCCGTTGATGGAATGGCCCAAAACGAAAAAAGTGCCTTTGACCCCATAATCGTCCAAAATGTCCAAAATGGCAGCGGTGTTCTTTGAGGGGCCGTCGTCGAAGGTCAAAAAAGCGTATTTTTGCCCCGGGAGGAGGGCGGTAGCTGGGGTTTCTTCGGATAAAGGAGGTTCGTCACCATCAAAAAAAAACGAACTGTTTTCCATAAAGAGGGGAGGGCTTGCCGGCATGTCTGGGATAACCATAGGCGGCCGTGCAGTTGGGGTGAGGACCAGCCACAAAAAAATGCCGGATAGGAATATGGCAAACATTTGAATGGGTTTGAACGATGGCATGGGAGGCCTCCTTTGGATTCTTGCAAAATTTATGGCAGATGATGGTCATAATGTGGCAAAAAATGCTAAATTTTATTCCTGAAAATGGGCAATTATTCAAAATTAAATGAAGCATGACGGAAAAATGGTAAAAAAACCGACTTTTTGGCACTTTTTTGCAAAAAAGTCTTTCCTTTTGCGTCCACAAGTGATAATATTTAAGAGTACCTTTTGTACAACATATCATTACATTTACCGAACGTGTGCCTAGACAGCTCCCGAGTTCATTCCCCTCTAGCATTGGGAGTGTGCACTAGTAAGTAACAATACTTCTCTCTTGGACTCACAGTGCCCCCTTATCCCCCCCCTTAAGGCACTGTGAGTTTTCCCGTTCCCAAAACTTTTGCCCCCGGGCAGTGGTTTGGGATTTTTTTTGTGGATCCTGCCAAAAAGTGACCCCTTTAGGGAAATGCTGCGTAGTATAATAAAAAGGCAGCCCTTGGGCTTAAGCCGTTTTTCGCAACAATCCAGGGGTATTTTCAGTCAGGGGAGGGGAGTTGATGCCAGACCGGGGATTTTTGCCCATCGAGGCGCTTTGCCATCAGGGAATCTACAACACGCATTATGCTGATGCCCTTTTTTTTGAAGTGGACAGCCTGGAAACTTACATCAATTATATTTTAAAGCTATCGGAAAACGGGACGGAACTGGCTTTTCGGGGCGAGCATGACATCTTTGAGGAAACTTTGGCATCAGTGTTTCGGGTGCCAGGGCCCAAATGCCTCCCGGACATCCTGAAGAAAAAATACTACAAGGAAATCGCCCACTCCCTCACGGACATCGAACGGGAAAATTTCATGTCCTATTCCCGCCATCATGGCCTTCCCACCGAACTTTTGGATATGACCAGATTGCCGCTATATGCCCTGTATTTCGCCTGTAGCGACCGCTTTCATTCCAACATGGGGGTGGTCCAGGTGTTCAACTTGAAGGAAACCATGCGCCTTTCGGATTTTGAAACGGACAATTCCTACAATTATCAGATGTTTGACTTGTCCCAGGCCATTTTTAATTACTACCACCAAGGCACCGGCGACCAGTTTCTGCTAAAATTCACCCGCTTTTTAAGAAAGCACTTGGGGTACACCAAGCGCCTGCTAGGCGAGACGGCCCTCTACTTGTCGGAAATGCTTGCCTTGATGGAGCCGGATGGCTTAAAAGCCCTGAAAGAGAGGGAGCGGCTGATTTTGGGGCAGGTCCAGGAAGCCGGCGTCAAAGAGGTGGGGCTTGACCGCGCCTGCGGTCTCATCGTTGAAATGATCGGGAACCCTTTGATCCCTAAAAACCCGGCCATGGAGCAGGTCAAAGAGGAATGGCTTTCGGGGCTTGCAACCGTTGACCAGTCCCTCATCTGGTCATACATGGAGCTTTTGGGGCTTTCATTTGGGGTCTTGGACCTGGCCCTGGGCGCCGATGTAAAGGGCCGGGGGCTTTCCCTGCCGCCTTTTCCCGTGGTCCGCTACTCCCCCACAGCCAAATTCGACCGGATGCGGGCCCAAGAAGGGGAATTCTTTTATCAGCTGTACATGATCCGGGACGACGAGGCGGGCATCCGCCTGATTCCCCAAAAGATCAATTCCAATATCCGCTTCGTCATCAAGGACAAGGCCGCCATAAGGAAGCAGCTCAACACACTGGGCATTAACCGCAAGCTGGTGTACCCGGATGCCGATAACATCGCCCGCTACCTGGCAGAATGGGAGTTTTAGGATAAATCCTAAATTTTACCTTGTGTAATCCGCTTAAGCGTTGGGCATCCTATGGGAAAGCCCATAAACTGGAGGGACAATATGAGAAAATGGATTGAAAAGCGCCTGAAGGACATTTATGATGAGGAATTTGTGGACATCGTCGAGGATTTGTTGGACCATGTGCTGGTCATTGGCCTGGAAGATTGCCGGCACCATATCAAGACGAGCCGCCTTCAGCATTGCCTGGGCGTTTCCTACCGCTGCTACCGCATCTGCAAGCGGTTTGGCTGGGATTATGTGTCGGCGGCCCGTGCGGGGGTCCTCCATGATTTTTATCACTATGACAGCGAGACCGACCATGAGGATAAAGTGGTAGGCCTTAGGCATCTTCGAACCCATCCCCAGCTTGCCCTGAAGAATGCCCGGGACCATTTTGAGCTGAACCCTGTTGAAATCGACATCATCGCCAAGCATATGTGGCCCATCACCTTCATGCCTCCCCGCTACAAAGAATCCTGGCTCATCGTCGCCGTTGATAAATACTGCGCCATCATTGAATTTTTCCGCATCCACCGTAAAATTGCCCACCGCCGGCACATCCATCACCCATAAAGTTAGGCTGCCGGTCCGTTGCAGCCTTTTTTTGTCGAAATTTTCATCAGTTGGCGTGGGGATTTACATGTTTTATTGTCGGAATTTATGATATAATTTAAGTCATAATCTTAAAACGCTTCAAGGGAGTGGGGAAAGTATGTTATCTAGCCGCAAATATCAGCGCACCAGTGTTTTTTCAACTAAAAAGGCGCGCCAAAGGAAAAGGAACCTGGATTTTGTTTATGGGATGTCCGCCATCGGGATGGCCTTTGCCACGGCGTTTAATTTTGTTGTCGGGCAAGTCATGCCGGTGTCGGGGCTGGTCATGACCGAACTGGATACCCCGCCACTTAATTTCACGGAAACGGCCCCGGTCCGCCGGTGGCATAGCAATCAGATGCAGGTGGCTTACCTGAGCTTCAATGACGTGCCGGTGCAAAACTTGGGGCCTATCCTTGATATTTTAGTGGCCCATCAAGTGCCCGCCACCTTTTTTGTCCAAGGATCCCTTATCCAAAACGAACCGCTGATGGCAGGGTACCTGAGGCGGGCCATGGAAGCGGGGCATTACATCGGGCTCCACTCCATGACCCACAACACTTATTTGCTGTATGTCCAAGAGGGGGCGGCGCAGGCTTTTATGGCTGAAATGGAGGAAGCCCAGGCAATCTTATACGAGACGACAGGTTACGTTTCCAACTTGGTTCGGGCGCCATTTGGCAGTGCCAACAACTTCTCCCAAGACCACATCGACGCTGTGCTGGCATCAGATTTTCGGATTTGGGACTGGCATGTGGATTCCCAGGACTGGGTGGCGGGCCAGACCCCATCTGGCATGGTGGATACCCTTCGGTTTGGCATGGATATTTGGGGCTGGCCGACGGACGTGGTGGTCTTGTTCCATGGGCGGGCAGTGACCGTTGATGCGTTGCCAGATGCCATCCGCTTTTTTGAGGCCGAGGGCTTTCGCTTCATGGCTTACGACCCCAACCGGCATTTTACCATGAACATGCTCCAGATACCAGGTTTGTAGGAGGCGGCTTGATGAGAAAAAATAAAGTAGGGCTGATGCTCTTGTTGGCCCTTGGCTTGGCAGCCTCTTTGGTCTATGCTTTTAGGTTCAGCAACCCGGCAGTGAGGGCGTACCAATTTGGGCAAAACATAGACGATGGCTTGGCGGATGCCGCCCTTTCCTTCCCTAAGCGGCGGGAGGAGCTGTTGGACCTTTTGCAACGGGATGTGGGGGATTTGGTCCGTATCGGGCAAAACTACGAAGCGGGCCTGAACATTGACCGGGAATTTGCCCATTTCCATGAAACCTATGGCTTGCTTGGGGATTACATCGCCACGGTCACGCCCAAAGTCGAGGCCATTTACCACCGTTCCGATTTTAACAGGGCACTGGCCCATGCAGGGCGCGCAGGGATCCATGCTTCGGTGGCAACCGGTTTCATCAGCTATCAGCAAGAAAGGATGGGGGCCCTTTTGGCAGTCCATGGGGCATTGGCAGGCTTATATGAGGCGCTTTCTAGTTTTGAGGCGATGTTTTTTGAACCCGACCCGTGGGTTGCCGTGCCATATTTTCAGGAAGTGCTGGACCGCTTCGACGAAATTGCCGTCCTTCATGACGGGTACTTGGATGCCCTGGGCAGCTATGCCCGCACCAAGACCGATTTTTACCTTGCCATACGGCAGGGGCGGTAACCAGGTTTATTTTAAGAAACCTTCAGGACTAAATTCCCGAAGCTTCTATTTTTTGCTCTATGCTGCCCATTCCAACCAGTGCCGGGACGTGCAGCATAAGCCCGCTGTGGCATCCAAAAAAATTACCCCCTCTCGACAAATTTCAATGGGAAAAGAGGGAATCTGCCTAAAAAGGTATGCTATACTAGGGGAAAATGAGAAAAATCCATCAAAATAAAGGGGGAAAAGCCTTGGCTTGACACTTATGACAGAAAAAGAACTAATCGTAAAGTTAATCCACACCGACGAAGATGCCCATTATATTTTCAACGTTTTCAAAGACAACCATAAAAAAGGAAAATTTGCCTTTAAGCGGCTACGGGCCCAAAAGCTATTAGGGAACAAATCCCAGATTGATGAACTAAGCGCATCCGTCAGGGCACGGTTTGCCGATGGGGGATTAGATGTCCTGCTCTTGGAATTTTTACAACCGGAAGCCCCTAGCCATTTGCAACAATTCTTGCTGGTACGGGAATTTTATCCGGAATTTTTAAGGGAGAACTGGGATGCCGTCAGGGAAAATATAGAGCAGAAAAAACCTCCCTTTTCGGGGGTGAGCGCCCATAAGACGGAAGAGCAAGCCCTTCATTTCTACCAGCACCGCTATGGGGAGTTGAACGGGGCGGCGCTGAATGCTATCTGGCAGGAAAGCATTCATACCGTCAAAATCGAGCTGAAGCTTTGGGATGTTTTTGAACAGGCGGTGAAGGGCAAAGGCCTGTTGGGGCTGGACAAACTGCTTGGGGGCGTTGGCCCTGGGGACGGCTTTGAGGTCAGCGTGCGGGAAAGTTATTTTATGGAGCATCGGGACGTTTTGGCGGATGCGGACATAAGGAGAATGGAACAGGGTTGCCGGGATCAGTTGGTGCGGCTCGCTATCATAACGGTATTTTTAGAGGCAGGGGAGTGCCCAAATGAGGTGCGCTTGAACCTGATGCGGGAACTGCAGCGGGCTTATTTTCTAGCAAAGACACAGATTTTAGGGCTCGGCACGCTGCTTAGCCTATTAGAAGGGAAAAATGAGTACGACCAATTAAACCTAAAATATCAACAGTCCCAAAAAGAAAGGACGGCCTTAAGCCAAAAAAACCAGGAAATCAGCCAACAAAACAGCGCCATCAAGAGGGGGGACGAAACATTGAAACAACAAATTGCCCATTTAAAACAAGTCATCAATGAACAAAATGAAAAATTGGGCCAATCGGCCCGGTTGCAGGTGGCCGGCCAGGAGGAGTTGGAAAAAATCGCACAACTTTCCCAAAAGGAGCAGGCCCATTTAAAAAGCCGCCTGCAAAGCTACGAAAACCTGGCGAAGGGCTACCAGTGGCTATTGTCCCGCGACCTTAGCGTCCACGAAGTGGCGGTGGTCTACAGCTCCCCATTGCTTTACGCCAAGCATATATATCATGAAGTGCTTTTTATGGGCGTATCCCAGGCGCTAAAAGAGCCATTTAAAGCCCAAAAACTGTTGGTTCAGCTAGTGGGCCTAAGCGGCAAGGAGAAAAAACAGCTGGAAAAGCTGGCCAGTGCCAAGGGAGTGGAAGCCGTCATGCTTGAAAGCGTGGATGAACGGGATTTGATCATGGACATCGCCTGTTACCTTAAGGAAAGTGAGGGAGTCTTTCATGAATCAGCTTAGTTATGAAATCAACCCCCAGTTGAAGTCGGAACTGATGAAATGCCAAAACATCGTCATGTTGGGGCAAATTGCGGCAAACAGGCCCCTTTACCCCCGCTCAGGGCTATGGAATGAACCCATCACGCCTATGCGCCAGGGCAATAATATCTTATTTTATGTGGAAGCCTGCTGTAGCGAGCCCGACCCCATCCTGTCTTTGAAAGGGCGCGAAATCCGGGAAAGCTTTTACATCGGACAAGACGGGGACCAATACGGCGGCATCATCAAAGAACAGACGTATTATTTAAAAACCGAGGACGACAAGGTCGCTTACTGGGAAAATGCCCTTGTTGGCAAACTGATCGTCTTCCGCCCGAAAGTCAAGATTAATGGGGACCGCTACTACCTGAATATCCAGATCCAGTCCATCGAGGACAATGTGGCAGACGGGTTTTCGCCTCGGTTCTTGAGCATCCCCCATAGCGTAAGCGACGGGGATGCTTTTAATAACCGTCTCCTTGAGGGTGGCTTTGTCATTTTGAAGGACTACCCCCACCTTAATCAAGATCCCGCCTACATCATCAATGGGGATTACCTGTACTTTGGCTTTGGGGCATGGCAAAAGCACCCGACCCAGCATAATGCCTGGCGTGCCAGCGATGGCCTATCAGATATCAAGCGGGTGAAGCTCAGCCAATTTTTAGCAGAGCTTGAAAGCTGCCTGGTAGATACGACCGCTGCCATCTCATTTTTTAATGAGGAGGCGGAGGAGATGCTAAGGCCCCGATTCGAGGAAATGGGCGAAAAGCTCATCAAGCGGGACACGGGCCGCCTATCGGTTTTGGAAAAGCCAGGGACCGAGTTTGAGTTTTTGAAGCATTTCAAAGCCTGCACGGTTATGGAAAGCCTGGTATACAACGAAAAAGACCTCCTGAATTTCCACATCAGCATGAAAACCAACGCCTTGATAGTCCTTGCGGGCATGTCAGGGACAGGAAAGACCCGGCTGGCAAAATCCTATGCCAAGACCTTAGGGATAACGGAGCCTGATGGGCGCCTTTTGTTCATGCCCATCTCTCCTAGTTATTTGGAGCCCTCCGATGTCTTGGGCTATTTGAACCATACGACCGGCAGGTACATGCCATCGGAAACTGGGTTGGTGGATTTGCTGGTGCGTGCCACGAGGCATCCAGAGGAGCTTCACATGGTCATCTTTGACGAAATGAACCTGTCCCAAGTGGAGCACTGGTTCGCACCGCTCCTTTCTTTATTGGAGTTGAAAACGGAGGAGCGCATCCTTAACCTTTATAGCAGCCAAACCCCTTGTGCCAATCAAGAAAGCTACCCATCCCAAGTGGGGATTGGCGACAACATCTTGTTTGTGGGGACCGTCAACCTAGACGAGACCACCAAGGAATTTTCCGACCGCCTGCTCGACCGGGTCAACATGGTCACCATCCAAAAAGGAAGCTTTTTGGAAATGAAGCGCCTGGGAAGAAAACTTTATCCTGCCCGTACCTTCAGTTTCAGGGAATTTGACAGCTGGCGAAGTACCAGAGGGGGCATTGAAATTTTTGAAGATGCGGAACTGGCATTTTTTGATAGCCTCCACAGCCTCATCAATCAATACGACAGCCAAAAAGGGGTGTCATACCGCTTCTTGAACCGGTTGGCGCAATACATCGGCAACATTCCCGAGGGGATGGACGACATGCATCGGCTGACCAAGGGGGAGGCCATCGACCTTGGCATCAAACAGGGGCTTTTGACAAAAATCAAAGGGAACCGCCAGCATGTAGGCGCCTTGATTGGGGAAATCCCGCAACCGGGGGGGCAGCTGGAAAGCAGCGGGCTATTCGACTTGCTGAAGGACAAGGAATCGGCCCAGGTTTCCGATTTTATCCATACCCAAAAGGAACTGTACCGAAAGGCCCAGGAACTAGGTATTTATGGATACACCGGCTAGCCTAAGGTTTGAAAATAGCTTTAAATCCCTGGTTATCCCATTGAGCCCCGACCGCCATTGGGACCAAAAGCTGTTTAGCCTTTCTGAGCTCATCCCTACCACCCTTACGTTTTTGGGTCCGGGCAAGCTGACCCTGGAAGAAACCCTCGTCCCCGGCGGGTGCGCTTTGATACAGGACTATATCCCTGGGCGCTATAACCTGGTTTGGGAAACAGGGGAAGGACGGGTTTATGAAGGTTTTTTTGAAATCCACCCCCATTCCTTAAGCCTGGATGAAATGGCAGGGATGTTTGCAGCCCTGGAAAACAAAGTGCCTGGCATCACCCAAAACCCGGACTTCAACTCGGGGGCATACCAGGACCTGGGATGGGCTGGCGGCTCTGATTTGAAAATGAGGTATTTAGCCCGCCAAAGCGAAAAAATCGCCTCGGCGCTTGCCGCTATCCAAAGGCAGCCCATAAAAGCCCTTGGCCAGTCCTATAGCCTTTCACCGAAAAGCAAAAGGCCCACGGCAAAAAGCCAGCGATATGGCCAAACCCATGGCAGCAGTGCCCTTAATTATGAGCCGGTGAAGTCCCTTACTTTTGATACAGTGGAAAACCGCCAGTTAAAAGGGATGGTGTCTTATTTGTTGGGACTGGCTGACGGACTCCTGCAACAAGCCATGCAGCAGCAAGCCGCCATCGAGCGGCAATTGTCAAAGACCCGCCAAGAAATTGCGACGCTAAAAAATAACCTGGGGCTGTTAGGCGCCAAAAACTTCTCCAAAACGTATTCGGATTGGAAGGGGCGGCTGGAGCTTGGGGAAAGCGAGGAAAGGCGGCTCTTGCGGGAGGGACAGGCCCACGAGCTTCGCTACGCCCCCTTAAAAGGGTTGAAAACGCAGCTTGGCCTCATAAACTGCGCCCCGTGGTTTTTGAAAGTGCCTGCCCCCAAGTACGGGGAGTCGCCAAGGAATTTATGGCGCCACCGGGGGTATAGCGAGGTCTATCAAGCCTATTTGGACCTCCAGTCGAAAAATCCAGGTGGGGAAGGTGCGGGTGCCAGCCATCCGACTTCCAAGCTATTTGAGTTTTACGCTTTCCTTTTGTGCCATGAAATGCTCCTTGCCAGCGGCCTTTCAAGCGAATTGCCAATGACTGCTATTGTGGCGGGGGATTCCTTCGGTTATTTACACCCCTCCGGTGCCAGGGTGTCCCTGTCATATGACAAGACGGTTGCTGATGTGGCGGCTGCCCGCCAGTC
>WRGF01000206.1 GCA_009787345.1 Turicibacter sp.
ACACTAGTGCGGTTCCAGTTGAAAACCAAATTAAGTTGACCCGCCACAACCGGGATGGTCTGCGTTCCTGATGTTGCCATTATTTCACTCCTATCATGGTAACGGTGGCTTTCTGTAAAAACTCAAATTCCCATTGGGTCTAGGTTGGAAACGGAAGTTTCCCAAATCCAATGAATTGTTGATGGTAGCGTCATTGATGAAAAGTCGGTCATTGGAAACGTAAGCCACTTCAATGCCGTTGTTGAAAAAACTCAATTTGTCGTTGGTTATCTGAACTTCCATCGGCTCCCCGACTGCCCCAATATGGATGACCCCATTAATGAAGCGGATGTATTTGCTCTGCTCATGGAAGGAGTTTTCAATTTCCCCTTCCACAATCTGGGTGATGTAAGTGTAGTTCTCAAAGATAAAGTTGAAGCTGTTGGAATCTTGGACATACAATGTCCTTTCCCCTTCCCACCACTCAAAAAAATCATTCCAGTTGATGGTCTGGTTCCCGACTTCCATTTCAATTTTGTTTTCAAACACCCGAATCATTGCCCATAGCTTCTTGATGGTATTCCAAGAAGTCACCGTTGAGCCGTTGGTTTGGTTGCCGATTTCTGTCACCACTTTGGCAAGCCCATTCCTGACACCGTTGAAGGAGAAAGTGCCGTAATCGGAACCCAAGGTAAGGACGTTGTTTTCAGGGTTCAGTAAATCCGTTTCCAATTTGATGACCAATAGCCGTCCTTCACTGGTCGGGGTTTCAAAGTCAACGTATTCAAGGAAACGGAACTGGTCGGCTGTGTAGCCCGCCTTTTCCAAATCAACGGCTGTCAGGGAGAGCTTATGAAGCTCGGAAGTCGCATCCACCAAATATTCCTTGGCTTTTCTGAAAAGGTTGTCAGGTTCGAACACATCATCCCAAACCACCGTTTTTAAGATGAAGCCGTATTTTGCCACTGCCACAGGGTCTTGGATGTAGTCGAACCCAGTGGGGTTCACGGTTTCAATGGTGACACGCTTGTTCTGTGCGTCCTCCACTTGGTGTTTTTCACCGTCTGAATCTTCTTCCCCAAACTCCCCTTCGGGTTCGATGGAAGCCCCCAAAGGGACGATAGCCGTGCAAATATCCTCACCCCTTTGCTCCAGTTTCAAGTCAAGAAGGTTTTCAAAGGTAATGCGTTGGGTGCTCAATAGATTCGTATCAACCAACCAATCCAAAGTAGCATTTCCTGCGGGGTACCTCATCCGTAGGAAGCCCCCAAGGAGTTTCAGGCACTTTTCCTCAACGACATTCCAAGTGCTCGGGTAAGTGGAATCCGCCCGCCAGATGAAGTCGTTGACATCCGTCACGGTAACAGTGCCCAAGGCAATCCTTTTATTTGTCGGAACTTGGGCATTGTGTTGGTCAAGCAACATTTTGAAATACGGAACGACCCCGCCCGCATAATCGTAAGGGCGGACAACGGTATCATTGAGGTAAGCCAGAACCCCTTCGCAAGTCACCGTCATGTTATTGAACAGGTCGTATTCGATATTGATAACCCGCATCCGTCCCATCAAGAAGGCATTGTCGTAAAGCTCCACAATCGAAGTCAGCTTTTTAAAATCGTCATAAAAGGGGTGAACCGTTGGCATGGTAAATGTCAAGTTCTCTGCCATGTTCATTTCCTGATGAAACTTGGCATCAAGCAAGGCAAATTCCTCAATGTCAGGGGTGTAAAAGATTTGTCCGTCCAAACGTAGGGAATACATTATAACCTGACCTCCCTAAATTGCACCGTGATAGCCGTCGTTCCCGCTGTCCTAGTGAGAACAATGCTTCCATTGGCGGGTATTTTGAAGTCTGAAAATTTCCATTGCCCTGTTGTCAAGGTTCGGGTCGTTGTCCCCCCACCTGTGTTGGGGTAAGAAATTGTCACCGTTCCTGTGGTAATCACCAAAGGGATAGCGTTCAAGGAACCACCGTTAGTGATGGTTGTTGAAGCCCCATTGAACGTTTGGCTCTTCTGGGTCAAGCGGTAAAAGAAGGGCTTGCAGATGAACTCCAGAAGGATTTCTCCGTACCCTTGCCACGGCTTAAATGAAACGTTGCACCGCCCTTCCAGTTTCCAAGTAGGGTCGTTGTTGAAAATCAGGTCAACCTTCTTGCCGTGCAAGTCGAATGCCATTTCGTTGCATTTTTGGATATAGTCCAAATGTCCAATTTCAAAAAAGACGGTCATTTTCACCGTCCTGTCTCCGTATAATGGTTCGCCAGTCAGGCTCTCGGATAAGTCCAAGGAACCGTGGTTGGCGGGTAAGTCAATTAATTTTTGCTTAATCGGTGGCGGGTCAAGGGAAATATCCTGACCCAGATAACCACCGTAGGCTGAGAGCCATTTTCCGTTAAGCGATACGTCCCTCATAAGATTTCTCCTTTGCGAATACGATTGGATAGCTTTTTAAGTCGTAACCATTAAGTCGTAACTCCCCTATTCGCCAATCTGTTATTACTCTGCAACCCCTTGTCAATCGGCTTGACCACTTGACCCACCAAAGCACCAGTGTCCAAGATAACTTTCATTTGCGCATTTTCTTTCCTTAGCTCCCTGACTTCTGTAATCAGTTCCCTTAGCAAGTCGCTGTTTTCTCCTTGACCCATCTGGTCTGAAATTCCTTTGCCGATTCCCGCTAGGACATCGGGCTTCAAAGGGATGACTGCTTCAGCTCCTGATTCACCAAAACCTTGGAAAGAACCGTTGGCAAATCCTCCAATGGTTGCTTCATTGAAAATCCCGCCTTCTGCATTCCAAGAGAGTGAGATATGGGGCAATTTAGGCAAATCTTTGACCGTCCAACCACCCATTGAAAATGTGGGGATTTTGATTTTTCCGAACAAGTCAGCAAAAGCGTTTTTGATTTTGTCTGAAATCTCTTTTGCTTTGTCCCAGATTCCTGTGATTTTGGTTTTAATGCCGTCAATTTTATTGGAGATGGTTGCTTTAACAGATTCAAAAATGTTGCTGATTGTCGTTTTGATGTTATTGAAAATCGTTGAAACTGTTTCTTTGAGCGAGTTGAATTTGCTTTTGATACCCTCCACAACGGCGGTTACTTTTTCTCTAATCCAATTTACAACAGGCTCAATGATGTTGGTTTTAATAAAGTTCCAAATAACTTGGATTTTATTTTTGAAGTTCTCCCATCGTGATTTCAGGTAGTCAACCATGGCTCCGATTTTTTCCTTAATCCAGTTGACTACTGGTTCGATGATGTTGGTTTTAACGAAATTCCAGACAGTTAACACAATATTTTTGTAAAACTCCCAAGCATTTTTGAAATAAGTCATCAATTTCTCGAAAACAACTTTAATCCTTTCAACCTCTGGCATGATGATTTTATCAAGGATGAAATTCCAAACCGCTTTACATACATCCATGATGAAGTTCCATCCATAAGCAATTCCGTTCCAGAGGGTTACAAGGATGACCAAAATAACTGTGACAACAACGGTGACTACGGTCTTCACGACTTCCCAAACCGTTGTCCAGAAAGTAATCAGGATGTTCATATAAACCTTGAACGCTGTGACGATTCCGTTCCAGATGGCTTCAAAGTAAGGCTTGACAGCTTCCCAAACGCCTTTGATTTTGTCCCAAGCTGATGAGAAGAAGCCTGTAATGGCTTCCCAGACACTTGAAGCCACTCCTTTTAGCCAATCCCAAAATGCACTTGCAACTTTCTTGATGTTCTCCCACATATTAATGAAAAAGTTTCTGAACCCTTCACAATGATTCCAAAGATAAATAAAGCCTGCTACCAATGCGATAACGATTGCAACCACAATAATTATCGGATTTGCCATGAGCACACCCCAAAGGGATTGAAGCCCGCCCATCAATGTCCCGACACCTGTTTTCAATAATCCGAATACGGCGTTTAGTCCTTTAAATGCTTCTATGGCTTGTTTGATTTCACCCATTTTCGACATAACACCGACAGCAACACCGAATGCAACTGTCACCCCAGTAACTACACCGAGTAAAACTCCAAGGACTGTATGCAATAAACCACTTGAATGCTTCCACGCTTCAAACAACCCGACAATAAGGGCACCCAATGCAATCAATGGCGCCAAAGGAATCATCAAGGCGACAAAACCGCTCGCTAATGAAGCGATGGCAGGCAAACACATCGCACCAACAACGATGGCAATATCTTCAATGATACCGAACAAATCTCCTCCATTGTCTATCCATGCCCGAAACTTATCTAGGATTTCAGAAATTTTATTGACCAACGGCTCCATGAGCGGTTGTAATTTCTGCCCAATAGTGAGTTGCAACGTTTCCATAGTAGATATTAGTTTTTCACAGGCACCTTTCCAACCTTGTGTTAAAACGTTAGCAGTTTCTTGGGCATAATTCAAATCGTCCAAGGTATACATATACCCCTCGATTCCTTCTGCTCCTTCATCCATCATTGCTGTGGCTATTTTCATAGATTGTGCACCGAATAAGGTAGTCAAAGCACTGTTTCGTTCTTCTTCTGAAAGCCCTGTAAATGCACCTTTAAGCATATCTGCTATTTGAGTAATATTCTTCATAGAACCGTCAGAATTGTAAAGTTCCAAGTTATACGCTTCCATGACTTTTTGAGCCTGACCTGAGGGTGACACCAATTCTGTAAACATTTGCGTTAACCCAGTTCCCGCTTTTGTCCCATCAATCCCATGCTTGGCTAACATTGCCAACGTTCCGGCAGTCATATCAACGGTATTTCCGTATAATGAAAGTGTTGAACCGCAATATTTTAGCCCTTGCATCATGTCATCAACCGTCATTGTGGATTTGTCAGCGGAAGATGTCATAACATCCATGACGTGCGAGGTATCCTCTACACCCAAACCAAACATAGAATTGACTTTGATTAAATCATCTACTGATTCACCTAAGTCTTTATTGGTAATAATAGCGAAGCTACTGGCTCCGTTCATCATTCCCAACTGTTCGGTAGCTGTTAAACCCGCACGGCTCATTGATAAGTACCCCTCGGCGATATTATTAGCATTGAATTTTGTATTACTGGCTATTTCCTTTGCTTGTGCATCTAATTTTTTCTGTTCTTCCGCATTGGCTCCGCTGATATGCGATACCATGTTCATAGTGCGCTCATAATCCCCCGCCATATCCAAGGCACCTTTTCCGTAAATGGCAAGTCCCGCTCCAATACCAGTTGCCCATTTCAAAACGGTCGTACTTTTTTTTGTCATGACATCGAACGAATTGTTAAGATTAGAAGCCACTTTCCCGCCCGTGGCGGACAATGATTCCAATGTTCCTTTAGCTTTGTCTGCTCCCTCGATAGCAATTCTACCTGCGATAGAAAATGATTCCATAAGTCCCATAAGTCACCCCCTCTGGACATAAAAAAAGACGAACATAGTCGTCTAAAATTTTGAAATTTAAAAACTAAAAAGTTGTCATCTTTTGTCATTGTCAGTCATATACTGTATTAAGGAGGGCATAAGAAAACACCTCCGAAGAAGGGAGGTGCATCCTATGAAGCATCTTCTGATATTCATGATAATTCTAGTATTCTTCCTTGACACGGCGGAACTAGAATTTATCGAAGCGATAGCCAAGGCTATCTAGCGGAAAGCCACCCTTGCCGGGGTGGTTTTTCCTTTACTAGTATATGCAGTGAATGGGCAGATATGTAAACAGAAGTCTTACTCACAGCCCCATCCGTCATTATCACGGTCAAATTTTGGTCTATAAGCGGGATGGTCAGCAGGAACTCCGCTAGGGAAGTCTACCCTAAGTTCTGTGCAGTTTTGGTACTCCCTAAAAACTTCTACCTGCGGTTCGGGTTCTGGAATGGGGTCAGGCTCTTGAATCGGTTCAGGAGTTGGGGCTGATTCAACTTGGACAAAGGGTTCAGGTTCTTCTTCTACCTGTACCTCGACTGCTTGCATCGTTTGTTGTTGTACTGGTTGTGCATTTTGAGTAGTAGTTTCTTCCGGCTCTTCAACCACTTCTTCAATGACATTTTCAACGACTTCTTCCGGTTCTTCAATATTTTCTTCGGTGATTTCCTCAACATCTTCAACAGGTTCTTCCTCTATTTTTTCTTCCTCTTTCACCTCAAATGTTCGTGAACCACTCACAGGGTCGTTAGCAATATCAACGCCCACTGCCCCGCCCAAAAGTATAAAAATTCCTAAGACAGTTAAAAATTTGTTGCTATACTGCTTTTTGATTGGATACCATGTAATGATACCTATTTTCCTACCTATTGCATAGACAATTAATATAATTCCTATAAAGACACCGAACCCCTGTAATGGCGAAACGAGCGCTAAGATAATGGGAAAGATAAAGAACAACCATAAAAGCCATTTCAAAAATGTTTTTCTTTTTTTCTTTCGGGGTTTTGGCTTTATTTTTTCCATCTCTTCCTGTAAGTTGGGCATCGCAATCCCTCATTTCTTAGAAAATTAACTACTTCAAATGATATGAGGGATGAGATGACTTTATGACATAAAACGTTTTCTTAATTCATATCTTTTAATTGAAGGCACATCCTCATCCAATAAAACAAGCCTTCAAGGGGGGGGTGGAGCTTATGCGACACTCTAGCAAAAGCCTAAAGAAAGCAAGCCGTGACTTACGTAACGGCAAATCTTCTGGAGGTAAGAAATTGGCTGACCATCGGTGGGCAAATCACCGCTGTTATCCGGTCTTAACATTAAGGGAGTAGTTACGGCTACTCCTTTTTTGCAATCAAAAAAGAGCGTTTCCGCTCCCTCTATAAATTATCCACTATCGCTTCAATAGGTATGTTCAATTCTTCAATAAATTTCAAGAGTTTTTGAAATGGCTCTGGGTTCATTCTCCCAATGACTTCAAAGTCAATTTTTTCTTTTTTGAAAAAATAAAATTGTTCTGTCTTGACAAAGCCATCTTTGCCGTTGTTCGGATTTGTCAGTAAGTCCCCATTTTTCACTTCAAAATTGCCACGGAATTTTAACTTCTTTTCTCGTTGCTGTGGATTTTTGAAAGATGACATGACATTGCAAACCATATCATAATCAAGACTTGAAATTTTTCCATCCTTGTCGTTGATGACTACAAAGGAGTGCCTACCGATTAATTTGTCACCGTGCTTATAGTTTTCAACGATTAAAATATCTCCCGCCTTACACATCTTCCTGCTCCTCTACCCACACATCTGTGATAATAATTTTCGCTTTCCCACTCAATACTTCTTCTGACCAGTCAATCGGGGTCACATCTTTTAGGGCTTCCTCTGTGGAAATAAAACGCACTTCTCTTGTTTTTAAAAATTCCTTCATATCGAACATCCCAACACCTCCTTGACGGCTTCGTAGATAGTATATGTCATTTTGCGAGTTTAATTGTCTTTATTATATCATTTTTATTTTAGTGGGGCAAGGCATTTTAAGTCGGCTTAAATCCATTCAAAATATTCTGGCTATCGTTCACAACCCTGTCCACACGCTCTTTGTCCATCCCCGATTGTTTGACCTTAGCCGTGTGACCTACGACTTGCTTCTTCCAGTCCTCATAGTTTTTATCTGCCTGTGAAGCTAAATACATTGACCACAGCTTATCTTCATTCATGTCGTTGTACATTTCCTGAATGGCTTCCAAGAAATCCCCTTCAAATGCCGTTTCTAGCCATTTTAAGGGGTCATGGTAGCGTTTGAATAAGTCATTGGTAAATTTACTTACTCCGATTTCAGCAATGCACTGGCACGCTCGATAGCCTTGGAAAAACCCGGTTGTTTCACATATGCTCCCACTAGGTCGATGAAGTCACCCAAGTCTAGGGCGCTGATTTCCGGCAAGGAAAGGTCTGACCCTTTGGCAAGGAGTTGGTAAATCTCATGCTCGCATTTATCCAAGTTTCCTAAGATAGTTTGAATCATCATGACCCCTAGTGCTTGTTGGTTGTCCCCCGCTGACTTGATTAATTCTGGGAGTGATTTGAGGTCGATTTTAGATACGACTTTAGTTAGTAAAAAGAGGTCGCTTGCTTGCAAGCCCTTAAATTTAAATTCCATAATATCTTTCCTTTCATTTTACAACCTAAATAAATGCCATTTCAAATTGAACCTGACAATTCCCGTTAGTCGCTGATGTCAGGTACGTAACGCCCGCTTCACATAATTCGCTAAAAAACATATGAACAGCTACGTTACCGCCCGGGTCATAGTTCATTATAATCGCCCCATCCATTATAACACCACTAGGCCCTGCCCCCGATGTTATAATACGCAATTCGGTGATGGGGTCAATAATGATTAACAACTGAAAAAAACCTTGGTCTAGGATGTCAATCACAGGGACGAAAACACCTTGCCCTGTAAAAAATAGTTTGGCTTGTGGCGTTGAGATTCCGACATTGGTTACGAAGCCTGAACAAAAGAAAGGCTTATTTTTGTAAGTTTCCAAATCAGAAGGCAACAAGATGCCGTCAGCGTAAACGTGCAATCTTTTCATCAGTGTCCCCTTTGTCATAACAAAACTACCGTTGACTTTGCGGGTAACAAAATCCCCCATCGTCAACGATTCCCTCGGGATTGACTTTAACATACCCGAAATGTCAACCGTGGCGATTGGATACGAGTAGCCTGAAACGTTTTGATTCATGCTGATAATTTTAGTCGTTTCATTAAAAGTCGCTTCGTTGATGTAAGCGGGCAACTGAACCGTTTTTACGATGTTGTTCCCGTTGTAAAAATAAAGGTTCCTCCCTAACAAAGTCACATCCGTAAAACTCACTTCATTGGCAAACTGTGCCAAGCTAACCTCCTTCACAACAACCCCTGTAATGTCGTAGAATTTCAAAATATTTTCATCCAAGCGGACATTATGATACGCTTGACCGCAATGGGTTTCACAAGCATCCAAGCGGATTTCATGCTCTGCCCCTAGCTTTTCAAGGGCATCAATTTTGGTCGTGTGTTCAGCCACCTTGATTTGAAGGTAGCTGACATCCGTTTCGACACCGACTAACAAGGGCGAAAGGTCAACGTAGCCCAACAGGACGCTCTCATGGTAAAAGCGTAAGTTATTCCCTGTCAATGTCAGACCCGTGATGAAGTTCCCCAAATCCCCGATAATCGTTTGGTTCACCAAGGAAGCCAGTGACACGGTTTCCACGAGAATATCATCAAGGTCGTAAAATTCCAAGGTCGTTCCCGCCAGTTCGCAACGTTGGAATGCCCCTTTGAAGGAATCAATCAGGTCGAACATTTCTTGTTCTTCGATGGTCGAGAGGGCTTCAAAGTAGCTTTGCAAAGTAATTGTATCTTGTTTCATGTTGTCACCTCCTTAGAATGAACCCCAGATTCTGACGCTTCTCGGCACAAGGGTGTTTGGCACTTGTGTGCCGTCCAATGAAAATAAAACAATTCTGAACCTTTGGTTGCTTGCTGATAACGCCGTTTTCCAAATGTATGAATCCCCCGCACCTATATGGACAAAAGTAGTCCCTTGACCCGAATAAACAAGTTGGGCTTCCTCTGGGTTATGGGTATGCTCCCCGAACGCTTGAGTTTGCCCTCCTGATGGGTTATCAAACAAAACGCTTACCAACAACCTCCGCCCTTCGTTCATGGCATTTAAAACGGTCGAATTTAAAATATCCATATTGATGGCAATGCCAAGCGGGCTGACATTCCCAGAAGTGTAAGTCGGGTAGGGTGCATCTTGCAACTGAACCCATTGCGGAACATTCGGGTCGCCAATGCGTACCCATCCATTTGAATCCGCTTGGCTGATTCCAATAATCCCAAAGCTACTATCCGGGGTGAATGTGTAGCCCCATCCATCGAAGTTAAATGACACGTTCCGCCAATACATCCCATCTTGGCAAGTAATCCTTTGGATGGCTCTGCCATTGCTAGGGACGTTTTCCTGAATGTTTCCTGACGTGATGTTGACCTCCAATACAAAGTGTTGTTTTTGCATACTTACTGGAGCATTATTCCAATATGACGGGTAGCCGTTGACCATGGTGCAGACACGCTTCATTGGGGTTACCGTACCATACATGAAAAAATTACTGTTGAAGTCAAAGTATGGGGTACTGAAAGTGTAATCGTTCGGAATGCTAATCTCGGATGTTGTCAACAACCGCTTCCCGCTATAAAGCCTAACATCATTGATATTATCTTGCGGTGAATCTTTGAAGTTGACAAGCCAGTCCAGTAACTCACCGTAGGAACGAAAACTCACATGGCTAAAATTGTAACTCGGGTCGTTCCAATCCTTGCCCCCGTATTTAAAAGTTATCTGGGCTTGATTTCCCCAACCTGAAAAGTTGACACCGTAATTAGACAGCTGTTTCCCTCTCAACATGATATCCCCAACGGGTGCTCCCACAACATCTACCCAAAAAGGAAAGTCATAAAGTTCCCCTGAATCATTGTTATACCAACCACTTTTCTTGGTGACTAGCATATCAATGTAAATGGTCAAGTTGGTCGTGGATGGGTCGTACTCCCATGCAACCCCTTCCCCCACTTCGATGACCAAATCCCTGATTTCTCCAAGGTATTGTAGGACTTCACCCAATTCGTCTGGTGTGTTCCCTTCCAAAACATCCAATCTGCCCTCTGCATCGTCCAAGCGGTCAGTAATGTCCGAAAGGTCAGGCTTCAGGTCACTTAAATCCACGGAACTAACAATGGTATGGAAGGAATCGTACATTTCTACCACATTGCCGTTGAGTTCCAGAAAATAAGGGAGCTTCTTAAATTCGTCCTCCATCAAGTCCATTCTATCGGTGAATGTCGTGTGGTCGGTCATAATCTGGGAAAAATCGCTGTTAATCGTTGAAATGTCATCCTTAATTTCCTGAATGGAACTGCTGTAACCGTTGACCTGTGTTTCCAAGTCGCCCACCCGAGTTGACAGCATGGCAACCAAAGGGTTCAGGTTCACCACGTCCACCAAGACCCCAGAAGCGTAAAACTCCAACATCTGACCATTTAGCATGGCATGGGTAAATGAACCGCTCCCGATTAGTGAGGAAAGGTCGATTTGATATTCGGGGTTATTGTCCAACCCATAAAAGGTAATGATGGAACCCGCTAGGGTGCATCTATGGAAGGCACATTGAAGGGAATCTACCAAGTCAACCATTTCAAATTCTTCGATGGTCGAACCGCCTTTGAAGTATCCCTTTAACACATCTGATTGTTGTCTAGGCATCGTTTCACCTCTTTCAAAAAAAATAGGGCATTACTCGCAATCGGTAAATGCCCTGAAAAGTAAATAGGTAACTCCCATCATGAATAAGCCAAATACCAGTTCCATTATTGTGGCAAGTAAATCTGATAAGGGATGTAGTTGAGATTGGCTTGTGCAATCGGGGCTACCCCTTTAAATTCCACCTCGTAAGTTGCGTTTTGTTTATCCTGTGGGCTAAATTCCAATGCGCCTAGACAAATAGCATTTTGTAGGATGAAGATAATCGGCTTGTCTGCTGACGTTTTTCCAACAAAACCAATGTTTTGCAAATAGTCGGAAGCTGATAATTGGGACTTGGAAGTGTAGACCCTGTGAACCCCTGCCACGCTTAGGGCGGTATCTTCCACTAAATGGAGAATGTCAGTAAACTGAGTGTTGCTAAACTCCGTCACAGTGGCTTTAATGGATGCTTCTTCGCCCACCTTGAATACCAACCCTTGAACGGATACGGTCGCACCGTCAATCTGTGGTTCGAAGTATTCGGGCTTGAAAGATACTGTCCCGCCCCCAGAGGTTGCTCCTAGGATGGTTCCGTTCCACCCGGTGCCGTCATAAGCTAAGTCTTTATAAAATGTCCCCGCCCCTAGAACAAGGTTCTGTGGCGTATTTGCCGTAATCCCGTGATTTGTAATAGGCATTTAAATTCCTCCCTAAATCTCATATTTTGAATAGATGAAGCTGAAATAGCAATCTTGCCGTTTTAACTCTAGGTCGCCTGTCGGAACGGCTTGGCTATTGTCGTAAGTGATGAATAGCGTTTCGCCGTTGTCCAGTCGCCTATAATCCGTAAATATCCGTTTCAAGTCGTTTTTGAGGTCAACCAGTTCCGATTGCTTCCCTCTGGTAAATAGGGTCAGGATGATTTGCCCTTTGGTCAGGTTATCCTCGAAGGTATAGGTTTCAAAGATTTCTGAAACGATGTAAGGATATTGCACGGTTTCCGTGAACTCTTGGAAATTGTAATTAAAGTCCTGTAATTCCAATGCTAGGGTTTCCAGTATCATTTAAAATCCGCTCCCAGTGATTGCCCCCGCTTGATGATGGCACCTTTCTTTTCCATGTAAGCACTGTAAAGCATCCGCTTAGGTTTTGTCCCTTTGGTAAAGACCCGTTTCCCTGTTTTGGGGTCAATATAGACCCATCCGCCTTGTCTTCCGTCATGGTTCAAGGCATAGTCCCCGGTACCCATCTCTAACCAAATGGCGTACTCCAAGGGGCTTCCAACGTAGTATTCAAACTTGTTTACCCGCTGTACCGCCCATGAGCCTTTGAGTTGCCCGGTATCCACTGGGGTTCTTTTAGCTGTAGCATCCTCAACCTCAGAACACGCTTCAATCAGGAAGTTTTCCAAAGCGTGCTCTAACTGGCTAATCACCATAGCGCTGTTGTCTTTAAATTCAACACTCATTTTGTCACCCCTTATGGAGTTACCAATTTCAGGGCGATTTCATAATGAACGCCCCAAAACTGCACATCGTCAATTAATAAGATGTCGTATTCCTTTCCCCTACAAATGAATTTTAATTCGTGCACAGGGTACTCCAATGGGAAGTAATCGCAATAAAAGACATGGGTGGATTGCTCCATCTTGCCCTTATAGCTGATTCTTTCCGTCTGTTCGTCCTGAAAGTCAAGGATACCCCAAATGTCCGCTATGTCCGTCCATATAGGCTCGTTTTCCCCTCTTGCGGTTCTGGCATCTTGCTTCCTTTTAAATGTCCCTTGGATATTTGGCATGATGTTAGGCAATCTGGGTGTGTGGTGCATCAGTGCCACACCCTTTTGTACATATCTAAGCTTTTTAGGATGTCGGTCGGGTAGCCTAATAAATATTTGCTCTGCTCATCGCTCGGTTTCCAATATTTCACTTGGTGCCGTCCTAGAGTTTCGCTTTCCACATCCCCGCCTGTCGCTCCGTCCGTCCCTTTTGTCAGCTTCCATCTTAGTAACTTTTCCGCACAGTCAATCACTGGGTATGGGTATTTTACCAGTGTCGCCAGATTAAACGGTTCTTCAAACAAAGGATAATCCACCTCCGTCCAATCCGTGCCTACCGTCTGAACGACGTACAAGCCCTGATTGATGGATTTTGTTATCTGGATGGTATCGCCTTCACGGATATACCTTGAATCCCCTAGTAAGCCTGTTGTGGTGCTTTCAGCCGTGAATCTTGCCCTACGTTCTTGAAAATTATTGTTCGTGTATTCCCTGATGGCTTCTTCAATCACTGCTAGTTCCCAAGCAATCAGATTCAAATCAATGGAAGCAAATTCAGGATTCTTGATGATAAAATCGGCGGGTGATAGAATCATACCATCACCCTATAAATGCCGAACTAAAATGGCTTTGTCTGGATTTGTTAAGGCGACTGCGAAGATAATGTCCGCTGAAATTTCGTAGCTACGGTTCTTTACTACCCGAGCAACTTCAATGTTTAAATCCCGCTTCAAGAAAATGGAAACGGCTTTGCTGTCGTTTTCAGACACTGGCAAGCAAACCATGTTGTTTTGGTAAAGTGTTCCCGCCTTCACCACGTTTTCGCTTGGGATGATGTGAACACCCGCTAAGGCACCGATTTCGCCTTTCCACTTGGCTTCGTATTCATTGGCAAAGATGGAACGTGGCTGATTGGCGAAAGCCGGGTACTGGTCTGGATGAATGAAAAGGACTTTTTGGGAACTCAACTGATTCGGAAAAGTTGCGTTTGTATTCACTAAGGAAGCGAAGGTTAATGCCGTTCCCGCCGGGTAGGCATTGGGTGTTGCGTTCAGGGCTTGGATAACTGATTTTTCCACTGTCACTGCAATCGCTGTCGCTAATTGCTGTTGGATGATTTCCTCAATGTCCCTGTCACCTGAAATTATCGCTTCGTCTGAAAAGGCAATCCCCACTGTGGTTTTCTTGATAATGGTCTTTTGGGTGCTGTGGCTTAAAGCGTGCATGGTAATGAATTGCCCATCGTCCATGGTACTGGGTGTACTGGATTCCCCTATAAAGTCATATTCAGGTAAGGTCACTTCATCACCCGGTCGCCCTACTAAGGTCGTGAACACATCCGCAAAGGGGACTAAATTCAATTCCTTGACGAGTGCCAACATCACGTTACCCGCATTCACGGACGGTCTTAATACATCTGTTCTGGTCGTTAATGCCATGGTTTCACCTCCGTTAAGGAATAAATTTAGGGGTTGGCTTTACGACATCACTTTCCCCAATCAATGATTCTGCTACCGTGAAAAAGCCGTTTAGCCTAAATTCTTGGCTGATGACCCCGCCAGTGTAGGTGACTACCACTCGGTAAACACCCTTATCCGCTACGGTCACTTGTTGCAAAAATAGTTCTTTCAATTCTTCAAAGGTTTTGTCATCGTACAATAAAACACCATTCTTATAAAATTCAATCTGGGTCATACGGTTTTGGTACGAACCATCCAATATGGTCACACCTACCGTTGTTCCCGCTAAATAGACGGTCAAGCCTGATACGGTCTGCCCCATCTTTTCGCCCACAATCAGGATTCTGGGGATGAAGTCAGACGTGTCTAAATCTTCATTGCCCCTGTCCCTTTTGATGACCTGTGGCTTGTATACGTTGGGTCGCTTAGTTAATGCCATTCAAATCAGCTCCTAAGCATTGAACTCGCATACACGGATTGAGGATGGATTGGTTACTACAACGTTGAAAATCTGGTCTGCTGTGATTTCATGAGTACGGTTTTTGACAATTCGTTCGTATTCAACGTTGACGTTTCTTTTCATAAATAGGGTCAAAGCGGGGGTATTGATTAAGAAAGCGTTGGAATCTTTCTCCGTTTGTTCGGTGCTTAGGCGAATCATGACGCTGTGATATTTGCCCGCTACCAAAGGGACAGACTTGGAAACCATAACACGGCAACCCGCAATCTGCCCAATCTCTCCGTTTAGGATAACTTCTTTCGGGTATTTGTCAGCGGAAAGGAAGTTCGGGTCTTTCCTTAGTTGGGTACGTTGCTTTGGGTGGATAATCAAGACTTTGTTGGTTTCAAATTCTTCTTCAAAATCGTCAATCGCATCAATCACCCCTTCATAGCCGACTGGATTTGCTAGGGTGGTAATGTGCGGTGCGTTGGCTTGGATTTCCTCCATAGCGTCATGGTCAATTTTATGAGCCATTGCAAGGGTCACTTGCCGTTCCCCCTCTGCTTGCGGGTTTCCATAACCTGACAATAGCGCTTCATCAGAAAATGCAACCCCGACTGCAATTTTACGGATGGTGTATTCTTTGGTTTCATAGCTTAATGCCCGTGTGTCGATGTCTTGTGCTTCTGCTGAATCGTCTGCCATGCCGATATAGTTCCACACTGGGTATTTGATGGTATTGCCGGGAATCCCCACTAGTGTGGTATCCACTTGGCAAAATGGGGTGATTTGCAAAGCGTGCGGTAGCACTGCTGATACTTGGGCTTGTAATACCTCCGGTAGTAATACGTCCCCATCTTTGACTAAAGTAATTGAACCTGCCATTTATTTCACTCTCCTGTTAATCATGAATTAGTTTGTCGAACAATGGGCGGTCGTCCCTGAATAACTTAGCCCGCTCCTCATAAGATAAGCGGTGGAACTCATCCTTGGTCAGCCCCGCTTGTACTTTGTCGCCGTCCTTCAATTCGTTGACGATGACTTCTTTTTTCTTCTCATCCTCAAAATGGGAAGGGTACTGCTTTTTGATTTCCTCTGGGTCAAAGCCTGTCAGTTCTCCGCTTTCGCTTAGCTTTACATCTGCGTTTAACGTTTTGAATAATAAGAAGTCGATGCTGTCTGCTTTGGCTTTTGCGGTCAATAGTGCAAACCTCGCTTCGTTTTGTAACTTCAACCGTTCGTTTTCAGCTTGCATTTTGGTTACTGCCTGTTCGTAGGAAGTGACCTTTAATTTCAAGTCATCGGATTCCGTAGCGGATTCTTTAAATGAAAAAATCAGCTTCTTGGCTTCCTCCAGTTCTTTCTTGGATAATTCGGATTGCTCTTTGAGTTTTGAGTACCTAATGTCCAAATTTTCTTCCCCGGCGGTGTGGATGTTATTTGCCTTCATTGCGTCCAAAAAGGCTTTAATCTTATCCTCGCCCGCTTCTCCGAAATGCTCCACTAACAACTGCATTAAGTCCATTGTGACCCTCCTAACGCTTTTTTACATGGTTGCTCCATGGGATTCGAGTTTTAACGACTGCCTCTGTCGATTATTCCTCACCTGTTCGGATGGTGCAAGTAAATTCGTCATCCTCATAATAGTGCGACAAAATACCATGCGTCCGCATAACGTCCTTAACGACTTCTTCCATATGGTCTGCGTATGCCATTGCTCCGTTATATTTCATCGTCTGGACGATTGCCACGAATAGGGTAATGGCAAAGATTAAAACTGACATATTTACTGCCCCTTTCCATGAAAAAAGCACCTACGTTTGTAGATGCCCATAATTATTCAGCTATTGCCATATGGTTTAATGTAGGATTCAATACCATATTCTGGTTGCTTCCATCTTAAAGTTTCCGTTTCGTTCGAATTCTTCAAGCAAAGTGACCGCCTTCCAACCGAACCATTTAAAGTCATCTTCGGTTGGGATTCTAGTAAAAACAACCGATTCCGAACGGTCTTTTTTTCCAAAAAAGAATTTAATTTCGCCTTTATTACTATCGTCTTTATATCCATTGACAAAATATTCATAGATGGCGAAAATCGGGTTGATTTCCTTCATTTTTATGACTACCAATTTAATCACCCTCCTTTTATTTTGTCAATTTCACGGCTATAATTGTAAAGCCTTTCCGTTTCTCTATGTGCTTCCGCATACCCCATGCCATCTGCCATTAAGATTGATTCATACATTTCATGCTCCAACATGATAAGGTCGTCGGCTTGGATTTCCTTTCCTTCTCTCATCCGTTGCCAACTATTCGCCATGTAAAAATCTGGATAAAATCGCTCTAATCCATTTTCCAATTCATATTCATTGATAAAAACATGATTATAGACCAGCTCAATGGCTTTTTCACTATTGCCTGTATTTTTAGCAATGGTCGATATTTCCAACGTTTTATCACGGTTCCTGACTTCATCATAATAAAGTCTGGCATGGTCATCCCTTTTTTGTTGCGTGGGGTCGTTTTTATCATTCAAAGCCCCTGAAACCGCTCCGCTATTATTATATGCCAAATCCGTGCCTTGTAATCTCAAAATATCCTTTTGTTTTTCTGCCACTTCATCCGCTTTTTTCAAGAACTTGACTTTGTAGTCTGCATAGGTCATGCCGTCAATAATCTCGAATACACCCGGTTCTACTTCTGCCAATCGTGAACTTATTCCACCTTCTAAAGCCCATCTTGCCCGGTTATTGGATGAACACCGACAGTTGATGTCCTCGCTCGCAACTCCGAATAAGCGGGGAGCCATTCCCCTAGCACCGCTTGGGCTTTCAAAGTTATCTTCGATTTCTTGCACTTGTTGGTCTAATGCTTGATGGGTGGGGCGGGTCTTGGCATCTAGGAAACTGTTCCATTGCTTGACTATATCTGCCCCTTTGCTTTTGAAGTCCCTTGCCACATACATTTTCCCCTCGGATTGAGCACGCCCGCCTTCGGTGCGGGCTATCCGGTAGGAACTGTTTAGGGATTCCCCTGTGACCCGTGATAGGTTCTTGGCGACTTCGATATATGGCAAGCGTTGGTTGATTCCCTTGATGACCTCAACCCCTACTGACTTCTTGAATGTGTTCATGTCCCTTCCTACACGTTGTGCCATTGTCCATCCCTCTACGGTTCTAGTCGCTACGCTGACAACCTCTGCCGGGTTTATCGGTGTCATGATGGGGATGCCTTGCTTGTTCAGGGAATAATTAGCCCCGATATGGGAGGTTTCATAAGTCTGGGTCACAAAATCATAAAGGGTGTCATAAGTCCCGCTGTGCAATTTCTCAACGATGGCTTCTATCTGCCGTAGGGCTTCCAGTCTGTATTGCAACTGGTACTGGACACTTTGTGTTTGTTCCCGCTGTTGGAGTTTCAGCACTTCCCTTTTGATGTCCCTTAATGAGAGCGTGTAAAGCCTTTCTAGGGCTTTCAGGGCTTGTTTTTCTTCCCTTAGTAAAATACCCTCGATTTCTTTTTCAACGTCCGTCACGGCTTATTCCCCCTCATACAAGAGGGATTCACTCGCTTGGTTCAAGTCCAAGGTCGCCTGTTGCAAGGATTCCACGTTGATTTCCGAAACGTCAATATCCAATTCCTCGCCAATCAGTTCCAGTACCTTTTGTTCCCCTAGAATGGAAGTCAGGGAAAGGAACGTATTGACCCTAACTTGTTGCTTGTCAGCTAGGGTCTTTTCAATGTTGGCATTGTCCGAATCGTTGGTGATGATGTTCCGCTCGAAATTAATAGAAATATCCGATATGGTATAATCCGTGTGCAATTCCTTGTTGATTTCATTGACTGCTATTTCTGCCAGTTCCAACAATAACCGCCGTAGTTGGGCTTCCAATCGGTTGCACCTTAAATCCAATAGAGCGTAGCGGGACTTGATGACTACGTTGGTGATGTTCCCATCACCGACTTGTCCACTATTGAAGCCGAAGCCGAATTTGTAAATATTTTGTTGGTCTAATTCCAATTTGATTTTTCGGGCTTCATAGGGGATTTCCACTCGGATGACATCCATCCCGCCGTTTTCGCCAACCCCAATGATTTTCTTGGTCTTGATGTTCGCTTGAAGTTCATCCAGATTTGTCCCAGTGTATCCCTTAACCAAATAAATAGCACTGGCAAAGTCCTGTAAATCGTTGGTCAGGCTACACGCCATGGTATCGTAATCGTCTATCAGCGCCTTGGTGCGCTGTATATCGGATTCTCTGTCTTTGGTATTGTCCACTCGGAAAAAGGGAATAGTGTCAAACACATCGTAAAAGAGCCGTTCGCCTTCTTGGAATAAAATGTGGGGTCGTGGGTTGAGCAAAATGTCCGTATAGGTTTCCACATCGCTTCCACGAAGGATAAAGAAATACGTTGCCTTATCGTCCCAGACTTCAATGCGGGTCACTTCTTTTAACTTCCCATCCTCGTCCTTTTCATAATCGCCATAAAAGCGGATGACATAATCCACGTTGTCACTGGCTACCTTGGCGGGGATTTCAAAGGTATTCATTGCCCCCGCAAACTGAAAGGCGCTTTTGCCGTCCACATCCATGAACTGGTAAATATACGCTGACCCTTCCACTTGCAAGCCTGTCAGCAACTCCCTTAACTGGTGCTTGAAAGCATCACCAAAATAATAATCCAATGCCCGGTTCAATTCCTGATGGTCGCTTTCTACTAACCGCCCCTTGCCTGACATCAAATAGTCAGTCGCTTGCTCGACAAGCTCTCTAAAGAATGGATGGCTAATGGTTACATTGCTCCTGAACGTGTCTGGCTGTAACAAGCCGTCCGTATCGTAATACATAGGGGTGTAACTCAAAATCTCATGCTTGCCGTTGTAATAATTGACCCCGACTTCTGCTTGCTTGTAAAAATCTGACCGCTTATGGTTTTCGATAAATGTTTTGATTTCATCGTTTTTTAAAATAGTCCCACCTCCCTAAACTAGCCAAGCCGATTTGCCCCACAGTTCCCGCAAAATGGAAGCTAAACTATCGGGGCTATCATCGTGCTCTGCTTGTTCCGTATAGTCTAAAATCTCATTGATATATTCCATGTCCGTGGCTTCCAAAAAGTAGATGTCATCCCAATATTGCCTTAGATAAGTCGATATTTTAACGAACTTGTTCGTATTTTCGTGATAGTCCTTGCATGGAATCCCAATTTTACGAAGTTCCCTCGTGGAATACCCCTTGTCACTGTTCAGTTCCATGTAAACCGTGCCAATTTGATATTGCTCATGGTAGGCTTTGACCTCTTTCATGCAATCTTGGATATGCCTGTTCCACCGTTTCCCAAATACCAAAATCTTTCCATGGTATTCGTGGTTGGGCTTTGTGGGGTCTGGCTGATGATATTTCTTGATAAGGGTGTAGGCGGTGCCGTCCCCGCTATTGGAGTAACTGGCATCAATGTGACCGTTCCCACCAAGCAATAGCTTCCCATCCTTGAAAAAATTGGGGTTGGTAAACATGGCATCCACATCCGCTATGTGCTTCAACTCGTAGTTGGCACTAAACAAAGATGGGGTCATCTTCCGCCTGATTTCTTCTAGCTTGTCCCGCTCAATCAACCCAGTTTCGTAGCAGTCGTACCTTTTAACGTTGGGCATCATCGAAATGGCATCCTCTTTGTGCCAAGGCGTGCCTGTATTGAATATCCTCCCGCCCCGGTTCTTGATGTTCTCTAGTTCCATATAAGAAAGTTTAATCAAATCCCGTTCTGCCTTTGAAAACCTATCCCTCGTATTGACAATATCATCCGTAAAAACAAAGTCGGCGTGCTTCCCGGTCATGGATGTTTTAATTCCTAAGCCAAGTAGTTGGGAATGCCCTTTGTTGCTTGACTGTAAATTGGTGGTTATCGCTTGGGTTGACCGCTCGATTTGAACTACTTCCACCCCGTAGATGATTTTCGTCAGTCGTTGGATGATTTCTGATTCCAAGGACTTTGACACTTGCTTGATGGTTTCCTTAACATCGTCATCCGTTTTTCTGATGAAAATAATGTTTTGGTTGGGGCGGATTATCATCAATAAGGCAATGGCTATCGCTAGGCAAGTGCTCTTGCAAGACCCACGGTGAGCCAACAAGGTCACATCGTCTGTTTCCAGTAACATCAACTTCAACCACTCGTTTTGAAGCTCTGTCAAGTCCCTAAAGCCTAGTATGTGACCAATTTTATAAGGGACTTCGATGATTTTTCTCAATACCTCTTGCTGTTCGCTAGTCATCTGAATCACGCTTGCTTAAAAAATCTTCAATTTCTTTGGAGGTTTCAACCACTGGCTTGGAAATTTCAATCCGTTCAATGGCTTTGTTGCCACTGACCTCCTGAATGAACTTCACGGCATTCATGTCGCCTTTTAAAGCCTTCAAGCAAACGACAGACAGGATTGCCATTTGATTGTCCATATCCTCAACTTCGATTCCTAGTGTTTGAGCCAACTTGATTTTCGTTTTTTCATCCTGAAAATCGTTGTTCAAGATTTTAATCATGGCATCCTTCATGGATATTTTTCTTCGCCTAGCTTCCCCGCTTCTCCTACCCGCTTCCCTCGCCCATTCGGGGTCTTCTGCGAATCCGCCATATCTTAAATTTTTCTTTCGTTTTTCTAATCCGTCAATTTTATCACCGTCCACTTTATTCACCTCCCTAACTTCTGCAAACGTTTAATCGCTTGTTTTTTGCATATAATAGAGTGAAAGGGTGATGCTATGATAATCGAATCTTTGGAAGTGACTTCCAATTTCCAATATTTATGGCTCAAAAAAGTGGTGGATGTTGACCTCACCAAACATTGCGCCAAGTGCCTAATCGGCACTTACTCTGACCACGTGAATGCCAAGGATAAATCTTTCCACGACATTGAATTGCCAGACGGAATCTATTACTTATGTGGGGTCGCTTATCCTTACCGCTATGAAAATAATTTCCATCTGGCTTTTCGCCCCAGAAAGGGACATACCATCGACTATACCGATAACGGCATCCATGTCATCATCAAGGACGCTTGGGGATTGCCTTTTTCAACGGATGACGTTTCCCCTTTTTTATCCAATGGGGAGCCTTGCAAAACGTATGACAAAAAGACATATTACACGTGTCGTAACTATCAATTTGCCCATCTCTTTGATAAACAGTTGCGTTAGCCCTTCGGGGCTTTTTTTATTTGAATCCGTTCATTTCCAAAATGGCTCTGACCAATTTTTCATGCTTGTTGTGTTTGAATCCGTTCGGATACTCCATGTTAAATTCAGTTTCTAAGGCTTGGCGGTAGCGGGCTTCCTCTAGTTTCTTGGGCTGACGGCAGACGGCAAATAATTGGGTGCCATTCTCCTTCCCAATGGTCACTTCATCAAAATACTTTTCCAAAAGCGTTCTTAGGCTTGCCTTGTTATGAAATTTTTGTTTGGTCACAACCCCCTTTCGGAAGGTAATGGAATAATTGTCAGCATCGAAAAATTCAATGAATCGCCTATGCTCCCGTTTCTTTTCCAGATTGCACTGGGCTTCTATGGCTTCTAGGTTCCTTGTCCCAGTGTAAAAGGTGCCGTCCGCATCCAACAAAGCATTGCACGTTGTCAGCACAAAATCTTCAAACTCGTTATTAATGACCGAGTTAATGACTGAATCTAAGACTACGGCATCAAATCCGCTCTTGCCCGGCATTCGCTTCACTTGCTTTTCCAATGCCGTTATATGACCCACAATAGCCCCTATATCAAACGTTTCCTTGCCTATGTGCTTGAAGTATGGTTCGTATCCTAAGGCTTTCAGCCCCTTCTTTTGTAGGTTCTGGATGTAAAACATCTTCCCCGCCCCAAAGTCCATGATGGTCTTATCTGGGGAAAGGTTCGGCAAGACGTAGTTTTCATACAACCGTGAATGGATGCTTTTCCCATCCCTTGACATCTGGCAATGGGTCTGGACGTAACTCTTGTTGCAAATCTCATCGTAGTAATAAGCCCCATAATCGTAATTGATATACCGCTTAAATTCCTCCACCAATCCATCTGGCATGACGTACACCCATAATGCTCGCTTCAAAAGATGGACGCAAAAAGCATAGTCCGAATTGTGCAAAATATTCCCATCGCTGTCGATGATGCACGAACCAAAATCGCCGTTCTTATTGATTAACTGGCAGATTTCCTTGACGTAGGATGCTTTCGGCTTCTTGATGACCTCGATTTCAAAATGTTCCACCTGCATGAATCCGACACAATTCTTAGCCGTCGCCTTGATTTTGCAAATCCCAGTTTCCGTTTCAATGCTGTTGTGCATAAGGTTGTACCGGATTTCATCGTGAAGGCTGATTTTCTTGTCCAATAAAAACACTGGCGTTTCTTCAATCCCAACCGCCGTCATGGCTTTGGTTCTCTGGTGTCCCGCTACTAGCGTCCCATCTTGGTTGACGATGACTGGCTTGCACACGCCGAATGTGCTCAAAGAATGCTTCAAATCCTCGAATCGTTCGGGTGTGATTCTTCGTGGGTTATAATCAGCGGACTTTAGCCTACTCACTGGATAGCTTTTGATAAATGTAGTCGGCATTACTCAAAACCCCCTATTAACTCCTCCAAGAAGCCATACAGCACGCCGTTAGCATTTAAGTAGCTTTCCAGTTGAGCGTCCAGAAAGCACTCCAAATCCGCCGTGAGCGGTATCCGCCACTTTTTGAATTTGATATGGGCTTCACGTTCTTGGGTCAAATCATCCTCGTAATCCTTTTCGATTTCCAGTTCATCAGGCAACTCCAAGTCGAATCCGAAAACGCTCATGTCAATGTCGGCGATTCCGTCCAGTTCCTCCAATAATAAATCCACGTTCCATGAAGCCAATTCCCCGACTTTGTTATCAGCCAAGCGGTAGGCTTTAATCTGCTCGTCCGTCAATTCCTTGGCGACTAGGCACGGGACTGGCTCGCTCCACTTTAGCCTTTTCAGTGCCAAGTAGCGAGTATGTCCGCATACGATGACGTTGTTTTTGTCTACGATAATCGGGTTCCTAAACCCAAATTCTTGGATGGAAGCCACAACTTCATCAACGGCATCTTGATTGAACCGTGGGTTATTTTCATAGGGTTTCAGATTCTTCAAAGGTAAAAAGACCAATTCATCTTTTGCCACTCGGCTCCCTCGCTTTCCAAATAAAAAGGGCTGACCGTAGCCAACCCTGACACGGATTGCCGTGCCTTCCCTTTATATTATTGCTACTTGTCAAGCATCACCGATAACCTTCCTTTTCCAACATTTCAAAGGCGATTCCCAACACCTCCCTGACCAAAATGACCGGGCATCTCAATTCATCCGCTACGCTTCTGGCATTCAATCCATCCATGAAATATAGCTTGAACACTTGCCGACCAAATTGGCTTTCGTACTTCTCTACCAGATTTTCCACCAATCCAATGACCCGCCCTAATTCCCTTGCCTTGTCGTGGGTCTGAATGAACTGCCATTTCAATTCCTCTTTTCGAATAAGGTACGTTTCCGCCGGGGCTTTAGATTTTTGAATGGCATTCTTAGGGTCTAGTATCGCATATTCATTTTTCTTCATCTGCTCTTGAAGTCGTTCCAGTCGTTTGCCTAATTTATACTGTTCCTCAACTGCCCGCTGATAATGGAATTTTCCCATCCGCATCCCCTTCTTTGATTCGCTTGTCTAAGCGTTTCAGTTTCTCAAACAACATGTCCTCAAAGTCGCCTTCGTCAATATCGTAAATCATTTCTATCTGTCGGCACATGATGTAAACGTCAACCAACTCTTCCAATAGCCCTTCGGTTTTCCCATGAATCAATAACTTGGTCAATTCTTTCTGCAATTCTGCCAGTTCCTCAATGGTTTGGATGGTCTGCTTTTCTTTTCCGTATTTGCAAATGGCTCTCGGTAATACATCGTAAAGAATCATCTAACCCCTCCATTAATAGCAAATTATTGATAAGACCGTCAAAGCTATAAAAATAACGAAGATAACACACATGATGTTTTATAAAACTCCAAGATGGTGACACTGGCAAACAACTTCCCTAACCCATGAATAGAGCCGAATTTTCGGCTCTACTTAACCCTAACTGATTTTCTACAAATAAGAGGGGAGCCGAATTTTCGGCATACTCCATTTGTTCGATAATTTCCATAATTGCTTCCAAAAGTCGATGCTATGAATAGCCCCGAAAATTCGGATGTATCCAAATCAGCGATAATCTCGGTGATTTTTTCCAAAACATGATAATGTTGTTTCCCAAAATCCTCTGCGACTACCCGACTGCTTACCACTGGTTGACCTTCAAAAGTGATTAAGTTGCACATATTGATTTCCCCTTTCAAATGCCGGTGCGATTAATGTCAAACCCATCTACCCTGATTAAAATGCCTGATTCTTCGTGATAAAGTTTTGTCAAATTCAACTGTGCTATCTGTCCATCATCGTACCAAAACCCTAAATCCGTCATCACATCCAATATCAGTTTTGCCGTGTTGTCCAAGTCTGGTCGTGTCATTTTAAAGGCTAGCGGGGACTTCCCTTTTGCCATTGGGTATTGGATTACTATATCCACCCTTACCGCCCCATTTAGGGGCTTTATGGGTGTGTGGGGCGCTATTCCTAGCTTATAAATTTCTTTGGCTTCACTCACTTTGCTTTTTTCGAAGAAATGGGGCTTTCCTTTGATGACTTTAACTCCTTTTTGTTGGGCTGTAGCTGACGGAATTTTATCTAATGGAACGAAGAATCTAATTGAGCCTGTCACGGTTGACCTCCTCCATTCTCCATCCGACTGTTTTAAATCCACGTTTGATTTTCTCCACTGCTATCAATTCCAAAGTGTCCGCCCTGTTCGGGCTGTGAAGTAAGCCGTTTGCCAGAATGAGCATATCCCCTCGTTGCATTTTAAAAGGAAGCCCGCAAACATTGGTTGAACCGTTGCCATTGATAATATTTCGATGAATCTGAACCATTCCCAAAGGCATTTGATGATAATGGATTTTCATTTCAACTCTCCTTCGATAAAACGTTTGATGGCATTGAACTCTGGCACTGATAAATTTAACTGCTTGTCTTGAATCTCATCATAAATCCGAATGATAGGGAATCTCTGATGGTAATCTATCTGCACCCATACATGGTTTATTAGGTCAATCCATTCGTTTTCCATTTTTTCTTCCCCTTTCAAGGGTCATCACCAAAAGTGAGGGTTAAACCCATTTCAAAATGGTAAATCCATTTTTCGTTGCCGTTCTGTTTGTCTAATTTCAAAAGCTAGGTTTGTTCTAGGTGTCCAAATAGCAATTAGGTCTAAGCACTCATCGAAATTCTTCCGTGGCAATTCACCGTATCTAGGGATATGAAAATGGCGTTTAATGCTATCGTAACAATCTGAAATTAATCGCTTCCTAAAATCTGGCAGTTTGGTAAAGGCATTGACAGCTTCTGAAATTGCTTCCTGAATTTGTCCTTTTTGGCTATGGGTAACAGTCATGGAATCCATCAAAAAGTTAAGCTTTTCTTCGTGTTCGTCAAGGACTTTATAGTGTAGCTTTAATTCTTGTTGTGGGGTTAACGTTTTTGGTGCTCTGGCTTGTTTCTCTACTTCAATGAAATATTTGCGAATTTTCTTTCCTTCTTCGGTTTTGGAGAGCATACATAAATGTTTAGCCATGTCTAGTGTTACCGCATAATCTTGGATTTCTTTTGTCCCACCATATTGATTTTGCTGTGTACCTCGAAGTACAGAGCTGTATTCTTCGCCTTCTTCAAAGATTCCGAAATTTTGTTCCACCCATTTGCTAAATCTGTTTTTAAGTCCTAGTCCCTCATGCAACTCCCTTGCTGATACTACCTGTTGTCCATTTTCCTCAATGATATTAATAAGCCCGGTCATATTGATTTCCCCTTTCAAAATGGTAAATCTAGTCCATCGTCACCAACGCCGTTGGCATAACCATAAGTCGGCAAATTATCGAAATACTGGTCAACATCCTTTCCTAAATTCGAAGCGGGCTTGCTTTCCGCCTTGCCAGTGTAATGAATGCTAAACACGTTGATTTGAAATTTCCGGTGCTTGATACTGTCCTTCTCCCATTCGTTGACGTTGATTTTCCCGGTAACCGCAATCAGCGACCCTTTCCCTTGATATTTGCATAAATTTTCAGCTGTCGCTTTATGGCACACGCAATCTATAAATAACGCTTTATCCCGTCCATCATCCACAGCTAGTGTGAAATATGAGTATGCCCCGCCGTTCTGGCTGTGTCTCAATTCTGGGTCTTTGGTTAACCTCCCCAATAACTGGCAACTGTTCATTTAAACAACCCTCCCAACAATCCCAATTCCATTTGCCCCTTGACGGCATCCATAATGAATACCCGTCCTTTCTCTGTCCATTTTAAGATTTGCCCACGTTCGTTAATTTCATAGTCACAATATCCGTTAGCGATTAAGTGTTCATATTTTGCGTAGGGATACCATGTCCCTGATTTCTTGAAAATAATTCCTTTTCTATTCAGGATTTTGTTTAACTGGGTAGCATTGATGCCTAAATCTTTAGCAATGTCTGTGGTGGTTTTTAATGCCGGACTGTTGTAAATTTCATCATGTCGGAGTGCTTTGGCTTCATACGCTAAGCAAATTTTCTTTTCTTCTATCCATCGTTCCGCACGTTGCACTGGGTCATCAATCATGTAAGAATCTAGCGGGACTATCGTGGTGCGTAACCGGGCTTCCATTCTGTTAAATGCTTCGATGTACTTGATTTTAAATTCGTCCGCTTCTCTGCCATTGAACCCCATCACTAGAAATGAAAATCCATCACGGGTCATCAAGTATTCAGTATAGGTGTTCCCTCGGTGTTCAAATTCGGATTCGATGAACCAATTTTTAACCACCGAATTTTCGGTAGTTAACTTTTCCCTAATTGCATCCATTACATGGTTATGACGTTTCCCGAAATCCTCTGCCACCACTCGACTGCTTACTACCACTTGACCTTCAAAAGTGATTAAGTTGCACATATTAGCACGCTCCCTTATAGAAATAGGGTATTCTTTCACAAATCCGATAAATTTCAGTCATAGCCCCAACTCCCTTACCGCTTCTTTGGATAACTTGATTCCGTACACGTGGTACTTCTCTGCAAAGGTTTCCTGACCGCTTTGGTGGCTCTCTGAATGGTGCACCCTACACAATGCCATTAATCTATGTCGGCTATGGTCGATGCTGTTCCTGTCCCTTCCTTGCCCCACTGCGTCCACATGATGCGCTTCCGCCTTGGCTCCACATATTGCACACTTCCTAAATTTCAAGCATAACCATAAATAATTCCCGGTGGATTTTGCCAAATCCGCCGTTTGGTGCGTGAGTGGCGCACCCAACTCAAACGCTGATTCTAAGATATGTTCGATGAAGTTTCTAGCCGTTGTCATGTCCGTAGTGCTTAGGCTAAACCAGTCGCAATCGTTTTGTATGACAAAATCACATTTATAGTAGTTTATCAAAAATAGCGGGTCATGACCTGTAAATTCTGAAATGTCTTTGAGCATGGCATAAATCATCTTCCGTTGAGCTGAACTTATCCGCCTTCCATCATCGAGTTTAATTTCCCCTGTGGCTGTTTGTAAGGAATAGGGTAGCGGGCTATCTAGCCTAGCTACCACCCAAACCCCTGAATCGTTCTCCGTGTAATCGAAAATTTCAATCCTCATTTACTTGGCTTCTTGGACAAAACTTCGATAACCTGAATCACTTGGGCAGATGTTAAATCGTCTAAATTTAGAGTTTTGAAAGTGGATGAAATCCATTGAACGACTGCCTTTTCATCGACATCTTTTTTACGGATAAGTTCCTCGATTTCCTTTCCTCTGTTGGCACCTGTTGCCGGGGTCGCTTCTTTAATCGGCGGTGCGGACTGCGATGACTTCTTAGGATTCTGGTCTGCTCCGTCTACTTGGTCGCATTCTACGATTTCAAATGCCATGAGCCATAAGTAACGCCTGCAATACGTTGTCGTTGCTCCGCTGTTTTGGATTGGATTCTTGGCGGTGACACTCATGTAAACGGGATGAATGAAACTGATAAAATCCTCTGGCTTGTCGCTGTCGATAATTTTTAGGGTCATGTATTCCGGGCTGTTATCGTCCCGATAGTCATAGGATGTTACTGAACATAGTCCGTGTTTTTCTAACAGGTGCATCATGACCGGGATGAAGTCACCAAGCTCGAAATATTGATAGCCTTGATGCTTATTAAGTCCTGTTTTCTTAATCGGCTTTTCCACAAATTCTGCTCTAGCACGTTGGAGTTTTTTATAAACGCTCATTTCATTTGCTCCCCTCGTATAGCTTCACTTTGATTATAGGGCGGAAACTTCATCGTGTGCCCCTAGAATTTTCAAGTTTCTTAAAATATTTGAAAGCCTTTTAAAGCCCGCTAGGGGCTTTATTTTGCCTGTCCACTATCATGGGTCGTTTTACTCTCCAAAATCGCTCTAGGATACCTTAAAATCGTTTTCAATGGCATTTCACGTTTAATTAAAAGGGGCAACTGTAATAGTTGGTATCTTCCTTCAATTCCCCTGTGGCTGTTTTGTAGAATCCGTCAGGCACTTCGTGGGTCTGGCGGGACTGGTTCAAGTAACTTTCCATCTTCGTTCCGAAAAGCGTTTCGGGTCTAAGGTACTGGCTCATGTCTGGCTTTAGGAGCCATTCGGCTGTTTTGGTGTCGATGACCGTTTTAAAGTCCTCGACCGTGAAGCCCTCTTTAAGTCGGGCATTAATTTTGGTCTGGGTCGCCTTTGAAGTCGCTTTGAACTTCTGACCCGTTTTGAGGTTTAAGTAATCCACGATTTCTGAAAAATGGGCGCTGTCGGTGCCAACCGACAATGTATTCTTTTTAGTTATTAAATTAGTTATTAAGTCTTTGTTATTTACTGCGTCACTTTTGCCGTGGGGGTCATAGCAACTATGCGATGAGGTTTCTGGCAAAACTGCTATGAGGGTCGTGTCATTTTTGACGTTAGGTTTTAGAGGGAAAATGCGTCTTTCCTTTACCACGTTCGTACCATCTTCGTAAATCAATTCCCGCTCCAACCATCCGTTATTTTCTAATGATTCTAATGCCCGCTGTATGGTGCTAATACTTGTACCGTACAAATCTGCTAACGCCTTATTTGAAGCATAACAATAGCCTTTTTCGTGCGATAAGCCCAATAATTCTGCGTAAATCACTTTATCTGACCATGATAATTTCTCATCGTACCTCACTTCACTTGGCAAAACGGTATAACCTATTGGTTTTTTCAATTCTCCACGTCCTTTGTCCGATAATTTTTCTTTTTGTCATATTTGACGGTTACAAAATATTCCCCCGCCTTTTCTATCATTCGACCTGAAACGGCTTCGTTTAATTCCAAAAGTTGTTCGGTTTTCATCTCCGTGCTGATAATAGTGATTTTGTCTGTTGCATACCTCCGATTAATCAGCCGGAATAAAATGGTCATGTCGTAGGAACTGCTTTGCCCTTTGAATAAGTCATCAATGTAAAGCACTGCAACGTTGGCATATTCATCCATCAAAGCCATTTGCCTGTCCAGTGGAGTGTCTTTGTACGATGCCATGAAGTCCGGGTATACCAAATATTTTGTGGCATAGCCGTTGGCGGTAATGTAATTGGTAACGATACTGCAAATGAGGGTTTTACCTAAGCCCGACTGACCTGAAAACAAAAACCATTTTCCTTCCTGCCAACCTTTTTTGGTGTAATCACTTGCTTTGTCGAAAATATACTGTTGATATTTTTCGGTCACTTGATAATCGCTGAATTTTAAATCCGTCAATTTCCCTAAATTGCTTTGTTGATTCTGCTTCTTCACGCTTCGTTGTTGGACGCACCCGCACACCGTCCATCCTGTAAGCCCTGTATGTGTCTTTGTGACGCTTTTAGCTAGTGTCGTGTGTACATTTTCTGGGGCTACCCTTAAAACGTCCTTGTAGGCTTTTTCTATGTCTAGGTGCTGATAAAACCCAAGTTTGTTCTTGCAAATCTGGCAGTCGTAGCCATCGCCTAAATCCCAATGGCGTTCACCCTCGTGCCGTAAACTTAATTCATCCAGTTTTTTCAAATCGGCGGTTTCGATTTCCCAAAAATCCAAGCTGTCCATGTGGCGGTTGAAAATCTCATCCAGTTCCGCCTTGTGCTCCTTAATACATTCACCGATGGATTTCATGGGTGGAAGTTGTGAAATTGTCGCATCTGTCTTTTTGTCCAATCGGTCTTTTTGCATTTCTTCTAAAATTTTTACCTTACTTATTAATTCTTGTTCGGTCATCAAATCCCCACTTTCCCCCAGAAGGGGAGGGGCTATTGCCCCTTAGTAATCCCAATCCCGGTCATAGTCACTGCTGTAAAGGTTCACTTCCAAATCGGTGATTTCGTTGTCATTGTTTTTTAGAATGTCCGGGATAAGTGCGTCCAGTTTTTCGCACGCTTCTTCTTCGGTGTGAGCGCCGACGATGATGGAACCTTTGGTGACAATGGTAAAGTTCAGTTCATAACTCCTCATGGTTATTTCCTCCCCTTCGTGGATGCTAACAATGCCCCCGCTTTTAGTCCCTGAATAAATCCTAACATGAAAGCGATAATGAAGATGATGAGGGCGACTTGCAAGCCTTGCATGGGGGTGATGCCCCAAGGCATTTTTTTGATGGCTTCCTTAGCTGTTCTCTTGACTGCTTCCCTTCTGATGGTTTGAGTTACTTTTTGTTTGATGGGTTTGGCAACCACTTCTTTTAACGGTTCTGCTAATGTGAATGCTCTGCCCGCTCCTCCCCTTAGCGGAGCATCTCCGAAGTACTTTGTACTGCTTTCCCTTGCTAATACCATCCAATCCAAATTATCCATGGCATCCTTCCTCAATTCATCAATAGGGCATCGTTTTTGTAAATCTTGTCGTGAATGTCCCAGATTTCCAACATCGTCACTGGCTTATCCTCAATCACCCTTTCGTAAAAATCCAGTAGCTTTTGAGTGTCCCACCCGACATTTTTCCGAAATACCACATAATCGTTAAAGGTCACGCATAACCAAAACCTCACATCATCATTGGCGGTGGAAACGTCCCAACTACTTGATAAAATCCTGACCATTTTATTCGGTGCATAATCGTAAGCCATCACTGTCCGCTTGCTTGCCATAGGCTCCCCCCCTAGTCCCTTGGATGACGGTTCATGAAGAAGTGTTCGAATGCATCGTTGGCTTTAGCATAGCTCTGATATAGCTTATCAGATTCTGGTTTGTCGGAACCGCCACGGTAGGTACATACCCAGTAGTTGAACCCATTGCCTGACATGATGACTTCCACGAGGTCTTGACCTTGGTAATATTTGAAACTGGCTAAGTTCTTAACGAACATGGTTATCGCTCCCCTTTTTTGATTAATCTCAATTTCTGGCTACCCGCTTCGGGCTTGTCGGTTAAACCTTCCATGGAATCTTCGGCTACCATGTCCCAGTAGGCATCTAGCCCGACTTTGATAAATACCTCCATCAAGTCCATTTCAAACGCTCCCCTTGGAACGTCAATGCCATATTTCTCCCAAATCGTTTCTTGGACATTGTCCACCGCACGTTGCACCGACTCGTATAGTTCTTCTGATAATGTGACTGCTATTTCCCTACTCATCAAAATCACCGTCCATATCGTAGAATTTTTTCGGGATGTTAAAATTCACTTTCATGGCTTTTCCCCTTAAGTGGTGGACTTGGAAGAATAATGCCCATATCAAAATCACACCGATATACTTAGGGTAGATGAATAAATACCGTTGCCCGTAGGTCATGAGCCACATGACGCTAACGTCTGCTAAATCGTACTTTTTTTGTAAACGCTCCTTGTCACTTTTCATTTAACCTTGCCCCCATCCTTCTCCTAATGTCTTGCGCTCTGCGGTATAATGCCCGCTTGTTGACCCCTAGAATTTCTGCGATTTCTGCATAACTATATCCGTCCGCCATTAATTGGATAAGTTCCTTATTGGCGGGCGTTGTCGCCCGACTGTTCAAATATTCTTCGATGATGCCTTCTAACT
>WRGF01000207.1 GCA_009787345.1 Turicibacter sp.
CATATCCCACAAAAAAAAGCCCCCCAGTTGGGAAGCCCTGAAGATTTAAACAAACAACATGATCCCGTTATAGACATTCAGGGAAATGACCCCCACCAGCACCATTTTGAATACGAGGCGGACGCTTTTTTCGCTTAGGCGGACACCGAACAATGCGCCCAGCAAACCGCCAATAGCCGCTGCCGGCAAAATCCAGGCAAGGATCGCCAGGTCAAATGCCCCGAAGCCGCTGGTAAATGTTGTGGTCACCAAGCGGGAAGCCTGTGCGAAGAAAATGGTAATAATGGAATATCCCGCTGCGTCCTTCATGGACATCCCGAACAAGAGCATAAAGGCCGCCACATTGATTGGGCCCCCGCCAATCCCAAGGAGGGAAGCCATGCCGCCAAGAACAATCCCAGTCAAAAATACCAAGAACATGTTGTTGACTTTATAGGATTTGAAAATGCCGAACGAATAAAGGAGGGCAAAAAGCAGAGTAATGACGGATAAGGTGATTTGGACCAGGTTGACGGTGTTTTCCTGGAACATGCCAAGGAGCCATTCAAGCTTTACGTTGCCCAGCATCCCGCCTACGATGGATCCGACGGATACGAAAATGGCTAGTCCCAGTTGGATGTCCATCCCTTTTTTAAATCGTTTCCATGTTGAGACCAGCGACATGACAATCACCGCTACACTAGCATAAAACGTCATGGACGCTACGTCGTGGTAACCTACCGTGTCAAAGACCGGGCGCATGATGACGCCGCCACTCATCCCGGAGATTGCCCCCAATAAGGTAGAAATGATGATGATGATTGCATAAATGATTCCGATTTCCATAATAAACTCCCACTTTCCCTTGGCCGGGCGCCTTATCTCGCTGGATAAGTCCATCGCCGGCCGGCTAATTTTATTTCTGTTTTGAAACATTATACCATTATTTTCAGTCCAGAGCTACGTAAAGATTGTGTAAATTTTACGCATTTTTTCAATAAATTTAGGTTTTTTGGAGAAAAAGCAGGAGAAGCTGGATCACAAAAAGTATCGGGACCCCATATGAAAACTTCGGTTTCCCCGTCTTATGGCGCACCCTGTGCATCGCCACCCACATGGCCAGCGCCCCGCCTAGTGATGCCACGAGGAGCAGCGTCCGTTCCCGCACCCGCCTTTTTCCTTGGACCGCCGCCCGTTTATCATAAACCATCAATACCACTGCAACACTTGAAACCAAGATAAAATATGACTGCATCCCTTCACCCATGGCCATCACCTCTTCCATATATACAGGGTATTATACCATAGCCGCAGCCCCAAGGACGCAGGTTTTTTTATTTTCGGTTCATGCTAGTTGGCTCCATTCCTGGGAACGCCCCTTACTAACCGTTGATTTTACATAAATTTTATACCTGAATTACAAAATTATCAAACTGTATTCGCTTCCACTATTGAAAGGTGCCGATTCATGGGGTATAATGACGTAAACCGAGTCAAGGAGGAGCTGTCATGGAAAATAAATTAACGAGGAAGTATGGGTTGGCAACGTCGATGTGCATGGTCATCGGGACCGTTATCGGAAGCGGTGTCTTTTTCAGGAACGAAGTCATTTTGGCAGCTGTTGGCAAGCACATGGGACAAGGGATTGCCGCTTGGGCCGTCGGTGGCTTGATTACGCTGGCCGCAGCTTACGTCTTTGGCGTCTTGGCCATGAAATATGAAAAGAGCGATGGGCTTGCCAGCTTTGCAGAAGTCCTGGTGGGCAAACGCTTTGGCTATCTGTTCGGCTGGTTTTTAGCTGTTATTTTTTACCCTGCCACCACTGGCATCCTGGCCTGGGTCGCCGCCCGCTTCACCGTTATTTTATTCGGTTTCCATGCCAGTGCCGAATTCAGCGGGCAAACGTATATGCTGGCCCTCTTTTACCTGATTGCCATCTTCGCCCTCAACACCTTCAGCCCAAAATTTTCCGGGAAGTTCCAGGTCTCCACCACCGTCATTAAAATCATCCCCTTGGTGTTGATGGGGGTTGTAGGGACCGTGGTTGGGCTTTCCAATGGCATGACGGTCGCCAACCTGCACTCCACTTATGTGGCACAGGCCAGCGGGAACCCCTTTTTAGTTAGCCTAGTTGCAACCGCCTTCGCCTATACCGGCTGGGACACGCTGATTAACCTGACGGCGGAAATCAAAAACCCGAAACGAAACGTCCCGGCAGCCTTGGTTAGCGGGATGCTGATCATCATTTCGGTATATGTCCTTTATTTCATCGGCATATTTGGTTCTGCGCCGATCCAGGAAATCTCAGGAGGTTACGGTATCCAAGGGGCATTCAGGAGCATTTTCAGCCACTTTGCCGGGACCGGCCTGTTCGTCTTTATCGTGATTTCTTGCCTGGGCACCCTTAATGGGCTGACTACCGGCGGGCAACGGATGTTTTACTCCTTAGCCACCCGGGGCAATAGCATCAACCCAAAAATGTTTTCCCAAATCGATGAAGTCAGCAATGTCCCGAATAATTCCGCGACGTTATTTTTGCTTTGTACCGCTGTTTGGATTGTCAGCTATGGTGCCAATTATGCCGGCTGGTACGGGGACTTTTTCTTCGATGTTTCCTCTTACGTGCCAGTCACCTTCAACGCGTTTTTAATCCCGATTTTCATCCGGGTCATGGCCAGGGAAAAAGGGCTTGGGGTTTTCAACCGCTTTATTGCCCCTGCACTTGCCACCCTTGGCGCCCTCTTTATGATTTACGCCGTCATTTATGCCGAAGGGATGGCTGTCCTCATTTACCTCATTGTCTTTAGCGCCATCATGGCACTTGGCCTGAAATTTTATCACGGGAAAAAAGCCGTTGCTGCCGAACCTGTCAAAAGAAAAGTGGCACTCAATTAAAAAAAAGCCCCGCTACAACTGCCCGGTTGCAGCGGGGCTTTTATGCTAAATGATAAACTTTATAGGAAATTCCGATATAAAACGCCCCCATCCGCCATAAGATGGGTTAAGGGGGGATGCGCCTTGGAACCTGTAAAAAATCCGAAAACCAGTTGCCAGTACCCAGAGCCCGGCTTTAAGCGGCCCATTTTAAGGAGCCTTTCCAGGGAATGGTGCGAGTTGGAATTTTCAAACAAAATCGTCTTGCTGATTGGCTTCGTCTTATTTTTAGAGCTTCTTTTTGCCGTTTTTTGGGGTGGGGAGTATAACTGGAAGACCATTAGTTTTAGGACGAGCCTCGGGGCGATTATGGGGTATGTCATCGGCGGGATGGGCAGCGCATCCGTTGAAAAACCAGAACAACCGGTTGCAACACCAACTGCTGTGCAAAGTGAAACCCCTGTTTCGCCCGTGCCCGCAGATGCCGGTGGTGATTGCCTGCCCGATAGCCGCTCCATCCAAAGCATGGTCCATTTGCGCAATGCGGTAGCCGGCTTTGTTTGCCTGACTTCAGTGGTCGTCTTATTTTTAATCAACATCACCGGAAGCGAAAATACCTTTGCCGAGGGCGTCCTGCAAATCAGGGACATGATGTCCACCACCCTTGGCTTCCTGATTTCTGCCTCGGGGCGAAAAAAATAATGCAAAGGGGAGGCCAACATATAGGCATCCCCCTTTGCATTTAAGATGCCTCGGCAGCCAAGGCTGAATCTTTGATGTCACGCGCTGCTTCTTTGAATGCCTGTTCCAAGTCCCCCATCAAATCCCAGGCATCCTCAATCCCCACGGAAAAACGCAGGAGGCAGTCGCAGACTCCCCGGGCAACCCTTATCTTTTCAGGGATGTCCATGTGGGTCTGAGTTGTTGGATAAGTGATGAAGCTCTCTGTCCCCCCCAGGCTTTCCGCGAAGGTAATGAGCTTTAGGTGGCGCAAAAACGGGTCGACCAAATCGCTGGATGCCATTTTAAAGGAAACCATCCCTCCTTTTCCCGGATAAAAAACTTGTTTCACCAAGGGGTGTCCTTCAAGGAAGCCTTTCATCTGGACCGCATTGGCCTGATGCTGCTTCATCCTTAGGGCAAGCGTCTTCATCCCCCGCATCAAAAGCCAGCAATCCATCGGGGCAAGCACCGCCCCCCCTCCATTATGATGCAAAAAAAGTTCCTCGCATAAATCTTTTCCCTTCGCCGCAATCAGCCCCGCCAACACATCGTTATGGCCGCTTAAATACTTGGTGGCGCTATGGATCACAACGTCCGCCCCGACGTGGATTGGCTTTTGCAGGACCGGCGTGTAAAACGTGTTGTCGACAATAAGCAAAAGCCCGTGTTGTTTGGCGATTTCCGCCACCATGGCAATGTCCGTTTCTTGCATGAGGGGGTTGGTCGGCGTTTCCAAAAAAATTGCCTTTACTTGCGGATTGATGCTAAGTTCCACCTTCTCTTTTTGGGAAGTGTTCGTATAAATGGCCTTCAGGCCCCATTTTTTGAAGCCCCGTTCGAAAATCCGGTAGGTCCCGCCATATAAATCTTCGCTGACGATGATTTCATCCCCTGATTTGAATAAAGATAAGACCGTCTGGATTGCAGCCATCCCGGAAGCACAGGCAAATCCCCTATCCCCGCCTTCAAGGTCTGCAATGGCCTGCTCCAAAAGATCCCGGGTAGGGTTCCCGCTGCGGCTATAATCGTACCCGGTCGACTGCCCTATCCCTTCATGGCGGTAAGCCGTCGAAAAATACACAGGAGCGTTCACAGCCCCGGTGGCAGACTCGCTCCGGTTCCCAATTTGTGCTAGTTTCGTTTCGATTTTATGCATGATGCTCTCCCCTTTTAGTTGATATATTACGCCAGTTTCAAGCTTCGCACCTTTACTTGCCCGAGTGCCTGTTCAAAGTCGGCAATCAGGTCATCCACTTGCTCAAGGCCCACCGACAGCCGGATCAGGCCATCGCTGATTCCCCGTTTTTGCCTCTCGGCTGCCGGCATGGCGGCATGGGACATTTTGGCAGGGTAAGACAGGATGGATTCCACCCCGCCAAGGCTGACTGCATAGGCCGGCAGTTTCACATGCTTCAAAAAGATTTTCAACTCATTGACGCTTCCCAGTTCAAAGGACAAGACAGCGCCGGGCCCTGATGCCTGGCTTTTATGCTGGCGGTACTGGGGGTGGCTTTTAAGGCCAGGATAATGGACTGCTTTTATTAGCGGGTGGCTTTCCAAATAACCCGCCATTTTTTGGGCAGACCTTTGGGATTCCGCCAAACGGACATGGAGGGTCTTAAGACCCCGAAGGACCAGCCAGCAATCCTGGGCGCCAAGGACCGCACCAAAGGAATTTTGCAAAAACCCAAGGCGCTTGGCCAGGTCCTTGTTTTTCACGACGGCAAGCCCCGCCACCACATCGCTATGCCCCGACAGGAATTTGGTGGCGCTATGAAGGACGATGTCTGCCCCCAGGTCCAAAGGTCTTTGAAGCTGTGGCGTCAAGAAGGTGTTGTCCACGAAAGTCAATGCCCCTACCCCTTTTGCCAAGGCTGCAACCGCCCCTATATCCGTCACTTTCATGGTTGGGTTTGAAGGGGTTTCGATGTAAAATGCCTTCGTATTGGGGCGGATCCCCTGGCGGACGGCATTCAAGTTGGCCATGTCCACGAAGCTATGCTCCACCCCGAGGCGGCTCAAGACTTCACTGACCAGCCGGTAGGTGCCCCCATAGACATCTTCCGAAATCAGCAAGTGGTCCCCAGCGGACAGTAATAGCAGCGCAGTGGAAATAGCAGCCATCCCAGAGGCAAAAGCAAAGCCTGCCACCCCGCCTTCCAGTTCGGCGATAATCGACTCCAGCGCTTCACGGGTCGGGTTGCCGCTCCTTGAATAATCGAATTTCCCAAAGCTGTCGAAATCGAATTGATGAAACGTCGAGGTGTGGTGCAATGGCGTGGATAAGGCCCCTGTTTCTTGGTCTACCTTATAATCGTTATGGTGAAGCTTCGTTTGAAATGTCACATCCATCTTTAAATCCTCCTTTTCCAGTCCAGGCTATTTTCATAGCAAAAATTGGTTTTTGCTATGAAAATAGCCTTCCTATCAGTGATAGGAAGGCTACGTCCAAAATCACTCATCTACGGGAATTAGCACCGTGACCCATCCGTCCGGTTGCCGGGTTTCACAGGGCCTGTCCCTCCACCACTCTCGATAAGAATTGAATATTTAGTTATCCCAAACCGCAAACGCTGCGTTGTTGGTAATGCGGGCGATGATGTCTGCCACTTCGTCTGTCTGGAAATGCTCGACCACAGTGCGCAAAAGTTCGCTGTCAGCATCTTCTGGACGGGCGACGATGGCATTGATAAATGGCGAGTTGACATCAAGCTCTTCAAGAAGCAAAGCTTCTTCGTGCGGGTTGATGCCTGCATCGTTGGCAACGGAAGCATTCATCAATGTCAACGTAACATCTGGCATCGTGCGTGGAAGCATCTGCGCCTGTACCGATACAAGTTCAAGCTCAAGCGGGTTGGCGACGATATCCTCAGCTGTTGGCAACCAACCAGAATCTGGTGCCAGTTCAATAAAGCCAGCTGCTTCTAAAAGCAATAAGCCGCGGGCAAAGTTGGCGACGTCTTCCGGCAAAGCAACGGTTGCCCCTACAGGGACGTTATCCAGGGAATCCAGAGTATCGGAATAAATCCCGAAGTACATGATCATCGTATTCCCAATCGGCACCAAGTTTTGGCCATTTGTTGCATTGTAGTTATCCAAGAAGTTGATGCTTTGGAAAGCGTTGATGTCAAGGTCGCCTTCGACCAGGGCTGTGTTCGGCGCAACCCAGTCAGTAAAACGGACAATTTCAAGGGTAATCCCTTCTTCTGCCAATGTATCGCGGACATGTTCCCACTGGTCAAGCTGCTCCCCAACGACACCGACGCGCACGGTCTGTTCGCTGTCGCTGCTGCCACCAGTTGCCCCACAAGCTGCAAGGCTTGCTACTGCCAATCCACTAAGTAATAATGTTGCAAATTTTTTCATGTGTTTATTCCTCCTAAAACTCTCTGCGAATTTCCTCATACTCTTTCCTTATACTATTTCCGTTCCAAAAGCTACTTCCTGAGCGGTCTTTTCCGCCCTGGACCGTCGTCGCTCCTACGCACACGATATTCCACATCGCTTAACTCCGTCGCTCCTCGGCCAAAACGCAAAATCCTCGCTGATAAGGCAACTTTTTAGAACGGAAATAGTATTAATCGCTGAGCGCTGCCTTCAAAAATGAAAAAGCCCCTCTGCCGGTGACAGAAAGGACCAATCCTAAAAAGGTGCTTTCTCTCATCTCTAGGAATTGGCACCGTATCCATAATTGGATTGGTTGCCGGGCTTCACAGGGCCTGTCCCTCCGCCGCTCTTGATAAGAAATATGAAGTTACCCCTATTATACAGCGTTCTAGGTGAAAGTCAATGTTTTTTTTATGCTTTTTGTGGGGAATCCCGAAGAAAACGTTTCAAAAATGTGGCGGTTTTTAGCATATATTCCCAAAAAAGCCGTTGGGCGGTTAATTAATGGTATAATGATTCCATGCCCATGGGGTTCACGCAGTGATTAATAGGGAACGGTGTCAAAGCACCGGCAGCCCCCGCTACTGTAAGGCAAACGAAACTGAAAATGCCACTGGCCAAGTGCTGGGAAGGCCCAGGAGTAGGAAGATAACTTATCAGGTGCCAAGCCAGGAGACCTGCCCCATGGAGGATAATTCGGGAGGAATGAGTCATGAAAAAAGTTTTAAGAAGCAGTTTGATGGCAGCAATATTAGCGGTACTTGCCGCCTGCGGTAATGCACCAACCACTGAGGTGGTGCAATCCGGGCGCAACACCATTTCCATGGTTGATCCATTAGGAAATAACATCGAAGTTTTGGAAAATGCCGAAACCATCGTCTCCCTGGCACCCGCCATTACCCAGGTGCTGATTGACCTTGGCGCCGCAGACCGCATAGTGGTGGTGGATACATGGACGGCGGGGCAGATGGACGGGTTTGATCAGTTGCCGCAGCTTGACATGATGGCACCCGACATGGAAACCCTACTGGCCCTGGCGCCGGAACTGGTCTTGGCGGGAGAAGTCAGCTTCGGGATGGACGGGGATATTTTCCAGCCGTTGATGGATGCGGGGATAGCCGTTGCCCAAATCCCGACCAGCAACAGCATCCAGGCCATCAAGGAGGATGTGCAGTTCATCGCCGATGTGGTGGGGCTTCATGATGAGGGGGCAATGCTTCTCGACGACATGCAGTCCGCCATTGACGAAATTACTTCATTGACACAGGATGTGGAAGAACCAAAACGCGTTCTGTTTGAAATCAGCCCCCTTCCGGACATTTTCAGTTTCGGGACAGGGACATTCCTGAATGAAATGCTTGAATTGGCAGGCGCTGTCAACGTTTTTTCCGACCAGCAAGGGTGGTTGCCCGTAACGGAAGAAGCCGCTGTTGCCGCCAACCCGGATGTGATTTTGACCAACGTGGATTTCCTTGAAGATCCAGTTTCAGAAATCTTGGGACGCAGTGGCTGGACCCATGTCGCCGCCATCGAAAATGGTGCGGTCCATTATGTGGACAATGGCTATACCAGCTTGCCGAACCACCGCATCGTTAATGGGCTTCGGGAAATGGCAAAAGCCATCCATCCTGAAACTTTCCAATCACTGGGAGAATAACTAGCATTGGACAAAAAAATTAAATTCATCCTGTTGGGTGCTGCTGCCTTTGCCGCTATCATTTTAGCCGTGGGCATCGGCACTGTTTCCATCCCGCCCACCCACATCCTGGCCATCCTTGGAAACCGCTTGTTCGGGTTCAGCTTGCCGGATTCAGTATCCGCCAACTGGGTTCCCATCGTCTTCAACATCCGCCTGCCCCGGGTGCTCCTCGCTTTCATCGTCGGCGCAGCCATGTCGGTGGCGGGCACCCTCATGCAGTCCCTCCTCCAAAATCCCCTGGCCTCCCCTTTCACCATCGGGGTCTCGGCCGGTGCGTCACTGGGCGCAGCCGTCTTTATCGTCTTTAGCCTCTCCATCCCTTTCCTTGGGATTTTCGGCCTGCCCCTCATGGGATTTTTAAGCGGCCTCGCCACCGTCCTTCTCATCCTGGGGCTCACCCTCCGCCTGGACCGACACATGGGCAACCACACCCTCCTTTTGGTAGGCATGGTCGTTTCCCTCTTCATCAACGCACTCATCACCCTGCTCATTGCCACCTCCCGCCAATTCATGGAACAGCTGATTTTATGGCAGTTGGGGAGTTTTGCAGGAAGGGGATGGAACGCTGTCGGAATCATGCTGGGGATTTCCTTGATTGGAACTGGGCTTAGCCTGTGCCTTTTTAAAGAACTTGATATGCTGGCCTTCGGCGAAGAACAGGCCGCCTTTATGGGGGTGAACATCAAGCGGGTCAAGCCGCTGCTCTTGACCCTGAGCGCCTTCTTAGCAGGCGGAGCCGTTTCCTTCGTGGGCATCATCGGCTTCGTGGATTTGATTTCCCCCCACCTTGCCAGGCGGATTTTCGGGGCTTCCCACCGGGTGGCCATACCTGGAGCCGCCTCACTAGGAGGAACCCTGATGGTCATCGCCGACTTGGTGGGGCGCACTTTGATTTCACCCCAAGAAATCCCAGTAGGTGCCATCACCGCCCTCATCGGCGCACCTTTTTTCATCTACATCTACGGGAAAAAGGGTCCAGCGGGGCAAAACCGTTCCCCGTTGGACCCATTGCCTGCTTTAAAGACCAGTCACGGTGAAACTGCCAACCAAATTGACATCCAAAACCTCTCGGCGGGATATGGCGAGACACCTGTTATTCAAAATTTAAACCTGAAAATCAATAAAAACCTCGCCATTTTAGGCCCTAACGGCTGCGGGAAAACCACGTTGCTCAAAGCCATCGCGGGTATGCTGCCTTTTAACGGCAACATTTCCTTGGATGGTACTGATTTATCTATGTTCAGGCGGCGGGAACTTGCGGGGCAGATTGCCATGCTTCCCCAAATCCGCCACATCCAGTTTCCTTATACGGTGTGGGAGGCGGTAAGGATGGGCCGTTACCGCTGTCAAAAAAGCAGCCTATTTTCCAGCAGCCCCACGAAAGAGGATTGTCAGGTGATTGAGGGGCTCCTGGAAGCCTTGGGGCTGTCACCTTATCAGGAATCCCAACTGGACCAATTATCCGGCGGGCAGCTGCAACGGGTATTTTTAGCCCAGGCATTGGCACAGGACCCGAAAATCATCCTGTTGGATGAGCCCACCAACCATTTGGACATGAAATACCAGTTAGAACTGATTGATTACCTGAAAAACTGGGCGGCAACCCATAACCGCTTGGTCATCGGGGTGTTCCACGACATCAACCTGGCCCTAAGGCTGACTTCCCAAACCTTATTTTTAAAGGACGGCAAGATTGCCGGGCTAGGCGATGCAAAAAGTGTCATCACCAAAGATTTCCTCAAAGAAGTTTATGGCATCGACATGGCTTCCTATATGAAGGATTCGCTTGCCATATGGGAACATTTCGGCTAAGGAGCGTGTTAGCATATGTCCAAAAAATACCGAAGCCCACACGAGGCTTACCCATTTTTAAGCGAGCCGTCCCATGACCTTCGCTGTGATTTTGAATTGGAAACGAACAGGGTGGAAGAAATCCCATTTAAGAGCCGGAATTATAAATTCCCTACCAAAGCTATTGCCGAAACAAAAGCCATTTAATCCGCAAAAAAACCGCCAGGAAAAATCTTGGCGGTTTTAACTATCTGATGGAAAGGTCCTCCCACTCTTTGTCCGTAATCCGGCGGCCAATCTGTGCTTCGATGATAGGTACATAGCGAAGGCCGGTTAAACTGTTGCGGTCAACTCCGGGAACAACCCCATGTCCCTGTTCCTGTATAATTTTTTCTCCTGCCCGGATAACCAAATCTTTCTTCTCCTCTTCTGTCAACATAGGATTTACACCTCCAGATAAGTTTTAATCAAATGTGCGGCTGCCTGCGAATCAAAATGCAAACGGCGGCCCGGCAATGGCTTAGCGCCATATTTTTCGATATAATACTTATAGGTCACGGTCTTGCTTTCAAAAACGACAAACCCATCAAATCCATTTTGAAACGAATCCATTGCAATAAAAGCCAACAGTTCCCCAGCAACGGTTGTGCCACGAAATTTTTTGGAAACTTCAATCAAGTACATGAAATTGTATAATTCACTGCTCATACGCTCAAATTCAATCAGCCCCGCAATTTCGCCTTGCACTTGGGCAGAAAAAATTTTTGTTTGGGGATAGGTGTGGACACTCCAATCAAATTCAAAGCCTTCCAACGCTTGAAGGGAAGCAGTGTCCTCAACTTCTAATATTTTTGCCAACATCCCATGTCCCTCCTTCACTAAAATACATAACTTTATTATACCACAAATAGCTCGACTCGAACGGTTTCCAGCTGTTTTTTTACAACCCCATGCAAAAAGAGATTACCCGGAAGGGATAATCTCTTTTTGCATGGGGCGAGTTAATCAATCGACACGGTATCCAACCGTTGCTGCCCGTTTTGGCGTTGGGTGTAACCATGGACATTGGAGCGGGTCGCTACCAGCCTTTCGCCGGCGTGCATGAAAATCCAAGGTGCCTGCTCGTTGATCATCAGGACAAGCTCCCGGTACATTTCGGCACGAACGTCGTCATCGAATTTTTGTGGCATAGTGTAAAAAAGTCTCCCCTGGGATTTTTCAGAAATCGCCGATAAAATTGTCGAATACTGTGATATAATGAGAGGGATTGTTTACTTTTGGATACGGAGGATTGCAACGATGAAACAAAAACCTTTGCTTATGGCCACCTTGGCCCTGGCCATCCCAAGCATTGTCCAACAGCTTTTTACCAATGCCGCCCAGATGGCGGATAATTTAATGGTGGGGCAACTCCAAGAAAGCGCCATTGCCGGGGTGACCATTACCAACCAGGTGTTTTTTATATTCACCTTGGTGATTTTTGGCATCACAAGCGCTGCCGGGATTTATATGACTCAATATTTCGGTACCGGCAACAAGGGAAAAATGCTGGAAATCTTTCGCATCTCCCTTCTATTCGGCCTTTTGACCGGGGGGTTCTTTTACGCCATCATGCACTTTTTTCCCAGATACGTCCTTTCATTTTTCGCCAGTTCACAAGACACCATTGCGCATGCCAAGGAATATCTTCGCTACATCCAATTCACCTTCCTGCTGTTTCCGGTTACCATGATGGTCACCTCAGGCTTTCGCTTCAACGGCTACGTCCGCCTACCCATGTACCTCTCCCTTTTCACCGTCGCCGTGGGGATTTTCCTCAATTACGGCCTGATTCATGGGAACTTTGGAATGCCTGCCCTTGGGGTGGCTGGAGCCGGCCTTGCTACACTCATTGCCCGGGTGCTGGAAATGTCCCTTGCCATTTTGCTCACTTTGGTCTTGGATACCCCCATCAAATTGAGCGCCCTTAAAGTCTTCGGTTTCACTAAGGAACTGCTTATGGACTTCATTAAAAAAGGGTATGGCCTGGTGATGAATGAATTTTTTTGGGCGTTCGGGGTCCAGGCCCTGACCGTCATTTACACCCAGCGCATCAGCGCCAACATTGCTTCCTTGAGCATTTCGCAGGCCCTTGGCAACCTGATTTTCATCGGTACTGGAGGCATGAGCGTGGCCTTTTCCATTATTTTGGGGGAGCACCTGGGACGGGGCGAATTCGGGGAAGCCAAGGACAAAGCACGTTCCCTCCTGAGGATTTCTGCCGGCACCGGCCTGATTTTGGGCGCCCTTGTCTTTTTGCTCTCTTTCCCACTTTTTGGATTTTACGACGTAGCCCCTGCCACCATCCAGACTGCCCGCACCCTTTTATTGATCAACGCGGTTTTTAGCTGGCTTTACTACATCAACGCCGGGCTTTACTTTATTTTAAGGAGCGGCGGCGACACGAAAGGGGTTGTCATGATCGACTCGGGCTTCAACTGGATCATTATGATTCCCGTCGCTTTTTTACTTGGGCGCTTTGAAATCCTTTTGCCCCTGCATTTTTTATTGGTCCAGCTCCTTGAACTGCTGAAACTGGCAGTGGGCAGGAAATTGACAAATAGGGATGCCTGGCTTAAAAATTTGACATAACGTGTTCTGCCGCCTTTAAATTGGGCGGCTTTTTTAATGGCTGCTGACAATGTGGCGTTCCTATCAACGAAGTGCCACTAGCAGTTTTTGCCGAAAAGGTCTATTCCCCCACATGCTCGAATAGGGTTAAATGGAGGTGAGCGTTATGCAACAGACACAGGCGAACAAATTCACGATACTCATTATGGCAGCCGTCCTATTCCTCGCGCTTCATGCCACGCAGTTTTTCCCAATTTTTTACGCGACCCAAAAAAGCGCCTACGACCGCTATGTGGAAAATAAGGGCGGGATTTCCCTCTTGGCGGATTTCGCATTTACGCATAAATTCGATGGCCTCGAAACTTATATGCTCCAGGTCATCACAGGGGTTTACGTGATGGGCCCGCCTGTTGGCACGGCTCCTCATGAATACAGCTATTCCCCTACTGAAAAGGAGGTCAACACCATGCTTGGCAACGATCCAATCGTGTACATTTACAACACCCATTCTACCGAGAGCATCGCAGGTACCGTAGCAGCTGATGGAACCGTCACCGAAGGGGATGTCTTGGTGACCGATTTATCCCAGCTAATGGCCCAAGCCCTACAAAAAAGAGGGGTCCCATCCCTTGTGGAAGAGCGGGACACCCAAGACATCGTTGAAGGCCGCGGCTGGGAATATTACCAGTCTTATGATGTTTCCCGCGAGCTTTTAAAAAGCGCCTGGGAGCACTACCCAACATTTAAGTATTTTATCGACCTGCACCGGGATGCCACCATTGGAGATGAGGCAACCATTGTTTTAAACGGGAAACCCTATGCCATCATCCAAATCGTCGTAGGCACCCACCACACCGCTTTTGCCGAAAACGTAGCGGTCGCCAATGACATCGCCCAGCACCTAGAGAAGAACCATCCTGGATTGACCACTAAAAACATCGTCAGGCTCTCCGGCGGCGCCGGCAACAATGGCGTTTATAACCAGGATATTTCCCCAAATACGATTTTATTTGAAATCGGGGGACAGGATACCAGCCTTGAGGCAGCCACCAATTCCATCAACGCCATTGCGGATGTGTTGGCTGCAAGAATAAACTAGGAACGGGCAGCATCCTAGCTTATCACGTCCCTATCAGAAACCTAAAAAGGGGAAGCCACCGATTTCTGGCTTCCCTTTTTGATTATTTAAAATGACAACAAGAAGACGATCAACGTGGAGGCGGCAATCAAGCCACCATAGGTTGCCCATTGTTTTTTTTGCGGTTCTTTGTTCAGGGCCGACGTTTTTTCGTTGATGTAGGTGGTGAACATGTTCATGATGACTAGGCCGACCATGACCCCTTCATGGAACAGTTCGGAATTGATGCGGATGGCCAACGTCAGCATCCCTAAAAGGATGGCGAAAACAATCTGCCCGGCTTTGTTTTTCGGGATGGTAACCGGGTCTGTCGCCATAAAGATGGCACCAAAGACCAAGCCGCCGCTTAGGACATGATACAGGGCGTAAGACCAGATGTATCCATGGAACAAGCCGATGATGGCTGCCCCTACAAAGACCGTCCCCACATAAAATGCCGGCACTTCCCATTTCAGGGCTTTTTTATGGATCATGTACCCAAGGGCAATGAAAGAGGCAATCCGGGTGGTCTCCGCCATGATGCCTGGGAAATTTCCAATCAAAAGATTCCATAACCCGCCAACCTGCTGTTGGATAAGGGCATAATTTTCTGCGGTGAAGCTCCAGCCTTCAAGGGCTTTCACACTTAAAGGCGTAGCAGCCGCAATGGCGTCCGTTGCCCCTGGAAGGGCTGGCATCAACAAGTACTGGTCAAATAACACACGGACTAAAAGGATGCTCACGGCAACCGGGTTCAGCTTGTTTTTACCAAAGCCGCCCCACATCAGCTTCCCAACTAGCTCGGCAATGACCGATGCGATGATGATAATCAGGATGGGCGTGGCTATCTGCAACCGGATCCCAATGATAAGGGCCGTGATTTCCGGGACGCCCCGCTGGACTTTCTTCCAATTGGCAGACACCCTAGCAGTGAACGTTTCAAAAACCTTGCCCTCTTTAGCATCCTCCACCATGTAAAAAATAATGTGGGTCAAATACGCTGTGGCGACGGCTACCAAAATGTTGGCCAGCCCCCGCACGGCACCCATTAGGCCGAAGTTTGCGAATGTCGCCACGAGCCCCCAAGCAGCTACAAAAATCAATGCATTGCGGACCACCTGAAACATTGTCGACCGCTTCTTCTTCAACTTAAACCATTTCATTTTTCATACCCCTTTGCCTGCATTTTATTCATGATAATTCTCAACCCTTTAATCATAGCATAAAAATTCACAAAAGGGAAAAGATATGCACCTTTCTTACGAATTATATGCTATTTTTTTTAACCCCTTACATGGAAATGTGGATTTTTGGGGTATTCCAGCTGGCCAGGGCATAAAATGACAGTGAGGTGATCGATGGATGGAACAGAATGTGAGAAGGGTCGTGTTGGTGGGAACGGGGCTCGTTGGTACGAGCTTTGCCTATTCTTTACTAAATCAGGGCGGCGTCAAGGAATTGGTGCTCATCAACCGGACGAGGGAAAAAGCGGTTGGGGAAGCCAGCGATTTAAGCCATGGGCTCCCTTTCTCACCCTACCGGATGAAAATCTGGGCGGGGGATTATTCAGATTGTCAAAGCGCCGACATCGTCCTCATTGCCGCCGGTTCGGGGCGGATGCCCGGCGGCGACCGGCTCAGCCTGCTTCAGAGAAACGCCGAAATGGTCAAAAACATCGTCAGGCAGGTGATGGACTCCGGGTTTGATGGCATCATCCTCATGGCCAGCAACCCGGTCGACCTGCTCACCTACATCGCCTGGAAGGAGTCGGGGCTTCCTGCTTCACGGGTCATCGGCTCGGGGACCACCCTTGATACCGCCCGCTTCCGCTATGAAATCGGCAATTATCTGAACGTGGACCCCCGTGACATCAATGGCTACATCATTGGCGAGCACGGCGATTCCGAGTTTGCCGTTTGGAGCCATACGACCCTTGGGGTCACCCCAATCAGCGAGATCGTGGGCCGGCACCCTGAGTTTAAATTCAGTGATTTGGAGCAGATTTTCCAAAATGTCCGTCAGGCTGGTTATGAGATCATCAGCCAAAAAGGGGCGACCTACTACGGGATTGGCATGGCCCTGGCGAAGATTGTGCGGGCTATTTTAAACGACGAAAATAGCCTGCTGCCTGTCTCCGTTTATTTGAACGGACATTATGGGCACCACGATGTGTTCATCGGTTTTCCCGCTTTGCTCAATAAAAATGGCGTCCGCAAGGTGATTGAAATGAACTTAAACGAAGAAGAACGGGCAAAGCTTGATGCTTCCGTCGGGGTGTTGAAATCGTACATAACAAAAATGTAAAGACGGATGATCATCCCAAAATCACAGGGATTATCAGCCGTCTTTATTTTAAACCCACTCTACGCGGATGATTGTCCAGCAAAATATTGACAAAAAATTACCCGATAATCTCCGCCAATGGGGAGATTTTTATTCCCGCCCCTTGGAGGCCTTCCCTGATCTTTTCAATAAAAACCAAGGCTTTCTCACCATCGCCATGAACGCAGATGGAATCTGCCTGGATGGCGATGTCCTCCCCATTGACAGCCTTGACTTTCCTTTCGCTGACCATCCGCACGACCCTTGCCACCGCTTCTTCTTCATCATGGATGAAAGCACCGGCTTTGCTTCTTGCCACTAACGACCCATCGGGCTCATAACTCCGGTCGGCAAAAACTTCCTGGGCAGCTTTAAGCCCTAAATCCTTTGCCGCACGGATCGTTTCGCTACCGGAAAGCCCCATGACAATCAGCGACGGGTCGAATTCTTGGATAGCCTCACAGATGGCTCGTGATAACTCATAATCCTTGGCTGCCATATTATACAGCGCCCCGTGGGGCTTGACATGCTGCATTTTGATACCTTTGGCCCGGCAAAAGCCATCCAGGGCCCCCAGTTGGTAAAGTACAGTGGCTTTCGCCTCTTCAAAGGAAAGGGACATATTGCGCCTGCCAAACCCTTGCAGGTCAGGGAAAGATGGATGGGCACCTATCCCAATCCCCGCTGCTTCGATCAAGCCCACGGTTTGCAGCATCACCACAGGATCGGCTGCATGAAACCCGCAGGCCACGTTGGCAGAGGAAATCAAAGGCATGGCCTGGGCATCCATTCCCAGCTGATAGCGCCCAAAGCTTTCACCAAGGTCGCAATTCAAATCCACCTTATTCGACATCCTCACGCCTCCTTTCCAAATCAGAATCCATATTCAGCATTTTTTCCACAAAGCTGGTATCGGCTTTCCCAGCGACAAAGATGGGGTTGCGCATAATCTGGTATTGGAAATCCAAGTTGGTCTGAACGCCTAAAATCACCATTTCATCCAAGGAAGTGCGCATCTTGCGGATAGCCTCCTTGCGGGTCGGTGCATGGACGAGGACCTTTGCCACCATGGAGTCGTATTCTGAAGGTATTTTATAACCCGAATATAGCCCTGAATCAATTCGGATCCCGTTGCCCCCTGGAAAATGGACTTTTTCTACCAAACCTGGGCTTGGCATAAAATTTTTCTCCGGGATTTCTGCATTGATCCGGCACTCGATGCAATGCCCAACCATTTTAATGTCTTCTTGGTTGAAACTCAAAGGCCAGCCCATGGCGATGCGGATTTGTTCGATGACCAAATCCGTCCCCGTCACCATTTCCGTCACGCCATGCTCCACTTGGATGCGGGTATTCATCTCCATGAAGTAGTAGTTCCCTTCCTGGTCCACGATGTATTCGATCGTCCCGGCATTGGTATAACCCACGGCTTTGGCTGCCATTACTGAATCTGCGCTCATTTTTTGGCGCGTTTCCTCGGTAATGGCAGGGGACGGGGCTTCTTCAATCAGCTTTTGGTGGTTTCGCTGCACGGAGCAGTCCCGCTCCCCTAAAGAAACCACATTGCCATGATGATCCGCAATAATCTGGATCTCCACATGCTTGGGTTTTTCGATGAAGCGCTCGATATACATCGTATCGTCACCGAAGGCATTGGCGGATTCCGTCTGTGCCAAATTGAACTGCCCCTTGAAATCTGCTTCTTTCTTGGCAATCCGCATCCCTTTACCGCCTCCGCCGCTAGAGGCTTTGATAATGACGGGAAATCCGATTTTCTTGGCTTCCTTTAATGCCGCTTCTACAGCAAAGACCGGCTCTTTTGTTCCTGGGACAACGGGAACCCCTGCTGCCATCATCGTCTTCCTGGCTTCGGATTTATTTCCCATTTTATGGATGACCTCAGGGGATGGCCCGATAAAAGCAATCCCATGCTCTTTGCATAAAGCAGCAAATTCCTCTTTTTCAGACAAGAACCCAAATCCGGGATGGATGGCATCAGCCCCCATGTTAAGGGCTGCCATAATTATCTGGGACTGGTTCAGATAGTTTTTGGTAATGGGCCCTTCTCCAATGCAAATCCTTTGGTCGGCCAGTTGGACATGAAGGCTGTCTGCGTCTTCCTTGGCATAAATAGCTACGCTGCGGATCCCTAAATTGCGGCAAGCCCTGATGATCCTCACAGCAATTTCACCGCGGTTGGCGATTAAAATTTTTCGAAACACAGGCTTCACCCCTAATCTATAATTGGCGTTACGCGAAACAAGGGTTGCCCGTATTCCACTTTTTGCTCGTTGCTGACAAGGACCGCCTCGATCTTGCAATCAAAATCGCTTTCGATTTCGTTCAACAGTTTCATGGCTTCCAAAATACATACCTTCTGCCCAGCTTTTACCGTATCTCCAACGGTGACAAAAGGCTTTTCCTCTGGGGATGATGCCGAATAGAAAATCCCCACAATAGGGGAAATAATGTACATTTCCTCTTCTTCTGCTTCCAGTTCCTGGCTTTGGCTAACGGAAACTTTTACCGGTGGTTCTGCCCCTGCTGTCACAAAAGTCTCTGCGTTGGGCCGGCGGCTCATTTCGATTTTAACACCGCCCTCCTTGATGCAAAAATCCAGCATGGAAGAATTTTCTACGATTTTTACCAACTGCTCAATTTTATCTAAATCCATTTGACCTGCTCCCTTCATTTATCTCATCATCCTTTCCAAGCGCTTCGCCGTCAACCGGCAGTCCAGGACTTCACGGCATGGGTGATGGATCTGCCTTCTGTATTGATCCATTTCTTTGACTTCCTCACGCAAAAGTAGTTGGGCTTCTTCCACTGTGACTTCTTTGAACCGGACCTTATCCCCGGTTTTGCACTGCACCAATTTAGGCAAGTCCGCAGATATCACCGTAGCGATTTTACCGTAACCGCCAGTTGTCTGCCGGTCGGCCAATAAGATAATCGGTTTTCCGTGGCTAGGGACTTGGATGGAGCCAAAAGCAATCCCATCGGAAATAATATCACTGGTCGTTTTTGCGGCAATATAAGGGCCATCGAGGCGGCAGCCCATCCGGTCAAAATCACTGGTTACCGTATAGCTGCTTTTATAAAATGTCTTCTTGCCCGCTGCTGTAAACAATTGGTCCTGAGGCCCTGGAACCACCCGAAGTTGGATTTCCTGCTCCTTGAATTCGTTGATTTGAAGCTTCCTTGAAAGGAAAAAGGGGATGTAGCGGCGCTTGACCCTAAAATATAGGTAATCATCTTTTTGCAGCTTGCGGCCATTAAAGCCCCCGACCCCGCTTTTTAAATTGGTGCTTCTGCTTCCCATGACCATTGGGATATCCAAATAGCTTGAAAAGGCTATATAGCCACGGGAGCCGGTTGCCGAACTGCCCAACTCCAAAACATCCCCTTTGTTCACATAAATGGCTTGGTACATCGTAACCGGGGCTTCATTGATTTTGGGGCTGAAATCACCGCCAGTAATAGCAATAATCGTATCGGACGTAAATTCCAGGGTGGGGCCGATGAGGGTAAATTCCAAAACTGCTTCATTTTCCGGATTATCCAGCAACAGGTTGGCTAATTTGAATGACCTGACATCCATCACCCCGGAAACGCCAAACCCCTGGCTTTGGAAACCGGTCCGCCCTAAATCCTGGACAGTGGTCAGCAAACCCGCTTTAATTACGCGAATCCCCATTTTACACCTCTTTTCTGCGGACCTGGCATTTATACCCCGCATCATTTTCTATTTTATCGAACATTTCCTTGGTTATTGGGACAAACTTGATATAGTCGCCGGCTTCAAATAAAATGGGCGGCTTTCGCAAAGCCTCATAGGTTTTCACCGGGGTCCGGCCAAGTAGCTGCCAGCCACCAGGCGACTCCAATGGGTAAATCCCCGTCTGGGCGCCGCCAATGCCGACGCTCCCCTGAGGGATCTTCAACCGGGGATCTTCAAGCCGTGGGACATGGATGCGCTCATCAAGCCCCCCTAAATACGGGAACCCCGGCATAAAGCCAAGCATATAAATCAAGTATTCCGGCTCGCTGTGAATCTTGATGACCTCCTCAGCGCTAAGCCCGGAAAGCTTCGCAATGTTTTCCAGGTCAGGACCGCATTCCCCGTCATAACAGACAGGGATTTCAAATACCCGCCCCATAGCCCCAGCAGCTTGTGACGCAGTTTTAGAAAGTTCTTTCATTTTTTTGACGAGGGTAGCATAAGTTACCAGGCGCGGGTCATAGTTAATCAGTAACGAGCAAAATGCCGGGACCTGGTCGATGATGCCCGCTGTGGGCATGCTTTTCAAAGCCTTGGAAAATGCGGTAATCTTAGCATTGGTTTCTTCTGAAATATCATGCCCGAACTCCAATAAAACCGATGAATCCCCTACGGGGGAAAATTGAATGTCTGCCATAGCTACCTCCTAATCAAATTCATTAAGCCGCCCAATGAGGTCACTCCCATATAAGCTGCGCCCACAGCCACTAAAATCCCCAAAACAAAGAGCACTGGCGGGTGGCGGTAATCGGCACCCATGATTTTTTTGTTTTGGGAGGCAATCAGGCAAACCCCTAGGGTAATCGGCAAAATCAACCCATTGAGGGCACCCGCCAACACTAATAGCGTTGCGGGGCGGCCAATCGCTGCCATAATAACAGTGGATAAGGCGATGAAACCAATAATAAACCATTTTTCATAGCGTGCGACAAACCCGTTCAAAGTTTTAAGAAAGGAAACGGAAGTATAAGCTGCACCGATAATGGATGTCAGGGCTGCGGAAAATAGTACTAGCCCAAAGAAACGGTAACCGATTTGCCCTGCTGCTTGGGAAAATGCATCTGCTGCCGGGTTATCAGGGTTAAGCCCTGTGACAGACGTTAGGACCACCCCAAGGACAGCCAAGAACAAAAAGGCACGGACAACAGTCGCCACAATAATCCCCATCACAGAACTTCGCCTGATTTGGGTAAGCTGTGACCAGCCGGTGATTTTGGCATCAATCAACCGGTGGGCACCTGAGAAGGTAATATAGCCCCCTACAGTTCCCCCAAGCAAAGTCAGGATCGGGAAAAATAAATCCGGAAGGTCATTGGAAGGCGCTACTGCTTCCCTTAAGGCATAGCCCATTGGCGGGCGGACCATAAAAATAACAACCAGCATCACGACGATCATCAAGCTCCCCAATGCCTTGGTCACATTGTCCATAGCCTTCATGGCATCTTTCACTAAAAAGATAGCGATGGCCACAATCCCTGCCACGAAGAAACCAATGCCTTCCGGTACCCCAAGCATGCTATTAAGCCCCAGGGCACCGCCGCCCACATTTCCAATATTGAACGCAATCCCGCCCAAGATAATCAAAAAGGCGACAAAATGCCCAAGCCCTGGCAATATTTTATTGGCGACATCTTGCCCCCTAAGCCCCGAAACGCAAAGGACCCGCCAAATATTGAGCTGAACAATACAAGCCAAAATGCTGGCGACTAAAATAACAAACCCAAAACTTCCTTGAAGAGTCCCCGTAAAAACTGCCGTTTGGGTCAAAAAACCTGGTCCTACTGCCGAAGCCGCCATAATAAAGGCCGCACTAAGAAGGGTTCCCCCCATTTTTTTCTTGGTCATACTAATTTCTCCTTTCAAATTTCACTGGGCCTTGCGAAGGCTTTACAATAAAGCCTTTGGGTTAGCATTATCCTGCAAGAATTTCGCCACTATTCAATAGTTTCTCCAATCGTACCAATTTCTTCCACAAAAAGCAAGGAATTAACCCTTTTTTATCCAAATTCAAAAGGGGCTGCGGCAAACGGCCACACCCCCCAAATCCATTAACCTAAAATAATTTCACCAAAGTTGGCAGTTGTTTTGTAAGAATCCCCGCTGGCATCGTTCCATTTGGCGACGCTTTGGGTGAAGCCGTCAGGGTCGCAGTCTTTGACTTGAAGCTCCAGTCCGATGACTTGCCCTTTTTCCACTTGGGACAATGGGATTTCCAGTTGGACTTCATAGCCCGAACCGGTCATTTGGGTGCTAGTTTTCAAGCCATCTAAGGATTGGCCATGGAACTCAACAATGTTTTCGCTGGTTACCGTGAAGTGGAAATCATCTGCACCATAAGTTTCCGATTTGTTGCCCAGCAAATCCAGGTACACCGTCACGTAGTCGTTAGCGTGGACCTGATTGGCATGGACATCCACTTTAAGGGTGAGTGCCCCATCATTGTATTTTGCCATGGCAGTAGCAGTCGCCCCTTCCCATGCCGTGGTCTGCAAGCTGGCTTCGAACGCCTCGCCCCACGCATTGAACCCGGCAACCGCTTGTTTAGGCCCTGTGGGAGCCGCAGGCGGGTATTTCGCCAGGAACCCTTCCGGGTCCATCACCGCTTCAAAGGAATGTTTTGGCGATAAGTCGTGGTTCCATAAGTTAGGGAAGCGGTCGCCCCGCCAGCTGGAAGCGTCGTCAAACCCCCAAAAGGTCACCCGTTCGATGAGCCTCGAATGGGATTTAAATAATTGGAAAAACCCAGCATATTTCTGCGCCTGGAGGATGCTTTGTTCCTCGGTCAGTTCCTCGTTTTTTTCCGAGCCCGTCACCGTAATATCGAGCTCCGTAAAACTCAGTTTGATACCTGGGATTTTGGAGAACAACTGGATGCTATTTTCCACCGTCGAAAGTGGTGTGTTGGTGTGGTAATGCCCTTGCATCCCGATACCATGGATGGGGACGCCCGCCTCCCGAAGCTCCTTGACCATGTAATATGTGGCCTCGGCCTTGTTGCTGTAATTCAAGTTGTAATCGTTATAATAAAGGACCGCTTCTTGGTCGATTTCGTGGGCCAGTTCGAAGGCAATTTTGATGTAATCGTCCCCAATCAGCCGAAGCCACTTGGACTCCCGCAGATGCTCCCGCCAGTTGGAGGTGTCCGTGCGGATGTCATCCTTGATGGCCTCGTTGACCACATCCCAAGCCGCAATCTGCCCCTTATAACGCCCCATGACCGTTTCCATGTGCTTTTTCATGAAAGCGATGGCCTCTTCACGTGTGCTGGCATGGTCCTCCAGCCACTTCAACGACTGCTGATGCCAAACTAATGTATGTCCCGCAACTTCCAAATGTTTGGCCTTGGCAAATTCAAACATCCCGTCCGCCAAATCGAACAGGTACTCCTCTTTTTTCGGCTGCATCAGGGCCGGCTTCATAATGTTCTCCGGGGTGATGATGTCAAAATGCCTCGCAATGGCCTCCCCCTTCTTCGTGCCCGGGTCCTTCGGCGTGTAGATGTTCCCCATCTTGAAATAATCTTGATATGCGTCTTTTAACAATCCCATGCTCTCTCTCCTAACTTCTTTGTAATAGGTTAATTATAGCATAGTGGGAGCGTTTTTCAATGGTTTTCTTCACCAATAAAGGCTTCAACAAAGGAACTGCTGGAATGCCCCTTTGAATACATATTCCACTTCTCTTTAAACCTGCGGATTTGTGCTAAATCCACTTCGTTGGTTAAAATGGCATCAATCAATCCCTCAGTCGAAAAAACGACGGGCCCTGGCATAGCTTCCAGATAATCTTCCCATAGACCTGTGTTTTTTTGATAGTCCTCCAAATCGTAAGGATAAAAAATCATCTGCCGTTCCAAGAGGGAAAATTCCATAGGGATGGAAGAATAGTCGCTAATGAGGATGTCGGTGACGGGCAACAGGCTGTTTATATCCGGGAAGGCCTGCCCATCGAAGGCAAAGCCCAGAAAATCCAAAGTCGTAGTTGAAGAACCCCTAACTTTCGGGTGAAGCCTCAGCACCAACGCATAGCCATCGCCCAACCGCTCCCTCATGAGGTTTATATCCAACGGGAATTTTCCTTCCCGACCCTCATTGTGTCGGAAAGTGGGGGCATACAGGATGATTTTTTTAGTTTTAAGGTCGGGAAACCGCTGGTAAAAACTTTCTTTAGCCGCCTCCATCAACGCTGGGTCATAAAAAAAATCGGTCCTGGGAATCCCCGTTGGCAAAAATCCCCCTGTCGGAGTGCCAAATGCCTGCGTAAAAATGTCCGCCATAAAATCAGAGCCCACCACAATTTGTTGGAAATTTTGGTACACTGACTTAAACCTGCCCATGGCGTTCGGGCTTCGAAGCTTGTTGGACGGATCCATTAACCCGAACTGCTTGATGGCACCCGCCGCATGCCAGATTTGGATGCGTTTAACTGACTGCTTGAATTTGACGGCTGACAAGAAGCCATAATAATTATCCACGATGACCCGTCTTGCCGTCGCCAAATGGTAAATCCCTTTTACTTCCTGCCACGCATTGCCCGTTTCAAAAAGCAGGGCAGTTTCCCCTGTCTCCTTAAAGGCATCGACCGTCCGGGGATGGCAAAGAAAAACCGGTTTCCAATCTGTGGACGCCTTCAACTCCCTATAAATAAAAAGATTGTTCTCTGGAAAGGATGCCACAAAAACAACCTTTTTTTGAAGAGGCAGTATTTTAAATAGCTGAAACACCATCTTTATGGCAATTAAATATAGCGACACCGCAAGTTCCCTCATAAAATCCTCCTAGGAAAAAGGATACCGCCCTTAAAGCCGGTACCCCCTGATAATTAAAGCTTAAACGAAATCCACAAACTTGGATCTGAATTTCAGGTGCAGATGGGAGCCCAAAATGGCGACAAATAAAACAAACAACCAGAAAAAGAGGGTCACGCTCCCCTTTTCAAAGAAATATCCCCGGCTTAAAAGGGCATCCCGAAACCCTTCGATAATATAAAGGAAGGGGTTTAGCATCATCGCCCGGTTGACAAAGGGTGGGAATCCTTGCCCCGTGATGTTCCAGACCGCCCCTGAGAAATAAAATAATATCCTCATGAGTGACTGGAGGGCAATGTGATAATCACGGACGAGTACCGTTAATGTCGCATTCAAAATACCGCAGAAATAGAGCAGGACTACCAAACAAATAAAATAATAAATAAATTGCAGCCAATAAAACGTGGGATAAATTTCGGAAACCAGTAGCCAGACAATGGAAATCCCCATCATCACCGCAAAGGTGGTCATTTGGCTCATAATGGAAACCGCCGGCAAAATACTGACCGGGAACTTCATCTTAGAAACCATGCCAATTTTTTGATGGATGCTGTTGCTGGAGCCCAAAGTCGAATTATTGATACAAAACCAAACCGAAATCCCTGGAAGCATCCATGCCATATAAGAAACCCCACCTATGCCCCCACGGTTAGTCGCCAAGCCAAAGACCACATAATAAATCCCGATTTGGATCAATGGGTTCAAAATTTGCCAAAGCACCCCTAAATAATGGCTTTGGTACGTCGCCCGGTCCTCGTATTTTGAAATCCGGAATACGATCCCAAAATGGGCAAACAAGTCCTTTAAAATTATAAATACTTTTTTCATCTCATCGCCATCCTATCTAAACACATGCAATAACCGCTCCCCGGTAACAATCAAATACGCTAAAAATAGCATCAGGAGCGGGATTAGGAACAATAAAACCTTGGAGGCTGAACTCATTTTTTCGGGAATATTTTCCTTGTAAAAAATATCGTATGCTTCCGTTTCGGCTGCCGGCCCTCCCAATTCCTTTGTCACCGATTGATAATAGGAGTCGATTTTAAATTCTTTTTGTAAATTTTTTTGACTGTTTAAGTAGCTTTTTTGTTCCTTCTTTCCCAGTTCCTTAAACCATTTGGTGTGCTTTTGGTAGCCTTCCACCACCTTTTCAGCCGGGCCAAATTCCTTGATTTCGCCATTATGCATCCAAATGACCCGGTCGCACAGCATTTTAATTTGCGAGATGGAATGGCTGACGAAAAAAATGGTCTTGCCTTCCGCTTTGTAGCTCAAAATCTTATCCACGCACTTTTGATAGAAGGTTTCATCCCCGACGGAAAGGGCCTCGTCGATAATCAAAATATCGGGTTTTGAATGCACCGCAATGGCAAACCCGAGCCTAGATTTCATCCCGCTGGAATAATTTTTAACCGGTTGGTTGATAAAGTCCCCAAGGTCGGAAAATTCAATGACACTGTCAATAATCGAATCAATTTCCTCATTGGTCATCCCGGTCATCAGGGATTTTAGCCGGATGTTCTCCAGGCCTGTCAACTGGTTTTTGAGCCCGGCACCGATGGCAATAATGGTCGTTTCGCCATTGATGGCCAATTTCCCGGTAGTTGGCGGGATAATTCCCGCTATTATATTGGAAACCGTTGATTTCCCCGATCCATTCACGCCAATCAGCCCAATGGCTTCCCCGGAATACACATCGAAGCTGACACCCCGCAGTGCCCAAAACTGAGGGATATTTTTTTTGTTCAAGGTAAAGAATGCCTTGATTTTATCTGATTTTTGCTTATATAAATCATATTGTTTCGTGAGGTGCGAAACCGAAACCTTGATGTTCCCATCCATAAACCCACCGCCTTATTCTATGTCATCTTCCAATTATCCTATCCAACTGCCCATCAATCAATTCAACCATATCCCCTTTTAAGCCATATGCCTTTGGCTGAAAACCTTTCAGCCTCTCAAATACATGCCCTAAATCGTCACCGTCCCGGCATACCAGCAAATAGCCAAGATCCTCGAACTTCTCAGCCAGTTCCAGTTGATGGTCGTTGACATGCTCCCCATATTTTTTCAGCCGTGGGAAGGCAATCGTTTTTTTGCCTTTCTTGATGGCTTTAAGCATCGATCCTGCACCAGCATGGGTAATCACATAATCTGCTTGGGCATATAAGCGTTCCAACTCTTCTTCACTGAAAAAACCATGGACCTTCATCCGGTGGCTCTGATAAGGGTTATGCCCTCCTTGAATGATGATTTCCTCTTGGGTATCCAGTCCTTCCACCGCTTGGATCATCCTTGAAAAATCCTGTTTTTGGGTACCACACAACACTAATATCAAAACAAGACACCCCCATATTTCGCCTTGGGGTAAATTTCCATCATTTCTTCCCATTGGACATAAAAATCGGTGGCAATCTTGTACATGATTTTTCCTGTCACCGATGGGGTTTTCAAGTTGGCAATGGTTTCGATATAAATGACCTTGCGGCCAAACAAACGGGCATAGATGCACATAGGGATCGTGGAATGGACCCCAGTGGACACAACAGCCTTTGGGAGGTACTTAAGGAAATAGCCCAGTGACTTTAGCCAAACATAAGCGTATTTGAAAAGATACACCCAGCCTTCATTTTTGGAACTATAAGGGACATATTCCGTCGGAAGTTCCGCATTTTCTGAAATATCGGTCCGTTCGGTTATGACAACCCCTTGATACTTGTTTATCAGCGGTTCAAGTTGAAGGAGTTCCGTGTAATGGCCGCCTCCGCTTGAACAAAACAATACTTGCCCTTTTCTCATTTCCTCACACACTTTCACAACTTACTTTAATTACTTACGCCGCATGCCTAATTTTCTCCTACAATCAAATCAACCACCCGCTTCGTGGATTCCCCATCTAAATGGTCAAAAAAACGTTCCCTAAACCCTGCCAGTTTTTCCAATTCAAAGTTTTCTCCCTTGATTGCGGCGACGAGTTCTTTTGAAGTTTTTACGATAGGCCCGGGGACGAAGCCCTCATAAGGGTAATAAAAGTCCCTCGAAGCAATATATTCTTCCAAATCGTAAGCAAAAAACAGCATCGGCCGGTTGAGTAAGGAATATTCGAAACAAACCGATGAATAATCTGTAATCAATAAGTCAGACACAAACAACAAATCGTTTATTTCCCTTTCATGGGAAAGGTCCAATACGAAATCCTGGTACATGTCAGGGATTTCAGGTTTTTCGGAGATAAAGGGATGAAGCTTCATAACCAAAACATACTCATCCTTTAAATTTTCATACAGCAACCCTACGTCTAATTGGCTAAAATCATAGTAGGCTGTCGACTGGCCTAGGCCCCTGAAGGTTGGGGCGAACATAATCACTTTCTTCTCTTTTAGGATGGGGTAGCGCCCATATAGCTGGCTTGTGATGTTTTCCTTATAGCCTTCATCGAAAAAAATGTCGGTCCTAGGGACACCAGTGGCAAACACCCGGTTTTCCGAAATGCCAAAGGCCTCGGCGTAGTATTTTTTTATATTGGTTGAGCTGACAAGGGCCTTCGTATAGTTCCTATGGTTCCTTGAGCGAACAGCAGGACCACCTCTTTTACCCAACCGGCTAAAACCAAAGGTCTTGAATGCACCCGTGGCATGCCAAAGTTGGACCAATTCAATTTCACCCTTTAGTTCATAACGATAAATCTTCGGGTAAAAATCATCCAACAAAATAAATTTGCTTGTCGAAATGTACTTGATCCATTGAATATGGGTTTTCAATGAACGCTTAGCTGTAATGGAAGGGTAAAGGAAACTAACGATTTCATAACCGCCACGCTTCAGGAGTTCCTTATGGACGAACTCAAAATTCCCTGACAGGTCTGAACGGCTATCCGATAAGAACAAGACCCGGTTCGCCACCACAGGGGAGTTTTTATAAAATTCATAAACTTTCATTAAAAATTGATTGCCCAGCTTTTGCTTTTGTTTGATGAGATAGACTTTCATCTTTTGGAGGGCTTGGTAAGTTGCCGTTTTAGGGGGGTCTGAAGCGTGAAGCCCTGTTGGAACGTAGTCACCGTTTGAAGCTATAATGCTCACTTGGCCATTGTTTTCCCTTTTGAGCACACATTCCACTGCTCCTGCACCGGTTGTCTGCTTAAAGAATTTCGTTGATGACAGGTTTTTCATATCCCCCTCATACGGGATGGGATAATCCAGCTCGATTCCTCCCGTATTGAGGTAAATGCCAATGGACCACTCACCTGCCTCTAAAGGTCCCATGTCACTTATGAACCCTAGGTCAAAAAAGCCTTTAAACCCTGAAAAATTATAATTGCAAACCCCTTTCCCATCTCGCTCGGTGATGTCATCCCTGTATAAATTATTCGTCGGCACGACAAACCTTTTCCCTTGGGATGCCAGGACGAGGGATTTTTTAATTTTATTGGGCCTGTTGATGTTTTCCCCTTCAATATAGGCATATCCTTCGATATATACCCGATTAGGGTACTTGTCCCATGAAATATGTTCGATTTCTCCTTTAACGCTGTGCATTATGAGCACCCCTTTCCTGCCATGAAAACATTGTCCCCGGACGGGCCGTTTATCCCCTCCTCAACAGCTTCAGGATGAGCTGCGCCACCCGCCAAGTGCTATTCCCATCAGTGAAGGGAAATAGCAGGTTTCCTAGCCGCCGCAAGGTTGCAAAATCATAGGTTTCCATTTTTTTAGCCATTTCCTCCCTGGTCGAAACCAAGGCACCCTTTAATTCCTGGACGTAATCATGGTAAAATCCCCTGCTTTTTTTATAAGTTTCATAATCCGGGGCATACAAAAAGAGGGGTTTTTCCAGAGCTAGGTATTCTAAGATAATTGCCGAATAATCGGATACCAAAAGTTCTGATGCCAGCAAAACCATTTCGACTTCCCCTTGAGGGATGATTTTTATCCTAGGATGCTTGGCCACATAATCCCCAATTTGTTTATTATCGGCAACATAAGGATGCAAAGAGACATGCCATTCAAAAACAGCTTCCCCCTTTGCAAACTTTTCTAAAAAACCCATGACAATAGAAACATCATCCTTCGGGTTCCCGCGGTAAGTAGGTGCATAAACCGCAATGGGCTTTTTCCCCGATAGGTGCGTAAAATCCCTTTGCTTGAAATAAATGTCCGTCTTTGGGATGCCGGTTACCGCAAAATTTTCATGGCCGATAAAAAAGGACTCCTGATACATTTTTTTCTCTGCTTCGCTTCCGACGCACATCACATCATAATTGGAGTGGATGTTGACCATTTTGCTATACTCCAAGGAAACCCCGCTTGCAGACCCGAACAAGAGCCGCCCGACTTTCTTGAAGTTGCCAATCGCATGCCAGACTTGGACGACCTTCGCCCTTTGCCATTTTTTTGGGATTAAATAAATAGGCAAAAAATAGTCGTCAATAACGACTATCTTGGACGTTGCCATTGCTTTTAACAATTCCAGGTTGTCCCGAAAAGGGGATTTTTTTGTTAACACGTGGATTTTTACATTTTCACCTGTTTTGATGAGTTCCCCATAAATATTTTGCAGGTTTCCTGATAATTCATGGGTACGGTTGGTTGCCAACGTCAGTTTATCCTCGTCTGGTTGTTTTAACAGGCAAAGGATATAAATGAACTGGTAGCATTTCTTTTCCACTCCGACTTTCATCCAAAATAATAATTTGCCCATCCTTAGATTTTCCAATGCATGACAGTTTTTCCCCATGAACGGGTCATATCGCTTTCAAAGGCTTTCAAGATATCGTCTATATTATTCACCTCGTAAAAATCCCCAATCAGATTTCCTAAATAATTCTGTATTTCCACGTCTTGGCTGATGACATCCATGGTTTCTTGGAAATCCTGGCGGCCGCTGCGGCTGCTTCCATACAAGACCAGCCCTTTCTCAAGTACCATCCTAGTATTCACTTCAACTGGGTCCTCACTGACCCCCAGCAAAGAAATGGTCCCTTCCGGTTGGATATGGTCGATGATCTGGTCAATGGCATGTTTGCTCCCGTTCCCACCTACGCATTCAAAGGCATGGTCAAGGATGATATTGGGTGGGATGTCGTCAATTTGGTACGCTTCGTCCACGAACGAGAAGTAATCCAATTTGGATTGGTTTTTGCCAAATAACATGACTTTTGTTTCGGGATAGATGCGCTTTAGCAATAAGCAGACTAAATAACCTAAATTCCCATCACCCCAGACGCCGATAGCCCCTTTATTCTTATGGGAACGGCTTTTAAAGCGGGAAATGGCGTGCATGGCGACGGAAGTCAACTCCGAAAAGGCTGCTACTTTTAAATCAACATTTTCAGGTATCCGGACAACTCGATCCTTGTCCATGAAAACATAGTCCTGCATAAAGCCATCATACCCACTCGACCTGAAACGGCTGGCCGGCAAATAATTCTCGCCGATGACTTCATCAATTACCGTAGGGGTATTGGGGATGAGGACGACATTTGTCCCAACACCGTATTCCCCTGTCTGGTCATAAACCACTTTTCCAACGGCTTCATGAATAAGTGCCATGGGAAGCTTTTTACGAAGCACTTTTTTATCGCGGTTTCCATTGAAATACCGTTGGTCGGCATGGCAAATGGCCATATAAGTCGGCTTGACAATAATTTGCCCGTCCGTAATGGTTTTTTCAATATTAACAATATCAAATTGGCGGGGAGAAACTAGACGATAGACTTGATTTATCATATTTTTTCAGCGCCTTCCAACGTAGCATTTGCAATTTTCAAATCATAAGGTGTCGTCACTTTGATGTTATAGTATTCACCTTTTACCAGTTTTACTTCTTCCCCTGCCAAAAGGCAGATTTTACACGCATCCGTCAACAGCTGTTTTTGGTCATCAGTCAGTGCATTGAAATGCTTGACCAGCTTTTTGATATTAAAAGACTGCGGGGTCTGCCCTTGGAACATTTCATCCCTTTGGGGGATATCAGTAATCACACCATTTTTTCCCCGGACAATGGTATCAATCGCCGGTATGACTGTGTCCACAGCCCCAGAGTTTAACGCCCCTTCAATGTTTTCCTCAATAATCCGGCTGGTAATGAACGGGCGGACCGCATCGTGGGTCAAGATAATGCAATCATCCGTCAATCCGTAGGTTTTCTCGATGTGCTGGATTCCCTTCATGATGGTTTCATTTCGGTCCGCGCCACCTTCAATCACTTGGATCCGGTCATCCTTAAGGTTTTTCTTTAAAATGTCCTTCGTATATTCCAACCATTTTGCCGGGACGGAAATGATGATTTGGTCAATGTCGTGGTTCAGTATGAATTTCTCGACCGTATGGATGATAATCGGCTTTTTGCCAATGGTCAAGAATTGCTTTGGCATGCTGACGTTCCCCATACGGGTTCCTTTGCCTCCGCCTAAAATTTGTGCATAGATCATTTTCAATTACCTCCAATGTTTGCAAATAACTCGTTTTTAATTTGGGTTGTGGAAATCCCAGGGGTTCTTTCTAGGTAGACGATCTGACAGTATGGGGACAGGAAATCGAATTCCCCCTCCCAATCATCCCCCATGACAAAAACGTCAATGCGGTGTGCTGCCACATCCTCGATTTTTTGTTCCCAGCTTTTTTCTGGTATGACTTCATCCACGTAACGGACCGCTTCAAGTATCTGTTTTCTATGTTCATAATCATAATAGGCTTTTTTGCCTTTCAATGCATTGAATTCATCGTCTGAAATGGCGACCACCAAATAATCCCCCAACGCTTTGGCCCGCTTTAGAAGGTTGATGTGCCCCATATGGAGTAAATCGAATGTCCCATAAGTTATTACCTTTTTCATCGCTTCGCCTCGCTCCTAATGATAGCATGTTTGCATGAACAGCTCCCATATAATACCATACCCAAAAGATTTTTTTCAAGGGGAAATATGCTTTCTCCCTCAATTTTTAGGAAGGTTCCTTGACAGTTGCCCCAAACCCTCCCCCGTCCCCAGAGGTCATCATCAGCTTCGGAGAAAATTTCCAGTAGGCGCATTCGCCCAAAGTAGCGTATTGGCTGCAAGCCTGGGGATTTGTTGTGGGGGTGAATGCGTAGAGGTTCCCACCGGAGTAGATTTGGAAGTTGTCATTGGGGTCGAAAGGGATGGCGGCGACGGTTTTTAGGGGGTAGTGGATTTGGGCAGGCTGCCCGTTGATTTCCCCGGTAAAATCCCAGCCGGTTTCGCCCAATGCCAATATCCCCGTGCCACAGGGTTCCAATCCTTCCCCCGGTTTTTGGTGCATCCGCAGGTTGACCCCGACGGTTATGGGTGGCATACCCTTTGACAGCCTACCCATCTCGTGAGCGATACATAAATGGTACCACTTTTGGATAGTAGGCGGGATTTGGCTGTTCCCGATAGGTTCAAGGGACAGGTCGTTTCTGACAAGCCCCAGTTTCCCGCAATTTTTGCAAGAAATCACGTTGCCGGTGCTTTGCAAAGTGTATTCCTGATGGCATTTTGGGCAGAGGTAGAGGAGGTTTTCCAATCCCACTGCCAGGTTGTTGGCGAAGAACGTTCCTTTATTTATTAGCGGAGGGGCATTCTTGCCTGTAAGAGCCGATTGTATCCGCTCATTAATATCATCCACCGGCAACGCCTTCAGCGCCGGGCCGTCGAATAAGTTGGTGAGGGTGACTTTCAGGCGGCCGAAACGAAGGCCGGGCCGCCAAAATGGCATGCATTCATAGGCACCTTCGATGTAGCAGGCGACGACGGGGACTTCCAGGCGCTTGGCCAGTTTCCCCGCCGCTTTGTGCATCCCCATGAATTTGCCATCCACCGAGCAACGGCCTTCCGGAAACAGCAGGAGGCTCCCCCCGTCCTTGACCACGTTCATCATGCTCATAATGGAGCGCAGATCGGAATCGAAGAGGTTCTTGGGGATACATCCCATAAGCGGGAGGAACCAGTTGAGGGGCTTGTAATAAAAGAACTTCTGGGCCGCCACGGCATTGAGCCTGCGGGGATAAAGGGGCAGCATGGCAAGGGCAAAATCCATAAAGGATGTGTGGTTGCAAAGGACGATGCACGGCCCCTTCGGTAATTTGAACTGGGATTTATCGACCCTCAGCCCAAAGCAGAGTTTCAAAAATGGATAGATTAGCACATAAATCAGGAAATAGATGATGGCATTAGGCCGTGGATAGGTTGGCTTTTCCATTATAAGCTCTCCAATACGGCCATTTTTTCAGCGGGGGTGCCATCCGAGGCCTTTAAAACCGCTTCGTGGCGTTCCTTATTTAGCCGGTAACGGGTACCGACGAAAATCCCCACCGACATGAAAGCCAGGGGAGCCAATGCCATAATGGTGACAATGGCCCGCTGGGCGGCAAGGGGCTGCTGTAAAACCGGTGAAGCATCTGGCCCAATCTGGGTTTCCAAAAAGCCCGCCCAACCTAAGGCCGCCATGACCAGGGCCAAACCTATGGCCTGTGCCAGCTTGTTGACCAGGTTGGCAATCCCGCTGAAGGCCCCTGCCACTTGCACCCCTAGCTGGAGGGTGCCCACATCCACCACATCCCCGAAAATGGCATGGGGGACAAGGCCCGGGCCGCTAATGCCAAATCCAAGAGCGGCTGCCAACAGATATAAAAGCCAGGCATCGGCGTCAGCCGGAAGCCAAAACAAGAGGAGTGCGCCCACGATCCAGATAAGGGAGCCGACGATGTAAACCGCCATTTTCCCGACTTTTCGGATGAGGGCCATGTAAACAGGGAGTGCCACAATCTGCATGCCAAACATGAGGGCCGCCCCAATGATGCCCACCATATTGGCTTGCCCCAAGGCGGTCTGTCCCCGGCGGAAATAAAAGTCCACGTAGAAGAAAAAGAGGGCGCTCATGATGGCCATGGTCAGCTGGCAGCATAAAAAGAGCCATAAATACTGGCGGAAGGGCTTGACCTTGAAGGGTTGCCAAAAACGATTCGCTTCAAAGGCTACCCTATCATGGGAAACGGCCACCCCTTCCTTAGCGAAGAAGGCCGTTATTAAAGTGACGATTCCAAAAAGGGTGCCAAAAGCAAGGCTCATATAGATATAGCCCTGGTTGCTCCCGCTTGCATCCACGATCATCCCTGGGACCGCCACGCAAATAATGGACGCAGAAATCGCACAGCCCATCCGAAGCGTCGTCATTTTCGCCCGCAGCGTGTAGTCATCGGTCATCTCGCTGGCCAGTGAAAAGTAAGGGATCATCACGGAGGTCTGGACGAGATAGAAGAAGATGTAAGCGGTTAGGAGTTGCCAAAAACGCACCGTTTGGCTCGGGTGCTGGTACGGGTAGAACATGAGGAACATGGAGAGGGTGATGAGGGGTGCGGACACGAACAGGCTGACCCGCCGCGTCCCGAAGCGTTGCCTCAAACGGTCGGAAAAAAGGCCCATGAGGGGGTCGGTCACTGCGTCAAACAGCCGCCCCACCAACATGATGACGCCTGCGAGATGAGCCGGTATCCCCACCACTAGCGCCAAGAATCCCGGATATAAAAAGTTGATGATATTGAACGAGCCGCCGCCAAAAATGTCCCCCACGGCAAAGGCCCACATCCGCCCAAGGGTTAGTTTTTCCTTCATCTCCACACCTTCTTTGCAGTTTTTTATTAGAATGCCCCAAAAATGGAAAATTATGCTTGATTTTAGATGCGGCAATCAAAGATTTTTTTGCCATCAAATTCCACCCAGCCGGATTGGGGTTCTTTGCACTCCCTGAAATCGAAGGTCAATAAATAGCCGCTGCTTTCCTTTCGGGCATCCAAGTATCCCTTCAACTGCCTATAAGCGGCTTCATGAGCAACTTTCCCCTTCCAAATTTTCAGTTCGATGATAAGCTCTTCGCCGGCATAATTCACCACCACGTCCATCCGCTCCTGACTCAGTGTTTCAGGCTCGATGTAATAACGGCCCACCCCATTGATGAGCGGCATGAGGTACATAAGAAAAAGCATTTTCCCGTGCTCCTCCAAGAACCTGGTATTTCTTGATTTATACAGCTCGGCATATTTTTCGGAAAATTGCTCCAGGCACTCCTTCATTTTGAAACGGCCATTAGGGATAATCTCCGAGCGCATGCCCTGAAGTTTAGGGACAATGTTTCCCACTTCGTTTTTGCTGATAAAATAATTCGTCATCAACGTTTCAAACATCCGGTTCGCAACCGCTACTTGGCCGCCTTCGGCTTTTAAAAACCCATAACGGACACCCAGGGCAATTTCAGGCACCCCTTCATTGAACGTAAAGGACTTCCCATCCATCAGCATCCCATAAACGAGCTGATACAAGCTAGTGCTGGCCTCCAGGTTTTTATAAATGTCGTCGAATAGGGTATTGGTTTCTTGAAGCACCCGCTTCACTGCCAAATGGATTCCTTCCAATGACCACTCCTTCCCCAGTTCATCATCTACGCACTGGCAAACTCTCGAAACCAAAAAAGGGTACCCTCCGGTATATTCAAATAAAAGGTCAGCCACAGGTTTTAGCAGGATTCCCAAGCGGTGGTCTGCTTCGTATTCCCTTAGCATCGTCACAATCTCTTCACTGCTGAACCACATCGCCACGTTAAAATTAACCGCGATGTTCCAAGGGGAATTTTGAAGCTTATCCGCCAAGGGATGCATCCCTTCATTGACCAGTTTTAGCTTAATGTTGCGGATATCGTAGACCCCAGACAGGATCACGGAATGGAAGGTGAAATCCTTATTGACTTTCCGGAGCAGGAATTTATCCCTTAAAATGCCTAAAAAGTGCAAGAAAATCCGACTATTGCTAATCTTATCCACTTCGTCGATCATGAGGATGACTTTCTTCCCCCGGCACATCTTGGTCAAATGGGCCTTCAGCTTGCCAAAGTCATCCACCTGGAAATTCTCCCAAGCCTGAATGTATTCAATAGGCTCCTTGCTAAATTGAAGGGCCCAAGCCACAAGCCCCAAAAACATTTGGCAAAAAGCCCCCTCACTGGAAAAGCCCTGGTCCCCCACTCCCTCAAAACTGATGAAGGCAACCGTATAGTCCTTCGCCAACTCTTTTTCAAGGCAAGTCAATACCGTCGTTTTCCCATACTGCCTCCCCCGGTTGATACTAAAATAACTCCGGTTGGCAACCAATCCCTTGATCTGTTCCAATTTCCCCCCAAGATCCACCATATAATCTTCTTCCGGCACGCAAACCCCCGTCGTATTGAACTTTTTCATGGCTTTCACCTCCATTTGGTAAAAATTGTTCTTCTTACCCTAATTATAGCATAGACCCAATTTTTTAGCGATAAAATAGAGAAATCCCCACGACAAAAAACAACCCCCTTTAAACAAATCGGAGGTTGAATGGCATTAGC
>WRGF01000208.1 GCA_009787345.1 Turicibacter sp.
ATAAAAGTTCACGTATAATTTTGCCAAATCGAAAGCGCTTAAGGGAAGTGGATATTTTAGGTAATTAACTCGAAGGAATTTTACTCCTCAGGACTGTAAAAGGGATGACGCATTACAATTCACACCCATTCCACGGACGCTTCCAAAGCTATCAACGCCAAAATCATCATTCAAATTGCCAATCATAAATTAGGGAACGGCTCCATCAAAGCAAGCTGAATTTCTTGAAAAAGCATGGTATTGGAATATAAAATATCCCCACGAAAAACCTTTCATTTTCCGTGGGGATATTTATATTGATTTTCAGCACAAAACATGGATTTTCCGACGTGGTTTTCTTCGGAAAATCCATGTTTTTACACTTCATCAGCTTTGGTTTCATGAATGGTTCCATGGGGATGATGGGGAGGCGCATAGATGGAATACAGTTTTAATGGTTCATTCCCTACATTGACGATGTTATGCCACGTCCCATGAGGGATAAAAATCCCGGTATCCGGGTAAACCGGCTGGTTGTAAACTAATAAATCGGGAGAATCACCGAAGTGGACGAGCCCGCAGCCAGCTTCCACCATAAAAAACTGATCCACATCCGGATGGGCTTCAAGCCCTACATCATCCCCCGGCTCAATGCTCATCAGCGTCAACTGTAAGTTGTCCCCGCTCCAAAGGGACAAACGGAAATTTTCATTATGTATGGCTGCTTTGTACATGTCTGCAACAAAGGGGCGGCCCCCAAAATCTGTTTCAGCCGCCGTTCGGTACGAACGGCCTTGATTATCAAAATAAATCGGCATATGGTAAAACCCCCTTCTCTAATTTAATCATATGAAGGGGGCAACGCCATTATTCAATTTTATTTGCATTAACCGACAAATATCTGACTTTTATCGCCTGAAAGATAGGCGCTGTACTTATCCATGATGTCCATCATCTCGGAACGGGTTTTCACCTGTGTCACCAGGCGTTTGACATGGGTTGCCCCTTTGATGCCTTTTAGGTACCACGCCATATGGGAACGCATTTCAAGCATGGCAACTTTTTCGTTTTTCAGGTTTATCAAACGGTCCATGTGGTCGATTGCCAAAGCAATTTTTTCCTCTGGCGACGGAAGGTCAACCAATTCGCCGTTTTCAAGGTACTTGATGATCTGATCCATCACCCACGGATTCCCCATGGCTGCACGGCCGATCATGAGGCCGTCCACACCGGAGAATTCAAGCATTTCCTTAGCAAACTGTGGCGTTGATATGTCGCCGTTTCCAATCACAGGAATCGTCTTTACAGCATCCTTCACCGACTTGATAATGTTCCAATCCGCTTTTCCTTCGTACATCTGGGCACGGGTACGCCCATGGACAGCCACCGCACTGGCACCCGCCTGCTCGATTTTAAGGGCATTTTCCACCGCATAAATATGCTTGCTATCCCACCCGGTCCGCATTTTCACGGTCACGGGTTTTTTGACGCTGTCCACCACGCTGGCGACAATGTCATAAATTTTATCTGGCTCCAAAAGCAGCCTGGATCCCGCTTCGTTCTTGGTCACTTTTGGCACGGGGCAGCCCATGTTGATGTCAATGATATCGCAATCACAATTTTCATCGATGTATTTGGCCGCCTTCACAAAAGTTTCCTTATCCCCGCCAAAAACCTGCATCGCAAGGGGACGTTCCGATGGGTCGACATATAACATGTCTAACGTTTTCTCATTTTTATGGACGACCGCCTTGTCGCTGACCATCTCGGCATAAATCAACCCAGTCCCCATCTCTTTCACCAGCGTCCGAAACGCCGCATTGCACACCCCCGCCATCGGCGCCAGGCACAGGGGATTATCTATTTCTATCTCACGGATTTTAAAGCTCATCAGTCACACTCCCATTTCTATTTGGTACAGGCCAGCTTCACTGCCCTATGCTAAAACAATACTTACTTGGAAATCTTCCTTAACAGGGACACATCAAACTCATGGGCCCAATCCGCTAGGATTTTCCCTTGGACCTTTACCTTCGGGGCAATATCCGCCAAGGGGATGACGACGAAATCCCGCTGGGTAAGGTAAGGATGGGGCACTTTCAAGTCAGGGGCATCGATGGATTCAGACCCATACAAGAGAATGTCGATGTCCATCGTCCTCGGACCCCATTTCTGGTCCCGGACCCGGTCGAGGGCGTGCTCAATTTGCTGGCATAGTTGCAAAAGTTCCTCAGGTTCCAAGTCCGTCTGTACCTCAACCGCCAGGTTCAAATAAGGTTCCTGGTCCGTTACGCCCCATGGCTTCGTTTCATAAAGGGGGGACTGGTTGGTAATTTCCATGTTAGAGCCAAGCAGGGAGAGGGCCTCAGTTAAATAAGCCCTCCGATCCCCAAGGTTCGAACCTAGTCCAAGATATGCCTTAACCATGTCGCTTCACCTTCGCCTCAACAGCCGCCGTCCCGTTGAAATTTTGGATAGGAGGCGCCAGTTTGACTACCTTTACTTTAACTGAATCCACTTTTTCAAATGCATTTAAAATTTGGGTGCCAATGGAATAAGCCAGGGTTTCAATCAATTGCCGGTGTTCACCTAGCATAATGCCTTGCACCACGTCGTAAACCAAGGCGTAATTTATGGTTTTAACCAAATCGTCACAGGCTCCCGCTTCCTCCACAGCTGAGGTTTTCAGCGTCACCGCCACCTTGAATTTTTGGTCAAATTCATGTTCGTGGGGGCAAACCCCATGCCTTGCGGAAAAAATCATGTCATTTAAAAAAATCTTGCCCATTAGCTCCCATCCTTCCTAAGTTGGCTTAACACAGTTGCCACCCGGGCATTTTCCAGCACATCATGGACTCGGATAATGTCAATTCCCAGACCGTGGGCATAGGCTGTCACCGCCATCGTTCCTTCTAAACGGTTCGCTACATCAAGGCCGCCGAGCAACTGGCCAATGGTTCCTTTTTTGCTCACTCCCAGCAAGATGGGATAGCCCATATCCTGAAGTTCATGGAGCCTCCTTAAGAGTTCTACGTTACCTTCGTGGGTCTTAGCAAAACCAATCCCCGGGTCAAGGTAAATATTATCTTTGCTGACTCCGGCGGCCAGGACTAAATCAATGCTTTCCTGTAATTCTGCTCTTACCTCAGCCATAATGTCCTGATATTCAGTCAGATTTCCCTGATTGACTGTATTAACGGAACGATTATGCATGAGGATTACCTTCGCACCGGACTCTGCCATCACTTTCGGCATCAATGGGTCAAACTTTGCGCCCCCGATGTCATTGATAATGCTCGCCCCTGCCAAGACAGCCTGCCTTGCTACCTCTGCTTTATATGTATCAATGGATAGAGGAACAACCACCTCACAGGCAAGCCTTTTAATCACAGGAATGACCCTCGAAATTTCATCGTCCTCAGAAACTAGCTTGGCACCCGGACGGGTCGACTCCCCGCCGATATCAAGTATGGTGGCACCCTGTGAAACCATCAGCTTCGCCTGTTTAGCAACAGCTTCCAGCCCTTGCAGCTTCCCGCCATCTGAAAAGCTGTCAGGCGTTATATTTAAAATACCCATAATTTCCATGGGGCACCTCCTAAAAAGACTAACCAACTACAAATTTATCTTCTCTATTTTACCACATAATCCTCTACAGGGCACCTCTAATAACTCCAATTCACCCGAATTTGCGGTCTTTTTCCGCCCATCCTAATAGCCACCAAAGGAGGATACCTTCCTACGGAAGGGCGGGGACCCTGCCAGTAAAAATGCCATGAAGCTCCACTTCACAACATTTTCACTTCCTCGGTTGGACGAAAAAATCCTCGCAAATGCGAGTAAAGCGAGTTAATAGAGGTACCCTAAAAAACACGGGACTTGCCCCGCGAAAAAAGGAAACAGCCCCCGATTCGGTTGCTGTCCCCATCCTATATTAGTGGTTTTTTGCGTTTTCCTTGATTTTTTTAAGGGTGCTTGCCGGAAGGTCCACCTCTTGGAAATGGCCCTTTGGATGCTCGCAGACCACGCAAATGGTCGGTGCAGCCACGCCATAATGGATATGCCCGCAAATCTCGCATTCCCATGCAACGGGTTGGGACTTCTTGAAATAGGTCTTGTCCTCAAGTTGCCGAAGCACTTCTGCAAATTTACGTTTATGCTCGCTTTCGATGTCCCCAATCATCCTGAAATGGTCGGCAATCTTAGGGAAACCTTCTTCATCGGCAACTTTGGCAAACGCGGGATAAACCTCATCATGCTCATGATCCTCGGCTTTAACAGCCGCCCGCAAGTTCTCTATGGTGTTCTCATGGTAAAAATCAACTGGGTAATCTGCATGGATTTCAATCTGTTCCCCATTGAACTCCTTGATGAGATGGTTATAAAATACCTTCCCATGGACCTGTTCCTGGTCCGAGGTTTTCTCAAACAGTTGCTGGATGAGCGGATACCCCTCTTTTTTTGCTTCCTCGGCATAGAGCGTGTAACGAGTTCTCGCCTGCGCCTCCGATGCAAATGCCTTCATTAAGTTCGTGTGCGTCTCTGTCCCTTTTAATTTTTTCATTTTCCCTACCTCCACCTACAGTGCTTTGTAAGGATAGTTTGGTTCGATGGCAGGGGGTTTATACACCGCTTCGGAAATTTGCTAAAAACTTACATCCCTTGCTAGGACGTGGCTTATGCGCTAGCCGACTTCGCTCCGATTTTCAATAGCTCCTTGATGATGATGAACTGGTCTTTTAGGTCCTCGTCAAGCCAGATGGTTTCTTCGTGATGGTAAATCAAGGTTCGTTTGTGCTCCTCTAAACGAGCATGGAAAGCCTCTAGGTTGCGCGTCCGCAAGTAAGACTTGATGGTGAACGTCAACGGGACAAGCTGTGGATAATGCTCGTAGCAAAGGGAAACCAGTTCCAGGGTAGACATGTTGGCAGTGGTGTAACTGAACGGGTCCTCGAGGAGCGTCTTGTAATACACGGAAATTTCCTGGGCTAAAAGGCTCGCCTCATGGTTGACCTTCCAATGGGAGATTTCATTGGAATTTACTTTATGGGCTTTTAGGGTCTGATTCAGGGCAGACACGTCGCAAAAATGGGAAGCCTCCACCGACTTGGCCAAAACCCAGTTATAAACACTCAGCTGCTGGGCTGCCGTCACTTTATCAAGCTTCGCTAAGAGGGCAGCCATCCGGTGCCGCAAATAACAATGCATGTCAGGGGACAGCTCCTCACGGTACAGGTGCAGATAAAGCTTGAGCCTCAAGTGCAGGGGCAGGTTATCCATAACTGGTGTCAGGTAAAAGCTCCCTTTGTCCCGGTAATGCTTGAGCAGCTTATTGTCAATGAACGCGTCGGTGTTTTCAGACAACTTGGCTTCGGCGATAATGTCCTCGATGTATTTGATAAAATAAGCCTCCATCGTCTTTAACCGGTACTGGACCAGTGACAGGTACCACTCGGGCAACCCGCATTTGATGCTATAACACAGGTAAAGGTGCTTCATGGCATTGTAGAAACTTTCTTCTTTTTCCGGATTGAAGTCCCGTTTGATGGTATAAAGGTCGTCCACACTCGGGCGGCTTTCATAACGCTGGGCAAATTTGCGGACCTTGTAAGGTATTTTGTGATAATCCATGTTGCTCCCCCCTTTTAATACAGTATATGGGCCGATTTCGGCATTCATAACTAGGAAGCCCTTTATTTCAACCAACCTTTTCAGCATATTCCGCCAAAAAATCTGGGCATTGAAAAAATTATCCCCCAAATACTCACATCTTGTCGGCAGATTCATAAAATACACTAGGTAGTCAAGCTACCGATTGCTTAAAAAACTTGAACTTGCGGACCTTCACTTGCTGTGGTGGACAAGGAAGACCCGCTCGCAACAACTATCATCAGATGATCGAGGTGAATCGAAATGTCAGGAAATTGCTGTCAAATTCTAGTATTCTTCATCTTATTGGCTGTTATCTGCTCTTGCTTAGGCTAAGCTTAAGATGCCTATAAGATAATTTCGACCACCATTAGCAACTATTCGAAAACAGAAGAGGTGACGGACTATGTGTGGTGGAAATTCCGGCGGTTTAAACTGCTGTACAATCCTTGTTTTCTTCATCCTTCTTGCATTAATCTGTACGTGCATGTAAGGTGACCAAAAATCCTAAATCAATGTGAGGTGTGGACCCATGTTCCAAGGAAACTGCTGCTTTATCCTAGTACTTTTCATCTTGTTAGCTATCATCTGCAACGGATGCTTCTAATAAGTTGATTAAAAAAACCTGACCAGTGAACCGCTGGCCAGGTTTTTTTTGTGCTATTTTGGCTTCGATGCCAGGAACGTCACAATAGGATTTTCTTGGGATTTAGGCAAATCACCTGTAAAATCGGGAACGCAGCTGAAATAAAAATGGTTAACAATGAAGTCCCCGTGAAAATAAGAAACGTTTGCCCATCTAAAGAAGCATCATACATCTCAAATTATTCTTCAACAGGGGTTTCCCCTGGAACAAAGAGGTTCATCCGGCTTCCTGCTATGCCCCTATCAGCATTATGGTACTCCATTCGGCTCCCTCTTTCCATCATGGCGTTTCAAACATTTCCAACGAAAGCCTATCCGCCAGTTGATTGCAGGCAAACAAAGAACACACAATCCCTAAGCACGCTACCATCAACACTTCACCGACCACTTGGCAAATGACTTTCCATTTCTTTTCCCCAAGAGCCATGTAAATCCCCCAACTCTGCCTTCCTATCCCGCAAAAATAAGGCAATCATCAATGAAAGCGTAAGAAAAATTCCACCTAAAGCCAACCAAAAAATATAATTGGCAATGTCTTCTGGCGGTTCCATCGCAGAAAGGATGGAGAGGTAATTTTACCGAAAATCAGTCACTCCCCAAAAAGCGGGCAGTAAGTAAGTTGCGGCTTGTGCAAAATCATCTAAATAGCGGGGGTGATGGACGATAAAAACTGGGGTATGCTGAGTTGCTTCCCAGTGATATTCCGCCCATTCTTCATGAAGCAGGCCTTGCAATCTTTGATTTTCGCTTTGCCTTTTGGGATGAAGGGCTTGCAACGTTTCTACTTCAGCCTGTAAAATCTGTTGCCCAACAGATAATGGGATATGAATCATATTCTGCAACTGGTCAAACTCCCTCACTTTTGATGAAAACTCCCAGACTTCCAATCCATTCATGAATTCATAATCCTGTCCCACTTGAGGTTCCACAATGCCAATCACGGTAAACTCCAGAACTTCATGATGTGCATAAAAAGCAGCATTCTCTTTTTCACGGACAAAGTCCCTTATCCCCTCTTGATGCATTTGAACCGTATCTTGGATAATCGACTCTAAGATGATGGTATCCCCAATGGAAATCGAATTTAAATGGGCTAATTTAGAAGAAATCATAGCAACCTTCGCGCCATTTTCTATTTCCTCCTCCGTAAATGTCCGTCCCGCTCCCAAAAAAGCAATTCCCATTGCCAGCTCCAATACCTTGGGATTTTGGATGGCCCTAACGTTGAAGCCCTCCATTTCCCCGTCGATATACCTCCCTGCTCGGGGCGTTTCCCCGCCAAAATCCCTCATTCCGAAGGATAAACGGTCGCGGTCCCAATAAGAAACCCCATAAATCAAGTTGCGGCTAAAAAACCTCTTTTGGAATCGTAAATCGATTCCCTCCGTTTTCCAAAAAATTCGCCGCTAAATCAAAGTACAACGTTGAAACAGACTGAACCTGTTGTATGACACTTCGCTTCGCTGCTAAGATAGCCCGTTGGACCGAACTTGTACCCGATAACACGACTGCCAACATAAAAACCAACCCAAATAACAAAATACTTTTCCTTTTTGCCTTCGTATGGACAACAATGACCTCTGAAAAAAATTCATTTCCCTTCCCTCCCCAATGGTAATAAATCATTTGTTATATAGCCCAAGTAAAGCACGTCAGTAAACGAAAATTCCGCCTTCTAACGTGCTAAATTTTTTTATCCATTGTACTCGGAACTATTGTTATTTCAGTATTTTACGGTATAAAATGGATTTACATTAAAATCTTCTTGGGATTTAAAGTGAAAATCCTTAAAATTGGCAATAAAATCGAAACTAAAATAACGCCTAAAGCAGACACTATAAACGTGAGTGTTTTATTCCAATTTAGGGAGGTATCAAAAAATGCAAACATTTGCTCTGTTGTTAGCCCACCAGGATTTAAAATTGCGACTCGACCACTCGTTAATGCTGAAAAAGTTACCCAATCGTGGTATTGGTCCCTGTGCCCACGTTCTAAAATCGCACTTTCAAACATTTCTTGTGAAAGTTCAGTTGATAAAATATTTCCTATCCATAGAGCTAACCCAATCGCTACACTGGATATTAACACGATTTCTATGATAAACTGTACCATGACCTTTTTCTTTTTTTCCCCTAGCGCTAAGTATAAGCCCATCTCCTTTCTTCGGTCTTGAAGCACTAAAAGTACCAAAAGCGTTAACGTAATTCCGCTACCTATGATAGCCCCCTGCAATATCATCATCCCTAGTTCTTCTAGCGGCTCCAAAGCTGATAAAATATTTTGGTAGTTTTGTGTGAAATCAGTCAAAAGATAAAAATCGGGTAGAAGTTCAGAAGCTTCCTGTGAAAATAGGGATAGGTAGTTTGACTCATACAAAACGAAGAAGGTCTGAGGAATTGACCAACCGCGCCTGCCACTAAGATCATCTCTACCATTGTGCTGATTGAATCCTAGCCTTTCATTCTCTTGTTGGTTTACTTCAACATGCGACTTTGCTGCCTCGAATTCTTCCCTTAATATGTTTTCAACTATATTAAATGGAACGATGATTTGATTATGCATTCGACTAAACTCCGTAAACCACATCCCCAATTCACTATTGGGAATTTCGTAGTTTGCTTCTTTTAATATTTCAATGATTCCAATTACTTGAAACTCGTATGCTTTATAATGTCCTTGAAACCGTTCGTCTCCAAAATAGCGATAAAAATCCTGGCGGATTCCTTCTTCAAGCATAGCCACCGTATCTAAAATCACAGAACTTAAAGTAATCGTATCGCCGACTTCTAGTTCATTTCGTTTTGCAAAAAGGGACGGTAGGACTGCCACGTGATTGCCTTCTGAAATATCTTCCGAAGTAAAAGTACGTCCTTCCGCTATCCTTGCCAAATCCAATTGGACATCAATTAAATCTGGATTTGAAACGCCTAAAATTGGAAATGTAGCTGTGTGATGAAACATATTGTCTCCCCAAAATTGAGTAAGTCCCGACATTTCATGCGGCCAATTAGAAGGCAGCCTGCTGGTATCCAATTGAATGGGAACCCAATCTAATCCAGGGCCATAAAGCGCATGGGATAAATGGGAATCATAACTCCGAACCCACGAAAGATTTGCGATTTTTGCAATAACATCTGTAGAGAGCGGTGGGGGTAATCGGTTGCCAATTGACCAAAAATGTCCCCCCATTTCATCCCAGGTTGCTCTATGATCAGGCGTTAATATTGAGAGCGGAGGAACATGGGTAATCACACTCCCTGCCGCTGCTGACAGGGCTAACCATAAAGAAATGGCAGCCGACATCGAACTTCCCAAGACAAATATAGTCACGAACACAAGAAAACTCTTTTTCGGCTGTCTTTTGATACTCGCACCCGGCCGCTTTAAATAATTCATCCTTTACCACCTCATTGAAATGTAAATAAAAGCACGCATTTAAGGTCGGCACCCACACTATCCTACACGCTTATATCATATTTTCTCAAATTAACGCAAGCCACCCGTATTCCTTATCACCCCTTCTCGACCCGAGTGTGGGCCGCTCAAGACACGTACGTGAAGTCCATTGTGAATCGAACTCCATTCAAGAACGCGTAGCCTTGTTCCGGTTGGCAACATTACAGAGCCTGTATTGGGATGAACAAAAAACATTTGGGTTGAGGAGGCTACAAGGGCTTCGGTCGATCGTGTGGTTCTTCTGGCATTTTCAATAATGCTTGTTCCGTAACTGGTAGATTCTGCTTCCCCAATAGTTGCAGATGCGGTAGCTGTTGGAATGGATAAGAAACCGATGACCGCCCCTAATGCCACGGCTTTACCGAGTCCTGCAAAGGTGAATTTCTTTTGTGGTGCCTTGATGTTTCGCAATACATTATTCATTTTTTCACTCCCATATACTTTATTTTCGGCTTAGGATAAGCAAATCAACCAACATATGAATAAATACCCGCCCTCAACAGTAAGCGTTATCTTTAGCCTGAGAACATCATAACATTTTCCTGCGTTTGCTGTCTAGATGTTAAAAGGACTTTTTACTAGACAACTTGAATGGAGTAAAAATCTCGTTGCTTTTTGTCGAATGTTCACTCCCTCCAGACACAGTTTACACCTTGTAATCCATCGAAATTTTATATATAATTAAATTGTAAGCGTTTGGAGAGAGGGTGGGGAAATGTTTCATCTTAGGCAACGTCTCATTTATTTAAGGAAAAAACATGGTCTTAGCCAACAAATACTTGCAGATTTTATTTGGACTAGCCGTCCAAAAATCGCACGGTTGGAATCTGGGCAACTGGATTTTTCTCCTGAAATCGTCAGCAAGTTATCCGAGGTATTTAAAGTCCCGCGCGACTATTTCCTATTAGTTGATGATTCAGCATTTATCCAAAGCCAACTAACTGAATTGTTCCACTTGTTGGTCACAGATGATTTAGATGGGGTAGAAGCTTTACTCGAAAAGAAATATTCACACATTTCCTTGGAACAAGAAGTCGCCTTTAAATTATTGGAGTCTATTTGTGGCATCAGGTGTCAAACGGTAGATAGAGATGAAGGATTTGAAGCAATTTTTTTAGAGAGTATTGATTTGAAAGGACTCTCGCCTTTCTTAACTAAAGTCTTTGGGTTATTTGCTTATGAAACTTCCGCAGTCAATAACGACTGGCTAGAAGCTTTAGGTCATTTAGACAAATTAATTGAATTGAGCAATGGTGAAGAAGAGGATGGCTACCTCGTCCTTAAAAGGGGGCGCTGTTTATTTCGCTTGCAAAAATATGGGCTAGCTTTTAGCGGGGTGGTGGAACTTAAAAAGAAATTGGAGAAAATGAACCACCCACTTCTCTTAGCACGGTCCCTTATCCTCTATTCGGCACTTTGCATCCACCTCAAACTTTATTCCGAATGCGAAGCTACCTTAAACGAACTTGATGGAATTGTTAAAGCGAATCATTTCATGTCTATTTTAGCTGTCGTCCACCAGCAAAAAGGTTTCATCAAGTCGAAAACCGGGCAATTCCTAGACGCATTAATCGATTACAGGTTAGCATATGATATTGCAAGGAATGATAAGGTCAAGTTTCAAATACTTGTCTCAATCATAGCTGCGTCTATTAAACTAAACGACTATACCAGCGCACATGACAACATAATCTGCGCCCGTGCTTTTGCCTCCTCGGAAAAGGACCAAATGACACTGGACTCTTTCAAAGCTGAACTTGCTCTTTATAGCGGCGACTACAAACGCCATAAAAAACTATTTAACCTGGTTGAACCTTATTTTACAAACATCTCTGCTTTTGAGGACTTGAATTACATTTATACCTATTGCGCCAAATTTCATGCTAAAAACCATCAATTCAAAGAAGCCACCAAATTCTTTTTAAAAAAGGAGGATTTACCTAATGAAAAAAATTAAACAATTAACCGTCTTGTCTTTGCTGCTTGTAGGACTAGTTTCAGGGCTAAGCTTTTATATGACCAGTGGTTCAGAAATTAACCCGTTTCATGGCAATTCTGTTATTGAAGATTAATGATGCCCAAAGAAAAGAACGACCGAATTTCAGTCGTTCTTTTCTTTGGGCATCATAGGGATTTCCTGACCATTCCTGCACCAACGTACAAAGTGCTCGCAGTTGTTGGTCATGAGGTTGTAGCGCCTTTCTCCAATGCGGGTCGCTGCCCGGGCGAGGACCATTTCCGGGGAATAGGAAATGGGGCTGTTGACTTTGTAGATTTTTCGCCCTTTGGAAAATTCGTCGATGGTGACGACCCTGATTTCTTGGAAGTCATAATGGATTATCATGCCAAAGCCAAGGTAAAGTCCATGATGGGTATAAGCCATGGGTTGGTAGCGTTCCACGCAAACATGGTCGCCGCAATCTAGGCTATTTATATCGGCGGGCTTTGCATGATAGCGGCTTTTATTTTGGGCAAAAGCTGTCCCCAATTTATTGCTGATGGTAATGCCAATTCGTTCCAAGGGGGTAAAAGCCTGCTTGGAAGCATCGCTTCGGGGAGGGGCGGGACTCTGTTGCCGTGGCACCGTGTTTTTGGGTTGATTATTTCCCGGGCGCATCTGATTTTGGCTGGATTTTTGATTTGGGGCATGAGGGGGACGGCTTCCACTAACAGGTTGGTTATTTCCCTGATGGCGTTTTTTTGCCACATGATTTCCATTGCCTTGCCCGGGTTTTATGCCAAGGGAAAAGCCATTCCCGTGACCGGTCCGTCCCTGATTCATGCGGAGATTAGTTTTCGGATGATTGCCCATCCCCTTTTTAGGCAGGTTATTATTGGATTGAGGGCTGTTTTGGGGATTGCTGCAACTGGGGCAATCGAAATGGCTTTCGGGACGCCCATCTGGCATCCAAGGACCCTTATTCATCACAAATCACCTCGTTCCAAGATATACTATAGTTTATGTCATTCGCCCAATTCGGTGATTAAAAAGGCGAAAACGACCCATGTTTTAGGGTACCATCCAGGGATTTCAACCGCTTTTTTGCCATCAAAGAAGCGGTCGCCCTGAAGCACCGTTAGCCTTCCGCCGACCGCATTGAATTCGTCAAGGAGCAGGTGCCAGCGAAAATCATTTAAGACCGGGGTACTGCTTGAACAGATGCTGATGAATGCTAACTTTCCTCCCTTAGGGTAATGACCGCAGATGGCTCCCGGTGCCAACAGTGAGAGAAGCGGCTTTAAGTAGGCCATCAGATAGGCCTTTGGCAAGAAATCCCGAAGTTTTTGGGCTACGTCATCCCCACATTTAAAATAATGGAGGGGAAAAACCCCCTCCCCCACGGACTCCCCTCCTTTGACCAGCCCATAGGTTTGCAGATGGCCTTTCATAGCGTTGCTAGCATTCACCAAAGCCGTCTGTGGGTGTTCGTAAAGATAAAGGGCCAGGGGCGCAAGGGTAGCAGGTACCAGGAAACGGGCGTTGGAAAAATCCAGCCGGGAAGGCTTCGCTTCATAAAGTGCTGAAAAAAAGTTGGCGGTGGGCAATTCGGTGTTCAGTTTAAAGAGCAGATTCATAATTGTCACTCCTTTCATTATAAACATACGCCATTGTCTGGAAATTCCTTTGAGTTTTGGGGCATACTATGAAAAAAGGAGTGGAAAACATGTCTGAAACGGTGATTATGAGAAATGGAAGCGAGTTCGAGCCTGGAATGGAGGTCGCTGATAAAGTGCGGGACGTCGGATTGGGCGACACGCCGATGCCCCAAAAAACCTACGTCCAATGCTCCTGCGGCGAAAAATACGAGAAAAAAGTGCTCATCGATGAGTGTCCCCACTGCCATATGACCTACGCCATCAGCCACGCTTCCGCCGACGACCCACAAAATGTCTTGGCCGCAGGGATTGATTATTAAAACCCGTAAAGTAGCCAGCCGCAAACCCCGCAGCTGGATACTTTTTTTAAATAATACGTCCCATTATTTGTTGGGCACTTCCTAAAGTCAAGTGTAGAAGGTCGAGCTAAAGAATTATTTGTTTCCCGGGAAATAACCTCCGTGTTTTCAAGGGGAAATCAGTCATTTCATCATGAGATACTACCCTCATTTACTAGGCAAACACAAAAAAGAGCCTCAGCTCTTTTTTGTGTTTGCCTAACTCGCGTTACCCTATTTGTCTAATTCAAAGGATTGGCAATCCGTACACTCAACTTGTGTTGGGTTTGCCTCATGTGTCCCGATGATGACTTCCGGCAATCCACAAGAATGACCAGACTCATTATGAGAACAATTCTTGATGATACATTTAATTGTAGCCATGGTGAATCCCTTCTTTCTAGGGTAATTTGACCAACGCTTTGGTCTTTATTAAGATGTCCAGGAGGCAAGGAAATATAAGCGGTAATTTCAACCAGTTGGGATTCAGCTTTCAGGAGCTTTTGCCCTCCGTTATCCTTAAACCTATTCCAAGTGGGCCCCCTCTCATTCTACCCAGGCTGAAAAATAAGCATCTTAGCATATTTTTTCCGAAAGGGGTGTTTTTATAACATCTTGAACCTTAAATTATGCCAAAATAAAGCACTTTCCGTATTTTATTCGTAATTCACACATTTATCACATACCATTTATTAATCAATAAGTTATAATCATAAAGAGGCAAAAAAACGGATTTTATGCACTTCGTATCAAATGCGTCTGTTAACGCCTATCAACATTTTTTATAAAGGGGAAACAGAGATGGAAAGAGACATGATGGACTTGCCCCTAATTCCGGGGAAAAAAAATTATGGCATTAGGGTATCTGCCTACATCAGGCAAAATTATAAGACACCTCTTCTTTTAGAAGAGGTCGCTGCTCATTTTCAATTAAACAAATGCTATTTTTGCAGCGTTTTGAAAAAAGAACTAGGAAAGACATTTTCACAGCTTGTCAACGAAGTACGCATCGAAAAGAGCAAAGAGCTTTTGCTTGAAAACCGGCTTTCAATCCTTGATATTGCCCTCGCCGTAGGGTTCAACAACCAAAACTACTTCAACATGGCGTTTAAAAAGCTAACGGGAATGACCCCTTTGACTTTCCGCCGTGTTCGCGGCGACACTAGCAAGAAGATGACTGCCTAGATTTTTATTCCTTCAATCAAAAAAACTCACCAGCTTTAACAAAGTTGGTGAGGTTTTTTTGTTTGCTATGCTTGTTCCTTTAACTTAGCCAGTTCATCGGCATCAAAGTGATGGTTTTCCATGCAGAAATGGCAGACTGCCTCGGCACCATTATCTTCGTCAATCATGCTTTGGATTTCATCTTTTCCAAGGCTGATGATGCCCGCTTCAAATTTTTCTTTTGAGCAGTGGCATTCAAATTTAACGTCGTGGCGATCCAGAATTTTATGGTCTGTACCGAAGATTGTTTCAATAATTTTCTCTGGGGTGTAACCTTCATCAATCATAGTTGAAACGGGTTTAATGGTTTTTAGCACATTTTCGAGCTTAGTCAGGGTTTCTTCGCTTGCTCCTGGAAGCACTTGGATCAAGAAGCCACCTGCGGCACGGACGCTGTTATCAGCTTCCACCAAGACACCAAGCCCTACCGCAGAAGGAATTTGTTCGGAAGCCGCAAAGTAGTAAGTGAAATCATCGCCAATTTCACCTGTTTGCAAGGGTACCTGTCCCGTAAAGAAGTCTTTAAGGCCTAAGTCCTTTGTCACGGACAGCACGCCGTCTGTCCCTACTGCCATCCCTACATTCAGTTTGCCTGAATTGTACTGGAAATGGACACCAGGCTTGGCTGCATACCCTCGCACATTTCCATGGGAATCGGCATCGACGACGATTGACCCAATAGGCCCGTTCCCGTTAATGCGGATGGTGATGGTTTCTTGCCCCTTGAGCTGGCTTCCCATCATAGTGGCAACAGTCAGTGTCCTGCCTAATGCCGCAGATGCTGTTGGCCAACAATTATGGCGCCGGCGTGCTTCATCAACTAGTTGTGTCGACGACACAGCCATGGCACGTATTTCATCGTTGAATCCCAATGCTTTTACTAAGTAATCTTTCATATTTACCTCCAAAATATAAAGGGATGCCGCAAATGCAGCACCCCCCGTTAATTATTCGCTATCAGAATCAAGTGGTCGAAGCTCTGAGGCAGGCTCGTCGTTAGCCAAATAGGTTTTCAAACGTTCTGCTTCAGCTTCTTCTTCCGCTACTTCCTCTTCAACAGCTTCGTTAAGGTCGACAACCGGTTCGCTGCTCTTTTGACCCAAAGCGCTTGGTACAGAACCGATGTTGACTTTTGTCTTAACGTTTTCCGGTGTGGAGTAAAGGGTATCGACCAACTTGCCTTTTTCCACTAATTCGTCGATTTGCTCTTTCGTCAGTGTTTCAACTTCAAGAAGCGTTTCGGCAACTAATTTTACTAGGGCTGAATGCTGCTGCAATACTTTACGGCAACGTTCATAACATTCGCTGATGATTTCACGGACGGCATCATCGATTTGGTGTGCCACATGGTCAGAGAAGTTTTTCTCTTTGTTGTAGTCACGCCCTAAGAAGACAGACCCGCCGCGTTGCTCGTATTGGACTGGGCCTAGGCTTGACATCCCATATTCCGTTACCATGGCACGGGCAATGGAAGTGGCTTTTTGGAAGTCATTATGGGCACCTGTTGTTACTTCATTGAAAGTAAGTTCCTCAGAAACACGCCCACCTAATAGGCCGGTAATGCGGTCCAGCAAATCTTGCTTGCGGGATAAGTAAGTTTCCTCTTCTGGAAGCATCATGGCGTAACCGCCAGCCTCCCCACGAGGGATAATGGTTACTTTATGGACAATTTCAGCATTGTCAAGCTTAAGCCCTACAACAACGTGCCCGGCTTCGTGATAAGCAACGACGCGGCGCTCGCGAGGGGAGAATACTTTTGATTTCTTGGCAGGCCCCATCATGACGCGGTCTGTGGCTTCATCAATGTCGTGCATTTGGATTTTTTTACGGTTATCGCGTGCTGCTAAAAGTGCCGCTTCATTCAGTAAGTTTTCAAGGTCCGCACCGGAGAATCCAGGGGTACGCTTGGCAACATCTGAAAGGCGTACTTCTTCAGCCAATTTTTTATTACGGGCATGGACTTTAAGGATGGCTTCGCGGCCTTTGACATCAGCATGGCCAATGGTGATTTGGCGGTCAAAGCGACCCGGGCGAAGAAGTGCTGGGTCCAATACGTCTGGACGGTTAGTTGCTGCAATAACGATGATACCGGAGTTTGGTCCGAAACCATCCATTTCAACCAGCAACTGGTTAAGTGTCTGCTCACGTTCATCGTGGCCTCCACCCATACCAGCCCCGCGCTGACGTCCGACCGCATCAATTTCATCTATGAAAATGATACATGGTGCCGTCTTTTTCGCAGTTTGGAACATGTCGCGGACACGGCTTGCGCCGACCCCTACGAACATCTCAACGAAATCGGAACCTGAAATGGAGTAAAATGGCACTCCCGCTTCACCGGCAACAGCACGGGCTAGCAAAGTTTTACCCGTCCCCGGAGGACCGACAAGCAAAATCCCTTTAGGGACACGCGCTCCCATCTCATTGTATTTGGCTGGTGCTTTTAAGAAATCGACGACTTCTACCAGTTCATCTTTTTCTTCATCGTTTCCAGCGACGTCCTCGAACGAAATCCCTTCTTGCTTGGACAGTTTCGCACGGCTTTTCCCGAAATCAAAAGCCTTGTTGTTCCCCCGCTGGGCAGACCGGAACATGAACATGATGACCCCTAAGAAAAGAAGCATTAGGAAGCCATAAGAAATCACGTTCCAAATCCCGCTCATGGACGAAGCCGTTTGCGCCCGAAGGGGAACCTCGCTGCCAAGGGCTACATTGGTAATGCCCATCATCTGGTCATTGGAAATATCCAATTGGAACTGCTGGGCAATCCCATCCGTGTTAAGCATTTCCCCCGTCAGCCTGGTCAGGTTCGCATTGGCATCCCCGTCAATCGGGCTGTGGTAAATCTCGCTGACGTTCCCTTCGCTCACTTGGGTCAGGAAGTCATTAAATGATGGGTTCAGGATTTCTGGCTGGTTATCAAGTCCAGTCAGGAAAAATACGTACAAACCAATCAGGACAATAAATAAAACCAAATACACCCCAATATTTTGAGGGCCGTTTTTATTTAACCTGCCCTTCTTTTTAAAGTTTTCTTTAGGATTCGGCATTCTCGCACCTCTTTCATTCTATCTGTTTAAAGCCCCTTTAATATACCTTTACAGCAACGCAGGAAAAGAGCATTATTTCGTATAGACCTGCTCTTTAAGAATCCCTACGTAAGGAAGGGTCCGGTAAAACTCATTGTAATCCAGGCCGTAACCGACTACGAAAGCTTTTGGGATCGTGAACCCCACATACTTGGCTTTCATTTCGACCACGCGTCCTTCAGGCTTGTCCAAAAGGGTAACGACTTCGACGGAAGAAGCCCCGCGGTGTTTGAGGAGTTCGATGACCTTGCTCAAAGTGAATCCAGTATCAACGATATCCTCCACAATCAGGACGTGGCGCCCCTCGACGGAAACGTCTAGGTCCTTTAAGATTTTCACCTGCCCCGAAGAAGTAGCCCCATGGTAGCTGGAAACGTCCATGAACTCGATTTGGGCCGGGACTTCGATGGATTTCATCAAGTCGCCCATGAACATGACGGAGCCTTTTAAAAGACCTAAAAGGATCGGTTGTTTCCCGGAATACGCTTCGCTGAGGATGTTCCCCAATTCGATGGCCTTGTCTTCGATTTGTTGCTTCGATATTAAAATTTCTTTGATGTCACTGTGCATTTATTAAGCTCCCTCCAAGATGTCTGTATACCAGTGTTATCATGTCGCCAGTGGCAATGTCGCGGCAAGCGGCCGTTTTTTTCAAAAGCGGCAGCCAAAGGATCCGATCGCTGGCATCTGTTATGATGGGCCATTCCCCCCGAAGGTTCTTAGGGATTTTCGCCTCAATCATAATCTCTTTGATTTTTTTTGTCCCGCCACCCATAAGGTGTATCCGGTCTCCGTTTTTTCGTGTCCTGACCCGTAGTGGCAATTCTATTTCATTATAACACAAATGAACTTCGTTGATGCAACTTTTTGCCCTAATTTCGATGTCTTTTTTGTAATTTATTACCAATGACGCACCGTTTGGGAGTACGGCTTCACCATTCAGGGCCAACTCCAAGTCATAAGCCAAGGCTTTGGGTAATTTTGTCAAAATTTCCGCCTGGTCATAAGCAAAAAGCACATAGGCCCCTTTTGGGAGGGCGTAGCCCACATTCGGGTTTCCAAGCCGCGCCAGCCTCAGGATTTCCGACAGGTGGTTGCTAGTGAAATCCTGGATGCCAAGGCCTGCCAGCACCCGTTTGATTAGGCGCTTGGATAAAGCAGGCGGCAACCCACACAACCACTTCCTAGACATCTGGCAGCCACCCTCAATTGCCTCGGTTTTTTCTAAGAGCCCATCCACCACCCCTGAAAAATAAGCTTCATCTTCCGAAACCCCATCCGAAAGTGACCGGATGTGGCTAAAAAGCATGGGGCTTTCTTGTAACAGGCTTGGCAGGATTTGGTGCCGTATCCGGCCTCTCGTGTAGGCATCGTTGGCATTGGAAGCATCTTCCTGGTATGGGATGCCCGCTTCGTTGCAATACTCATAAATCTCAGACTTTTTAAGTCCTATGAGGGGGCGGGTAACATGGATTCCTGCATATTGCGTGAGGGGCCTGATGCCTATGAGCCCGCTGGCGGATTGATGGTGCAAAAAACGTTGGACGACGGTTTCCATGTGGTCATCCCCATGATGGGCCGTCACCATGCAGCGGCTCCCATGGGCTTTAGCAAGGCGGGCAAAAAAATCATACCGCCCGCGCCTGGCATAAGCATGGAAATTTTCATTTCGGGGAACGGGCGGAAGCAGGTGGACATGGACTGGAATCCCTAGCTTTGCACCTGTTTCCTCAACCAGTTTTTGGTCCAGGGCAGACTCTGGCCGCACTTGGTGGTTGACATGGGCGATCAATAAGTTATAGCCCCTATGGGCCAGGACATGAAGGAGCATCATGGAGTCAGCGCCACCGGAAACAGCAATGACGAGCAATTCATCGGTGTCAAATAAATTGTATTTCGCAATGGCCTCCATTATGACTCTTTCCATGCCTAATCTCCTCACATAAAAAAAACTGTTACTTTTTATTATAACCGTTTTTCCCGTAAACACAAATAAATTATACGCCACCTTTGTAAACTATTCATTAACAAACTTTAGTATTGAGCCCATTTTGCCACTCGCCTATCGGCTCAACACTAAAATCGTGTTGAAAAATGGTAAAACCCCTCATCCCGGCCTGAACCTAGACGGATGAGGAGCTTTGTAACGTCTCGCAAAAGGCGATGTCATTTTTTTAACGATTCTCCCAGATTGATGCACCAATCCGGGATGCCTTCCCCACTTCAGGCCTTTAAAGAGGGGTTGGCTTTTATTTTTTTGCTTGCGGTTGTTTTCAGTTTCACTTTGCCCGGGTCTGGGCACTTCAGGAAGGTTTCACCTAACCTGGCCCCTCGTAGGACTTGGGGTTCATTTTGGCTTGGAATTTTTTAGGGGGTTATCTCCTTGGATAACAAGTCCTTTTTCAATATCCCTCAACTTTTTGGGTTAGCCGCGAATGCGGGCCTTGCTAACCGCCCCGTGGGCGATTTGTTATTGGATTGGCAACACGGTCTTTCTCTTGATTTTTGTCAATTTCCGTAACATTTAAACAATAATCTGGGTAATTCTTCATGATTCACATTTTCCGAACACGGCTAAAGGTTTTAGCACTATTTCAAAGCAGATTGGTTGGTTGAAATTATAAATTTATTATTTGTCTGAGTATGTCCGAAATGTTTTCGGAGCTGTGGCAACGCTTGGTGATGCTGCCGGTTCGATGTCGCAGGATGGTCAGCTGTATCGCTCATCCATAAAGGCAGCTTTTTTAAAACGGTGTTTATTCAGTTGTCATGTTTGACGGCTAGCGTCCCCTTCAACGCATTATCAGCTAATGCGTCCCCTCTTTTATTCAATTCACTTAATTTCCTTGAAACGTGTGATTCTCTTGGACTCTATTGGATTCGGTTCTTAAAGTTTACCTCGCAAGGCCTGGGCAATGCAAGGTCTTTATTTTTAATGCATACTGGTCTTTGCCATCGCCGACAAAATGCTTGGGCGCAACTTTCTGGGTCAGGGAAAGCACTCCCGGTAATTCGTTTTGGTATGCCGCTTCCTGGGTCAGGGGAAGCCTGCGGGCTGCATAGGGACTTTGGGTCAGTAAGCCCGATGCCGTGTGGGTAGGTTTTTGGGTCAAAAAACCCCACCCGTGTTGTTGTTAAACATGGTTTGTTAGTTGGGTGTTCCTGGGTCAGTGGAAGCACCCGGCATTTCGGAGCGCCTGCCGGCTTTTCGGTCAGGAAATCCAGCAGCGGTTGGTTTAGTTAAACAGGTCAAAACTTGGTCTTAATTGGTCTTAATTGGCATTGCTTTAAATTGGGCTGCGTGTGGGCAATTTCTTTACACTGCCCGTGATGCGGGTATAAGGTAATTCGTCCTACAAATGGGTAGTTTTTGCTTGCAAATGGGCAAGCTGGTCGGTTATGCCGGGCACTGCCCAGCCCTGGTTCTCACCATGAGCCACCTCCTATGCGATTTTATGCTGGACCACTTCGGTCCTTAGGTATTCGACTGCCAAAACCAGCATGTCGTCTTTGATTTTCCCGCGGTGCTTGTTTACTGTCGCTTGCAGGATGCTTTTGGTCATGAGCTTAGGGGATTGGCCCGCATGCTCGAGGATCAGCCGCTGTAAATCGGCCATGTCGGGATATTGCTCGAAGATGCCGTCACTGCACATAACCAGCACGTCATTTTCTTCCAGCGACACCGTAAAATGGTCGATGGGTTGATCATTTATGACGCCTACCGGCAATTGCGATAGGTTAATCATCTCAATTTGGTCGTTTCTCACCAAGAACGTCGGTGTCGCCCCTTTTTTGTAGAAGGTAGCCCGCGAACGTTCCCGGTCGATCATGCAAAGGTCTAATGAGAAGAACCTTTCATCTGCATTGGAATTCTGCTTAAGCTCCTGTAGTGTTTGAATGGCCTTTTTAGGTGCCACATTGAAACTTAGCAGGCATTTGATGATCTTTAAAGCTTCGGAACTTTCCTTATGGGCGATTTCCCCATTCCCCATGCCATCGCTTATGGCTAGGAGTGTTTGCCCGTTAGCGAAATTTTCGCAGAGGTAGGAGTCGCCGGAGATTTTACTTCCGTCCTTGCCTACATACGAAACGCTGTGATTGAGCTTGAACAAGTTGGAGCTATACACTTTGATCCGGGTCTGGCGCGATTTTCTGCTTTCCACGACAACTCGCAGGGGCTCGTTCAGCACACTTTCCAGTAGCGCCTCCAAACTCAGAATCGTTAAGTCCTTCGGGGGGGAATTTACCACAAGATCCAACTTGATTGTCCTCGGGTAGAGGCTTTTGATCTTGATTTCCTGTGCAAAGATGTTCAGGTTTTCCAGCTCATCCTGAATGCGGGTGCGCTGGGCTTCGAAATCGTAGCGGTCGTACATCAGTGATTGGATCATGCTTTCAAGGGCAAGGCCCACAGCGTCCAACAAGATGTCCGAGCGAAACATTTTACCGTGACCGATGAATTCGCCCATGGAGCGTACCAACTGTTGAAAGTTGATAAGCTGGGTGAAAATCTGGCTCACAAGGTAAAAACCAAGTTTTTGGCGAGCCTCGTTCTTTGGCTTCGAGCCGACCGTACGTTTCATGCGAGAAACAATTTCCATCCTTCATTCCTCCTTCTTTATAAGGGGGACCGGATACGTTGCAGTAGTCACAGGTTTTCGGCAAAGGGACTTCAGTGGAAATCCTCTTGCCGAAAACCAAGCCAAGCCATACGTACCGATTCATCCGCCTCGTCTTCTGTGAGTTAATAATACCACCTAACAAGCCATAATTTTGTCAGTTTATCAGCCTGATTCACTCTTTCGAAAAACAATTTATCCACAACTTCGCCACCAGTTGGGGTGTTTTTTCACTGTCCGTCCCCATCCGTCAGCATTCGCCCCTCGAAATGCGTAGGTACGGACCGACCCACCGAAAATTTTTGAATAAAAAATCCAGTACGGACATACAATAGAAGGTTAAATTCCCCTAAATGATGGAATTTGTTTGCCCATGGCAGATTTTGCTGGGGATAAAATAGGACATAGGTACGGGGTGCACCTTATATTATAGAAAGGAAAAATTGAAAACTCCATTTCAATCAAGGGATATAGGGTAGCAGAAGCCAAAAAAAATCCCAGGACCGAAAAGGGCGCTGGGAAAGCAATCAGATATTCATTAAATTTAAAATCGCTTTGGAGTACAGGGCATCATTAATCCTAATCCCGCTTTTTCGCATCGTATCCAAACACTCAACGGCTTCAGATGGTGTAATAAAACCCTCCGCTAAGGCATTGATCAATACACCGACCGTTCCCATGATTTCAAGACCAATACTTGCAGAAATTCTCCGCCCCTTCTTTTCATCCATTAATATCACATCCGCCGCCAACTCCTCGGAAAGAACAATTGCCTCACTCTCGCCTATATCCAAGTTAGTTGCTTTCATCAAAATAGCCACAGCTTTTTGATTGGTCACAGGAACAATCTCTAAGAATGAAGTTTTCCTAACCAACTCAGCCTCCCTTCCATATTCAGGGTTTAAAGTAAGTTCTTCAAATACTTTTTCAGGGATGACAATCGTATCAAATAGTTTCTCTAAAAGATTCAGTTTATCCACCCGTATTAAAGAAATAATTGGCGTAGTATCCGATACGACAATCATAAACGTTTACCTTTTAACCGCTGATAAGTCGCAATCTCTTTTTCGATTTCGGAATAATCCATGGAAATGTAATCAATGCCCATTTCGCTGTAAATTTCAATCAGTTCCATCTTGCTAATTCCTAAAATCTCCGCTGCTTTCCCATGAGAAATCGTTTCATTTTTTATATAGGGGTACAGAAGCATTGCCTGTTGTACCTTTTCCATTCGAGAATCGTTCACCGGTATAAAAGGAATCATCTCTGTCGGGACTGCCAATTCAATTTTTCCAGCCATCCAAATCACCTCTTTTTCTTAAGCCTATTATAACACATTTCGTATTATTCCATGTCGCTTTTTATTCTTTAACTAAAAAATCCCAGGACCGAAAAGGGTCCTGGGATTTATGCTACATGAGCAACTTTTTGGGATTTAAGGTTATGAGGTAGGCATTCGATAACGTTACGGACAAGAGGATGAGGGCGAAGCCACTGGCTAGGAACTGGAGGATGACGGTGGGGGGAAGGTCGAATTGGTAGTTTTCCATCATTTCTTCGACGGTGAAATATCCTGGGGAGAACCAGCCCATGACTTCAAATCCTGGGACGAAGATGCTGCCTTCTTGTTGCTGGGCGATTTGGCGGGTAGCCTGTTGGCTCACTACTTCCTGATGGAGCAAGGTTTCTGACAAGGCGCTTGCCAGGAAGCTTCCTGATAGCAGGGACAAACCGATGGCGATGCCCCCCGAGATGAGGATTTCCCATAAGAATTGCAAAAATACCTTCAGTTTAGTTTCTCCAAGTGCCAGGTAAATCCCTATTTCCTGCTGCCGATCCCGTAAGAGGAATACAATCAGCAACGTAAAGATAAGTATGGATGCCACTAGGGATGCGTTTTGAATAAGGGAGGCAATCCAGAGCATATTTTCCATGGCATTGGCCATATCCGCAAAGCTGTTGGACAAGTCCTGGACATACCAGAATCCGGCAGGCACGATTTCCGACAATTCCTGGGCGAAATCCTCGATGTACAGCGGGTCGTGGAGCAAAAACAGCAACTCCCCCAGAATGCCGTTGTCGTTGCGTGCCTGAATCGCCGTGGCGATGTCCATGTTTGGGTTAAGGTTATACATCATTTGGACATTTTCCATCATGTTGAAATTCCATGCCCGACCCGCCAAGTCAAATGGGACGTACACTTGATTGGTGATTTCCCATTCCAGCATAGAGTCCATCCACTCGTCGCCAGTGGTAATCCCCCGCCCCACTTCAAAAATCCCGATGACTTCCAACTCGTAGATTTCCTGATAACGGATGTCCTCGTCGGCATAAAAAGTAAACCCGGCGGGACGGATGGCGTGTTGCTCGTAGGTGTTGTTTTCCAACTGGAAGCGGGAACCCACCATCAGGCGGTTCAGCTGGGCAAATTCACGGGAAATCAGGGCATAACTTTGATTCCCTTCCAACTCCAATTCGGATTCAGATAATGTCCGTCCATAAAGAATGTTGACTAGCCCCGCATTCAAGTCGCCAAATTGAGGGCGGTTCACCCCCTTGACCTGAATGGGCTGGTTCCCCGCATCCACCATACCATGTGCATCCCCAACCAACTCCAGCTGGCGGTTATACATGGTTGCCACCAAGGTATTTTCCACTTCAGAAACATAAGGCAGGCTTCCCAGCCGCTCAACCATTTCAGGGGTAATCATGCTCGAAATATTCCACGCAATCCATTCTTCTTCAGTGAGTTCCCACTCCTCCGTGGCAGCCCTGTCTTGTTGGATGGTCACAACCGGTGGCAGCATCCGCCGCAGATTCCGATGGGAACTGACGACTGCCTGCTGAATTCCCATAGCCCCCACAATCAGGTTCCCAAGAATAAAAGCCATCACGAAGAAAGCGGCACTTTTTTTGTAATTCCGGGCAAGGCTAATTAAACTTCTTTTTAAGGTTCCCATGCTCCAACCCCTTTGCCTTCGTTTTTTTGAATGGGATTAAACGTCCCGCAATTTGGCTTGCCAGTAAAATCCCTGCTGCGATAAGGGTATACATCCCTAAAAATTGGAGGTTCCATCCGCTATGATTCAAATAAAGTTCGTCCCAAAGCAGTTCCTGGGCAAAGAAAAAGTCAATGAAATTCACCCAAAGGAATGCGGATTCGTTAATGGAGGGCGCAGAGAATATCCCTTGGCTGCTTAAATAGAAGTTGGCTGCTTGATAGCCCAAAAATAAAGCGATGGAAAAACCAACCAATGAAGCAATTAATCCGTCTTTTCGAGTAAATATCAAGACAATGAAAGCTAGGATACTTGTTGAAATTAAAACTAATGCAGCCAGGCTTTCCATCTGCCAAAGCTGACGGTGGTTTTCTAAAAATTCAAAGCGGTCTTGAAAATGCAAGCGGTTAAATAAATTATAAAATGGCGGTAAAATCTCCTCAGCCGCTTCCAAAAAACTAGTCATATACGAAAAATTGTTCAATAAAAACAATGAGGTGTCGTCCCTTAAACTTCTTTCCGTGGGTGAATACGACTGAAGGAACTCCCTCGCTTGTTCAATGACGGGATGAGGGACAAAAATTAGGCCATTCATTTCCATTTTCATGGTGCTTTCATCAATTTGCATTCTACCTCTGTCTGCTGAATCAGGAGTAAGATAATCAAAAATCCCGATAATTTCAAAAGTTTTAGGCTGTGTGGCAACCAAATTGTCTTCCCGGAAAAGTGAGAAAAAGCCAAGTTCCATTTCTGTCGCCCAATCGAAAATATACAGGGAATTATCCAATGTGAAAGTCCCATTTAAGCTTAAATTGTTTAGGGTGGCAAATTGGCGGGAAATAATGGCTACTGGTGCTCCGTCACTATTTTCTATTTCCTCTTGTGAAAAGGAACGCCCTTCGGAAAGTTCAACAACCCCTTGTTGCAAAAATAAAAATTCTGGGGACTGCACCCCGTAGACTTCAAATGAGTTAGCCAAGGGTTCCGTAATTTCTGGAGCGTGAGGATTAAAAGCCATGGGTAAGAGGTTCTGCAATTCATGACTGAAAAAACGTTGGATTTGGTCAAATTCTGCTTGCTGAACATATGTGAGGTCTGAAATTCTTTGGAATATTTCGGATGTCAGGGGGACATGGTATTGCTCTCTAAACTCTCCCGATTCCACTCCTAAGTAACCTAACACCGCATCTTCGTCCATCCCGATGGTCAGAATCGGTAGTGTTGCATTTTCAATTTCTGCGTTGATGTTGGATGTCAGTTGGACGATGAATAATGATGCTGAAATTATCGTGCCTAGGAGTAAGGGAATTAGCAAGGCGGTGGTCGTTTTGAATCGTCTGATTTTCATGCGCTCTCTCCTCTAAAGTGATTATATTAGTCATGAATAAAGTCAAATAGGGCTTATCACATTTTTTAAAAAAAGATGCGATAAACCCCTTCGATTGTTTTATGGTTTTATCTTCCTACCCAACCACTAAAGAAAAACCTAAAACGGGAGCCACCAAGGTCGACAGTCCCAGCTTCCCTATGCAATGTTCCACTCCAACCATTTTGGTAATAAGTGACGATATTCGGAACAACTTGCGTGACAGGATTAATATCCCGATGAACCCTTCTCCACTGCGGATTACTACTTGCACTAGCTGTTGTAGAACCCAACACAAAAACTAATGCGAATGCGGCAACAAGTGTTGCCAAAATGGGTTTGATGTTTTCTTTCACTTGCTCAAGTTTAATTTTCATAGTTTTTTAGCTCCTTTTTCTCCCCGTTGGGAATCATTAATTTTTATTCTTCTGAAACAAGCCAACTCGCTCAAAAGAGAAAGTTAGCCATCCCCCTTAGACCCAAGGGAATAAGCGAGGGTAAAACCAATTCAGTAAAGTCATTCCGTCACCTCCTCATAAACTCGTTTCTTGCGAAGATTCTGAGATGACCCTAGCCCATTCCCTTCACCAGAAGAATATATCTTAAAGATACTCCCCTGTAAATCTACGCTTATTATAACACGGAAATTAATCGACTTTAGAAAACGCCATTTTTATGAGCGAAACTTTTTTTATATCCCATTTTTTGGACAAATCGACAAAATAAATGCAACAGCGTTTACATTTGGTAAGGTTTCATGGTACTATAGTTATAAAATAGTAACATCCAAGGGGATGAAAGCAATGGAAGAAACATTACTCGAGATTTTAGCCAACTTAAGGGAGTCCATTGGATTATCCATTAAAGAAATCCGTAAACGAAAAAAACTGACTCAAGAGGAATTCATTCAAGATTTGGGAAGCCGTAGGCAGCTGGGGATTTATGAAGGCGGGAAGAAATCCATGCCTTTGGAAGAATTACTCGTGCTATTAAACGAAAGAAACATTTCGACAGAGGAATTTTTTTACTTAATGGATAATGAGCATATATCCATCCGGGAAATCCTATCCTTAGATTTATCCTGGAATATTGCCCGCCGTAATTTAGATGGTCTGAAAAAAATCAAGAAAAAAGCCCTGAATTTATACGAAACTCAGGGGACTGTCTTTTTTTTACACACTGCTGCTATGGCACAAGCCAATATTACGTTATTGAACACCAATAACGATTACGAAGCCGCACGTAAAGAAATCACATCCGTTAAGGAATATTTGCTAACATCCAATAGTTTTTTCTTTTATGACCTAATCCTGCTAAGCCAGTGCCTGTTTCTTTTTGAAATAAAAGATGCTCTCTCCCTCGTCAAAAAAGGAGTGACGACCCTTGATGAGCACTATGATTTTTATAAACATAAGCTAGTGGGGACTGCACTTATCCTCAACCTGGCAATTTATGCTTTGGATTTCCCGGAATACCTGCGTTACTCGTTAGAATATTCAAAAAAAGCAGAGCAAAGCAGCATTGACCAAAATAGTCTTGCTGGTTCAGTTTTATCTCAAATTATTTATCAAGTGGCTTGCTTCAAAATCGGTAACGGCTTGTATGATTACGGGCGACTGGTGGAGTTGTTAGAGATTTATAAGACCTGTGGGTGGTTGACGGACTATGAACAAAACAAAGTATTCATTGAAAAACATGGAATCCGGTTATAAAAAGCAGTAGGTACGAAATACCGTACTACTGCTTTTTTGTACGTTGATAATTTCTATCTATAACAGTTGCATTTTCATAATCCATAAAAAAAGAGCCTGCCAAGGCAGACCCTAACCCAAGTTGCCTAGTTCGAGCGGCGGCGTTGGGATTTCATATTTTTCTTCAAAGTGGTTTGCTTCTCATCGCTCTCTTTTAGGAAGTTAGCAATGCCTTTATCCATATCGAAAGCTGGTCTTGGTGGGCGTGCGGGACGCTCCGGTTTCATTGAAAGGTTGATTTTCCCTTCCGCTGTTACTTCTTTGACGCGGACCGTGACTTCCTGGCCTACGCTCACGACATCTTCCACTTTTTCAACGAACTTGTCGGATAATTCACTGATGTGGACTAAACCTGATTTACCATTTTCCAACTCCACGAATGCACCGAACTTTTTTACACTCGTGATTTTACCATTAAGTTTCTGACCAGCTGTAATTGACATAAAGATCGCAAATCCTCCTTGTAGTTTTTACTTTATTTTTTAATCTTCGTGATACTCATAAACGGTTGATTCTGTTTCCCACCTTGGTCCTGAGTCGGTGGAAGTCCTAAAGATGATTTCCCCTGGCAGGGATTTGAAAAAACGTTCACGAGCCAGCATTGCGACGAAGTCCTCGTCTTCAAGCATGTTGATTTGGGCCTGATAATAGGCATTCAAATCAAGGATGGCTTGATACTGCTGTTGATAATGCGCCAGCCGTTCTTCGGCGGCACGCAGTCTTTCCAGTCGGTTGGCATAGGTGAAAATCCCAGCGCCAACGAAAGTCCCGAAAAACAACATCAGGGTAACCACACGCCTGAGAAACATTTCACGTCTCCGTTGTTTGTTCTTCTTGATGACCGTTAGCTTTCTTGACACGTTTATTCACCTTCTTTTTTGAACCCCATTTTCCCAAATTAACTAAAGGCGTGACAAAGATAAACTTTAAGAGTTTAAGAATCCATTTAATTATATCAGAAAACAGGCGATAAATAAACAGTATCGGCGAAATAATTATCACATTGGCAACTTTTTTAATAACGCCCAGGATAAAATAGATGTTTTTCCCCAGCATTTCCAAGTCATTTCGAAATTGCCGCTTCATGAGCTTAAAATACAGCCCATTGCCAATAAAAAGGGACACAAAGACGAACATGTGCATTTGTCCCTGGTTGACATTGTAAAGGTAGAGGTAAGTAAGGGGGACGAGGATCGACCAATAGATGACCATGGTTATGACGCGGTTTGGCTTGTGGCGCATGTCGCCCTTGATGATGTTGACGCCATCGTAGGTGATTCCGATGAATGCACCGTACAATATCATGTGTATGAATAAGTCGAACTGGGTGTGCAGGTTCATTTAAAAAGTTTGCTCAAAATCCCTTTGGACTCTGACCCGTTCACAAGATGGATGTCGTCGTATTCATAACCGGTGATGTGCCCGATAATCGCCAATTCCCCTTTTTCCAAGTCCAGGTTTTTCAGTTCCAGATCATTTCCCCTAACGCTAAGGACCCCCATGGTTGTTTCGATGGTGAACAATTCGGAATCAAAAGCCAGCAATTTGCGGATGCCGGTGATTTCCAGAAGCTTGCGCTCTTTCATGCTGATTTGATGATGCCCAAGGATGCTCGACGTGCTATGGGTTGCCCTGGATTCCCGTTCATAAATGTTCATGTAATTCCCTCCCGTGCTAGATGTTTTTACTAGCTTATGACGGGCGTTTCAGGAAAATGACAACTAGCTAAGCCCCTTCCCACAAACCAAATCCAACTAGCATTTTCCCGGAAAAAGAATGCTGAAATATCTATTATTTTGAATGTGATGCACCGATGCTGTCTAAAGTTATGGAAATTTGGCCTCACTCCCTTGCCACGGAGGTTTGGGCGAAAATCCCTGGCAAGTCCGTGTTGATAGCAGATGGCAAGGTCCTTTGGTTGAACCGGTCAGTAGCATTTCTCAGTTGGGAATTGACATTGTTATAGACGTTAAGTACTGCCTGATTGGCACGGTTAAGTTCATGGGCGAGAACATTGCTATCGGTTTCTAGTTCTCTACGGTTTCTGCTCAACTCATAAATTTGCTCATTAAGGGAGGAAATCCTAGCATTAGCCCCATCTAAATCGTATACGAGTTCCTCTGTGCGTCGTTGGAGGCTTATAATATCGGTTTCCAACGTGTCGATTAGTTCCCGAAGGGTGGCTATCTCAGCACTATCTTCTTCAAGTTCTAAAATCCGCTCCTCCAATCTGGCGGCAAACCCCACCTTAAATTCTATGATTCCTTGATTGTATTCTAATTCATCTTCTTTTTCTGCGATTAGCAATTCCTTGCCGTCCAACTGAAATTCCAACCCTTCGATTTCGGTTACCAGCTGTAGCATTTTTTCCTCGGCGTTGTTACGGAATAGATTATGGCGGGCCAGCATTTGCTGGGATTCACTGGTCAAGTTGTTGACCATATTGGTTAAATGGTTCACATTATTATTGACGGCATTTAAATAATGCCCTCCTCTCCAACTGCTCCCCCAACGACTGTGGATGTCACAACGATCGAGCCCACAGCCCTAAGCATTAATTTCTTCATGTCTCTCGCCTCCCAGTTTTACCCGCCACCGATTTCCCAAACGGGTTATGGTCATACCATTTTACTATATGCGACTTTTTCACTCATTATTCGCATCAGTGATTTGAAAATTTGTATATCCTTTTACATACCAATTATTCCAGTAATTAACATTATAGCACTCCATCTCTACCCTGACAATATTGTCAGTATAACTTTTTTCCTTTCATTGCATTTTCAGATAATTTGGGGTATTTTGCGTCCCGAAAACACTATCAAAACCCTATTTTTCTATAAAAAAAAGCACCCTTGAATGGCTTCAAAAGTGCATACTTTAAAGTTTTAAAATGCTTCTATTTCAGGCATATCCTCAACCCGAGGGCGCTCCACCCGTTCCTCGGATATCAGGTCGTACATGAGCTGGGCATCTTGTTTTTTAGTGGAATCCTTAATGTCCGTTATCCGGATTTTGACCGTTTTGTTGCCATAATAAAGGGTCAGTTCGTCCCCCACTTTAACCGTGTTGCTGGATTTGGCAACCTTGCCATTGATTTCAATGCGGCCTTTGTCTGCTACTTCTTTTGCTAATGTGCGTCGCTTGATGAGACGGGAGACTTTTAAGTATTTATCTAATCTCATGGGGAACACTTCCTTTCGGTGGGACATAAATGGTCGTTAAATTATCAAGTTTGAAGCCATGGTCAAGTTCGTAGAGCTTTTTCCATTCATAACTGGCCTCGGCGCTTCCCGCTGCCTTGACAATGCAGATGGGGTATTCATCCTCATAGGTTTCCATCAGGTCAAGCTTCAAATTAGAAGCACTCATCTGGTCAAACACCTGAGGGACGATGAGGTGCATCCTGGGGTTGACCCCTTCCACATCGAATGAGAGGGCATCCATGACTTGCAGCCCGTCAATGGGGTCGATGCCAAGCCCGGCAAACATAGGGTCAAGGAAGCTTTGACCACCTATGATTTGGGCTTTTGTTTCTGCTAACAGCCTTTTGACTGTGTATTCCGCCACCGTTGGGTGACCCGGGGTTGCGTAGATGAGATCCCCTTTTAGGGCAGCCTCTTTCACTTTGGCAATGATGTCCTCGTATACCCCTTCAAATGTTTCATGGTTTTCGTAGCATGAGTCAAAAGAGGTGTAGGGAATGTTATTTTTTTTGAAAAACCCAATCATGGGATGCTGGTCTGTCCGCAAATAGATCGGAAGCCCGGACTGGAGCTGCCTGATGACGCCAACGGTCAATTGATTCTCATCCCCTGCCCCTAAGCCAACAATATTAATCATCTCGTTCACCTCACGTCGTTTTTCGTGCCCTTTTGCGTGTTGCCTGTTTTTTGCGCCTGCGCTTCTTGGATAAATCTGCTTTTGTTTGGGTCGTTAAAATAAATAAGAGCATCACTAGTCCATAAGCCAGCACGCCTGCCAGGGTTAGGATAGCAAGGGTCAAGACATGCCCTGTGCGCCCGCTGACACTTTCAAGGACGCCTGGTAAGATGGTGCGCAACGTATCGACAGCCAACCACATGCAAAGGGTGGCAAATCCGACTTTGAGCAGGTTGTAAAAACTTTGGCGCACCAGCATCCTCCTGAATTTCACCAAGTTGATGAGCGCTATGACACCTAGTGCCAGGACGGAGGATAGGGCGGCTCCGTAAATGCCCATGGATTCGGTCAACAGGGGTGTGGCGATGAGTTTGATGAAAATCCCTGCCAATACCGAAACCACCATGTCGCCATAACGTTCTTCTTGCTGCAAGACGGCTGCCGTCAAGACGATGAACGGGAAGAACAGGACCTGAAGGCTCATGATTTGCAGGGTGCCCGTCCCTAACATGTCCTCAAATAACGCCGTGTTGAGGCTGCCCATGACTAAGTACAGGCCGACGGTTCCCGGGACACTGAGTAAGATGACTAAAAATAATGAATAGTTGAAGACCTGTTTTTTCTGCTTTTCATTTTCGGCTCCCACCAATTGAGGGAGGGTCGATGAAACGATGGCTCCAATGAAGAAAGTAGCTGCCTGAACGATGGGAAACCCCCGGTCGAACACGCCTTTTTGCACCATGGCTTCCAAGTTGCCAAGTCCACCCACCAGCAGCGAATTGAAAACCACGAAGCTGTCTATCAACTGAAAGATGGTCAAGATGCCGGCACTTAAAAATAAATAACCGGTTTTCCTTATAAACCTGAGCCTGAATTTTTTGCGGATGAACTGCTGTGGCTCGTCCCCTTGCTTGAAAGCCCCCAAGTACAAAATCCCGGCAACAGGTCCTGCCAAACCAAGCAGGTATGCCATTTCAGCAATCCTTGAAACGTGGAGATGTCCGAACTGCCCTACTGCCAGCAATATCATGAGCACCCGCACCAACTGCTCGATGGTGATGGAAATCCCTGCCCTTGCCATGGTCTCGGAACGGGTAAGGAAAACCCCGCGCAGGTACGAAACATGGGGCAGCAGCAAATAAGCCATCCCCACCCATCGGATGGCAGCGCCTAAGCTCCTGTCACCCATGAGGCGTGCTATCAAGTCACTTCCCAAAAACAAAAGGGCAAAAGCACTTACCGAAAAAATCCAAAGCAAGCGTTTTATCTGCGATTTGACTTGCTCATTATACTGATGGGTGAGGAGCAATTCGGAAATGATGCTGGGTAGCACCACGGAACTGAGTACGGTATATATGCCAAGCAACGGATAGACCTGCTGAAAAGCATACAGGCCCGCGTCGCCAATCCTATTTTGGTAAGGTACCTTATAAAGCATGCTTAAAATTTTGGAAAGCAGGGCGGTCACTGTTAAAATGACGGTCCCCTTCAACCATTTGTCTTTCATGAAATCATCCCCAATGTGTAAAAGTATCAATTAATTATACCACTTAACGAAAGTCAGCACAATGGAAGAAAGGCACTTCCACTGTGCTGAGGATAGCTATGGCTTAACTGGCATTCTCAAACTGGCTGTTATAAAGCTCTGCATAATAACCGCCTTGTGCCAACAATTCGTCGTGGGTTCCTTTTTCTAGGATGTCGCCTTCCCTCATGTAGAGGATGAGGTCGGCATTTTTAATGGTTGACAAGCGGTGGGCGATGACGAAGGAGGTGCGTCCGACCATTAGTTTATCCATCGCTTCTTGGATGAGGACTTCGGTACGGGTATCTACTGAACTGGTGGCTTCGTCCAAAATCAACAGCGGTGCATCGGCAACCATGGCACGGGCGATAGTTATCAACTGCTTTTGCCCAACAGACAGGCTGGCCTTATCGTCTAAAATCGTGTCATAACCTTTTGGCAGGGTTTTGATGAAGTGATTGATTCCCACGGCTTTACAAGCGGCCTTGATTTGCTCGTCTGTTATCCCCTCTTTGTTGTAACGGATGTTTTCCTTGATGGTCCCTTCAAACAGCCAGGTGTCTTGAAGCACCATGCAAAACTGGTCGTGAAGGTTTTGGCGGGTGACATCAATGGTAGGCACCCCATCAATTTTAATGGTGCCGCTATTGACCTCGTAAAAACGCATAAGCAGATTGACCATCGTCGTTTTCCCAGCACCAGTTGGACCCACGATGGCTACTTTTTGACCGGCATTGATATGGGCAGAGAAATCCTTAATGATAATCTTCTCAGGATAATAACCGAATTTTACGTGTTCAAAATCCACGGCCCCTTGAACTTCATTTAATTTCGTGCGTTTATGGTCTTCATTTTCCAACTCTTTTTCATCCAGGAACTGAAAGACCCGCTCGCTAGCTGCTGCTGTAGACTGAAGGCTCGTCATGGCTTGGGCAATCTGGGAGAGGGGTTGCGTGAACAACCGGATGTAAATCATGAATTTAACGATGGTCCCGAAAGTGATGCTTCCATTCATGACCAGCCCCGCACCGACGACGCAGACTGCCGCATAGCCGAAGTTTCCGATGAATCCCATGATAGGCATCATCAAGCCGGATAGAAACTGGGATTTCCAGGCGCTGTCGTATAAATCTTCGTTGACCTCGTCAAATACCCCTTTGGCTTTAGCCGTCGCATTGTAAACCCGGACGACGTTGTGCCCCGAAAAAACTTCTTCGATGTGCCCGTTCAGTTTACCTAATCCTTCTTGTTGCCGGGCAAAGTATTTTTGCGAGTTTTTCATGATGATTGCCATTAAAATAAAACCGACGAAGGTGGAGGCGACCGCTGTCACTGCCATAATCCACTGGTACCAAAACATCATGACGAGGGTACCGAGGAACATAACGGCGGCCGATACTAAAGCCACTACGGATTGATTGAATGTTTGGCTAATGGTGTCCACGTCATTGGTGACCCTGGATAATATGTCCCCGTAAGATGTGGAATCAAAATACCTCAGGGGCAAGCGGTTGATTTTCAGGGAAATGTCCCGTCGCAGGCTTTTTGAAATCCTTTGGGTAACAGTTGCCATAACAAATCCCTGGATGTAGTTGAACAAGAAGTTGATTAGGTAAAGCCCACCTAGCCAAAGGCCGACCCGGTTTATAGCCCCTAAATCGATAGGCCCCATCATCCCCTCTGTGATTTTATCGGTAATCTTTCCTATCTGGCTCGGCCCATAAATGGAGATGATGGTACCGGCAATGGCCAACAATAAGGAAATGATAATAGCAGGAAGATAGGTTTTAGCATAAGCCCCAATCTGGATAATTGCCTCTTTGAAGTTTTTCGGCTTTTCTCCGGGTGCCATGTTGCTTCCCGGGCCCCCAATACCACCGGCTGGACGGCGCTGCGTGTTGTTTTGGCTACTCATTTTCCAGTTCCTCCTTCGATAGTTGGGAATAGGCGATTTCTTGGTAAGTCTGGCAGCCTTTCAACAGTTCCCGATGGGTACCCATCCCTACTAGCTTCCCTTCATCCAGGACGATGATTTTATCGGCATCCTTGATGGTCCCAATCCGTTGGGCGACAATCAGGTTAGTAGAACCGGCGGTTTCTTTTTTCAGAACGCTGCGAAGGACACGGTCCGTTTTATAATCAAGCGCCGAGAATGAATCATCGAAAATAAAGATTTCCGGATTGCGACCAATAGCCCGTGCAATGGAAAGGCGCTGGCGTTGGCCACCGGAAACGTTGGTACCACCTTGGGCGATTTCCGCCTCATAGGTATTTTCCATTTTTTCGACGAAGTCTTTCCCTTGGGCGATTTCAATGGCACGTTGGACGCCAAACTCGGTCAGCTGATGCTCGCCATTTTCACCGAAATCCACATTGGATGTCACCGTCCCCGTAAAGAGGATGGCTTTTTGGGACACATAACCGATTTTACTCAATAAAGCTTCTTGGGTGTACTTGCGGACATCGATGCCATCCACCAACACTTCCCCGTCTGTAACGTCATAAAACCTTGGGATCAGGTTGATAAGGGTGGATTTCCCACTACCGGTAGAACCGATAAAGGCGATGGTCTCTCCCTTATGGGCCTTGAAGCTGATATTTTCCAAAACGGCTTCTTCAGCGTCCGGATAACGGAAACTGACATTGCGAAATTCAATTTCCCCTTCTTTATCCTCGGGTGACTCAGTGATGGTGCCTTCTTTTATAGTAAGTGGCGTTTCCAGCACTTCATTGATACGTTTGGCCGATACCGCCGCCCGGGGGAGCATAATAAACGTCATAGCCAAAAGCATAAAAGCCATAATGACCTGCATGGCATATGCTGTAAACACGACCATGTTGGAAAATAAGATGACACGGTCAGAAGACCCCGTCCCCAGTTCAGCAAGGGTCGGAATCGCAGCATTATTGATGAGGCGCGCACCGATGAGGTAGACTGATAGAGTAAGGCCTTGCATAATCAGGGTAATCCCCGGCATCATAATCGCCATGGTCCTGTTGGTAAATAAGTTGGTAGCCATCAATTCTTCATTTGCATCCTCAAACTTGGCCTCTTCGTACTTCTCGGCGTTGTAGGCATGGACGACACGGATACCGATCAGTTGCTCCCGGGTAACCCGGTTCAAGTTGTCCGTAAGCTTCTGGATAATCTTGAATTTTGGGAGTGCCACAGTTACGATAATAGTAATGATGACAAGAAGGACCAACACAGCAACCACCGTCGCCATAGACCATTCCCAGCCAATACCAAGTATTTTAATGATAGCCCATACCGCTAGGATAGGCGCTTGGATCATGACCTGAAGCCCCATGGCAAAAATCTGTTGCACCTGGGTAATATCGTTAGTGGAGCGGGTAATTAAACTAGCAGTAGAAAACTGGTTGATTTCAGCCATTGAAAACCCAAGCGTCTTGGCAAAAACACGCTCCCGCAGGTCTTTAGAGAAACTGGTTGCTACCCTTGCTGCAAAATATCCAGTAATGACTGCCAGCACACCACTTCCAAGAGCACACAAAAGCATTTTGAAACCTGAAATCAGGATATCATGCATGGTACTTCCTTCCGTCTCCAGATGCCTCGTGATATCGTTCATGAAATCAGGCAATTTCAAGTTAAGCCAAACCTGTCCCGCGACAAGCACCACACAAATTAAAATTTGAAAAATTTCATGGCGTTTAAGGTATTTAAATAATTTAAGCATTTTATGACCACCTTATTTCCCGTTTTTTCATCCTAAAACTTCTATATACTCTGGATAGTTTTCCACTTTTATTATCAATTCATCCCCATACTATAAACTTTAAATCGTAAAGTTCACTGAACATGAATGAGAGCTAAAATTTCAGTTCTAATTCATAAAAAAACCACCCATACAGGTGGTCAAAGAATGGCCCGGCAACGTCCTACTCTTGCACGTGTGTACTACCCTCGGCGCTAAAGAGCTTAACTTCT
>WRGF01000209.1 GCA_009787345.1 Turicibacter sp.
AAAAAAAAAAAAAAAAAACGGTGTGAAATTTGTATTAATGTTGTATAAAATGATTCAGAGAACGTTTTCCAGAGTGTATAGAAAGAGCATCTCCTCGGTTTTTGGGAGATGCTCTTTCTATACATACTTTGGTGCTGGGAACCTCGTCACGCTGACATGCTTATGCCTCGACAGAAACTCAATAATCAGCTCGCTCATTTCGGTTTGATATTCCTTTACGACTGGACAGTCCTTGTAGCTATCGTAGCCACCAGCCCCCGTTGCTCGGTAATTGTTCATGCAGATGGTGAAGGTGTCGCTGTCGTGGATTTCTTTACCGTTGACCAGAATGTTGGAAACCCTTTCCCCAACTGGGTTGGACAAAGTGTTCGTGTAAGTCACCCCCGCAAAATAATCGTAGTTGTAGTGCTCGATTTTGGGTTGCAGGAATGCCTTGGACACTTTTGGGCCGGGTTCCAAATAGCTGGCCGCCCGCTCTAACACCGCTTTCAGCTGCTTGCCTGTGATGGATAAGACGACGATGGTGTTGGGATAGATGTAGGTGGACACCACATCCCGCACGGTCACTTCTTTTTGGAAGCCCTTTACCTCATTGCCGAGGCTGGTGACGGAAATGTCTGCCCCTGTGGCTTCCAGCTGGACCTGGTTGAAGAAATCCGCGAGCGGCGTGCCATTTAGGGCCATTGAAACTTTATCGTCCGGGGTAAGTGGCTGGTCCAAGAAACCTACGGGCGCATCGAGCCATTTTTGTACTTGTGATTCAATGGCTGCTATGTCCTTAGCTTGCTTGGAATCGAACTTGCCAGTTGGTTCCTTGAATTGAGAGGTAAAGGTGACCCCTTCATCTGTAACTGTCCCTTCTATTTGCAAGTAGTGGACCGCTTTATCCTGGGGTTGGACCACGTAAGTCCCATTAATCATAGCCCCTTCTACTGGCATGTGCTGGTGCCCTGTAAGCATCAAGTCGAAATCCAGGTCACTCGCTATTTTATAGGCGATGTTTTCCGTGGATTCCGTGAGCTTTTCTCCGGTAACGACGTCACATTCAAAGCCTCCATGATAAAGGCAGATGTTCATATCCGTCCCGTTCAAATCAGCCAAAGCATTTTTAGCAGCTTCAAACGGATCGGTAATGGTTAGATTTTTAATGTGTTCGGGCTTTTCCCAGATGTTGACCCAGTCCGTGACGATGCCGACAATCCCGATACGCAGGCCGTTTTCAAGGGTTTTGATGGCATAAGGCAGGATGGGCAGATCACCTGATACGTTGGCACATAGGCACTGGGCATCCAATGCGTTCAAATACTCCGAAAGGTGGGCTTCCCCATAGTTGAAGTCATGGTTGCCAAGGGTCACAAAGTCGTAGCCCGCTCCATTGAGCGCCGTTGCCACGGGATGGACGGGCATTTTTAGTTTATGGGAAAAAAGGGTGAATGGGGAGCCCTGGATGGTGTCACCCCCGTCGATGACCAACGTATTGCCGTCCTTATCATAATCAAAGCCGCAGCTCAAAAGGCCAGCATGTTTAGGGGTATTGGTCGCATAATCCATTGGCAGCAAGTAGCCATGGGTATCGGATGTGTAGTATATTTTAAATTTTTTCATAGTCGCTCCTGAATTCCTCCTCCAAAGTTTCCTTATGTATTATTGTAGCATACTTGCAATGGATGTTTCAAAATAATGGAAGAAAATTAGCATCCACCCCAAAAAAATGTTATACTTATGTCACGAACAACCGAAAGGAGAATTGAACATGGACGAACAAATGGAAAGCGTTGCCCAACTTCGCGAAAATGGTCAATTGGAGGACTATTTAAAGCAAGTCGGGAATATGAATGTATTGACGGACGAAGAAATTTTAGGGTTGATCGAGGCTGAGGATGATGAAATCCTGGCAACACTTTATGACTACTTGCTGACAACCTTGGAGGACATCAAAGAGTTAACCGAGGAAGAAGCCAAACTGGTTGATTTAGGCCGCATCCATGAAAACATTGCGACGATTGAACGGCATGTGGAGTTTGAAGAAGAGGCTTAGTTTTATCCAATCCAGCTTCACAAACCACTCCGAGGCGAAAACTGGACTTGCGGGATAGCATTATGTGGGAAAAACACCCACGTCATGCTGCCCTTCAGCCACAACTTTCGCCCCTGCGTAAACGTGTGTGTTCAGCCTTTTATTCAATCCAGTTCCGAAAGCCGTTCCAGGTGGAAAAGTGACCCTCCATGGAATCACCTCTGGGAAAACCCTCCCATATGTGCTTCCACTCCAGGCACATCTTTCCACCTTCCACAGACGGACTTTCTGCACTTTTTATTTAAGGGGGATTTTCATGACTGAACTTGAATTTATGGGGGAAGCCTGCAAAGAGGCTGACCGTAATTTGGAACTGGGTTTTAAGGAAGGCGGGCCGTTTGGGACGGTTATTGTGAAGGACGGGGAAATCATTGCCCGGGGCAAAAACAATGTCTTGGCCCATCATGACCCAACCGCCCATGCGGAAGTAAGTGCCATTAGGGAAGCCGGAAAGGTATTGGGAACCCATGATTTAAAAGGATGTGTGCTTTTTACTTCCTGCTATCCATGCCCCATGTGCCTATCCGCCATTATTTGGAGTAATATTACTGAAGTTTACTATGGCAACACAAAGGAAGATGCAGCAGAAATCGGATTTCGGGACGATTTCATCTATGATGTCTTGAGTGGTAAAACCGAAATGTCGTCTATCATTGGGTTAAAGCCTTTGGGACGGGAAGTTTCCATTGGGACATTTCATGCGTTTGCTCAAAATAAGGGGACGATTTATTGAAAATTTTAACACAAGCCGGTTGTCTTTTTAACCAACTTGTGTTAAAATTTATCTTATGTCCTGATAGCTCAGCTGGATAGAGCACTTCCCTCCTAAGGAAGGGGTCGGAGGTTCGAATCCTCTTCAGGACGCCATACACTGATAATTTTACGCTTCAGCATATTTCCATATAAAAAAGCTAGCACCAACGGATTACCATCCGAGGGTGCTAGCTTATTTTGTGCTATTAACCGTCCATTCAACCCATCAATGGCTTCGACAACGTATGACAACCCGTGAGTGTTTCAGTGGCGTTCCCCTCCCCAATTGTAGTATAATAGTTATAATGTCTACTATTATCACATTTGGAAGTGAATTTCATGTCAAAAAAGTATCTGATTGCTTTTGAAGGAATTGATGGTTCGGGTAAAACGACCCAAATCAAAATATTAACGGCTTCCCTTGTTCTATCGGGGATTTCTGCTGCCCCTTTTGGACGCCGCTTTCTTTTTAAGCGGGCACTCCTTGCGGATGTACTCTTGCTGGACAGGTACAAAGCCAGCTGGATGGGCTATGCCAAGCACGACCCCCGCTTCTCCTTTTTGAAGCCACTGGTCCGTGCCCTTCGGGAACCGGATTTCACCATTTATTTTCGTTTAGACCCCAACCTTGCCTATCAACGGATTTTAACCCGACAAAAGAAGCCTGAGCGGCTTGAATCACTGGAATACCTTAAAATATTCTCCCGGGACTTTGAGGAAGGATTCCAAGGGAAATCTAACGTCCTGATAGTCGATGCCACCCTCCCGCCTGAGGAAATTGCCCGGCTGATTAAAGTGAATTTGCCTGTTGAGGCTTATACTCAGGCACAAATGAAGTAACTGAGAACTTATTTTCGTTTTTCTGGAATGAAGGATTGACATTAAAAAGGATGTAAGGCTGAAGTGTTTTGCTTCGGCCTTACCCCTTTTTCATTCCTAATATTGCAATGCGTCATACCCTTCTTCGCCTGTGCGGATGCGGATGACATTTTCCACATCGTAGATGAAGATTTTTCCGTCGCCGATTTTTCCGGTGTGGAGGATGCTTTTGGCTGTATCCACCACTAGGGACACTGGTAGCTCAGAGACGATGATTTCGATTTTGACTTTTAGGGCGGAGTTGGTTGCCAGTGGCAAGCCCCTGTAAAAATCCGCTTCCCCGGTTGGGAGCCCATATCCAATAACATGGGTGACGGTCATGCCGGTGATTCCGATGGCATCCAACGCAGGTTTTAGTTCATCAAATTTAGCTTGGCTGGTGATGATGACTATTTTTGTCAGCTTGGCCTCCGGCTTGGACACGGGTTTAGCTGGAATGACGCTTCCACTTGGCACTGACGCGGTGTAGTCAATAACGGCTGGCATGAAGTCGGCATACGAGGAATCCAACCCGTGCTCCGTGACATCAAGGCCGACCAGTTCCTCGTGACGGCTGACGCGCAGGCCAATGGTACGTTTCAAAATAGCGAAGACAATCAGCATCGTGATGGCGACCCAAAGGGCGACTGAAACGACACCCAAAGCTTGGATTCCTAAAAGGTTGAAGCCGCCACCGTAGAACAGGCCGCCGTCAAGAGCGAACAAGCCAACGAGGAGTGTACCCAAGGCACCGCAGATTCCATGAACCCCGATAGCCCCGACGGGGTCGTCGATTTTCAGCTTTTTGTCGATGAATTCAATGCCAAACACGACAGCAAAGCCACCGAGGAGACCAATAAGGACGGATCCGCCGGCAGACACCACATCCGCACCTGCCGTAATGGCAACCAACCCGGCCAAGGCACCATTGAGGGTCATAGACACGTCGGGCTTTTTGTAACGGAGCCAGGTGATGAGCATGACCGCAACCGTTGCCGCCGCTGCCGCCAAGTTGGTGTTGACCAAGACATTAGCTGTCAAAATCATGTCGCTGTCGCTGCTTAGGGCAAGGGTGGAACCGCCATTGAAGCCGAACCAGCACATCCAAAGGATGAATACCCCAAGGGCGCCCAGGGTCAAGCTATGTCCTGGAATGGCGCGGGATTCACCGGTTTTGGAGTATTTTCCGATGCGTGGGCCCACCATTTTAGCCCCGACCAATGCGGCGACCCCACCAACCATGTGAACGGCGGTAGATCCGGCAAAGTCATGGAAACCAAGGGTGGATAGCCAGCCGCCACCCCAGATCCAATGACCGGAAATAGGGTAAATCAAGGCGCTGATTAAAAGGCTGTAAATACAGTAGGCGGAGAATTTGGTCCGTTCCGCCATGGCACCTGATACGATAGTTGCCGCCGTGGCACAAAACACGGTTTGGAAAATCAGGAAGGCCGGGTCAGGGATGGTAAGCCCCAGGTCAAGGCTTCCGGTGACGAAGAAGTTGAAGCCCCCGACGATGGCACTGGAACCGGCAAACATAATCCCAAAGCCGATGAACCAATAAGCCAGGGTCCCTATGGCGAAGTCCATCAGGTTTTTCATGATGATGTTACCGGCATTCTTGGCACGGGTGAAGCCGGTTTCCACCATGGCAAAGCCTGCTTGCATGAAGAATACCAACACAGCTGCAACCAAGACCCACATGGTGTCAATTGCTGAAAATGACATACAAATCCACTCCTCGATTGTAAAATTGAAAAAAGGGCTTCCAAGATGGGGCTTTTTTTTTAAGCCTGGCATCTGGAACACCCTTGTTCCGTAAATTCGTTGCTAAAGACGACCTTGTCTTAATCTCAGTATATGCGCCTGCTTTGCCGGACTTTCCAACTTTTTTGACAATTTTTGTGAATTTTATTGAACAAAAAACTAGAATGTGTTGATTTATTGTGGTATGATATGGGAAGAAACGCTTCGGCATTGGAAGCCAATCCAGATTCACAAGCCATTCCGAAGGGAAAAGTGACCTTGCAAGGGGGGATTCTGTGGGAAAAACGCCCACGCCATCCCCCCCTCTCCAGGCACACCTTTCCCTTCTCCATGAACGGGCTTGTTACACTTTTTATTAGAGGAGGACGATGACATGGTAGGTTTAGTTTTAGAAGGCGGTGGGATGCGGGGTGCCTATACAGGTGGCGTGCTCCAGTATTTGATGGAACAGGAGCTGTACCTGCCCTATGTCATCGGCGTGTCGGCGGGGGCTTGCCAGGGCTGTTCTTATGTTTCGAGGCAGCTCTCAAGGAATAAAGCCGTGACGGTGGATTTCGCTGCCCACCCCGAGTATATTTCTTTTAAAAATTACTTGAGGAAGCGTGAGCTCTTCGGCATGGATCTGATTTTTCACGACATCCCGCTGAAGTATATCCCCTTTGATTTCAAGACCTTTAAAAACAGTCCCCAAAAGGTCACCATCGGGGTGACGGATTTGGAAACGGGGCAGCCCCATTATTTCACGAAGGATGGGCTGAGTGACCAGGATTTACTGACCGTCGTGCGGGCCTCAAGTTCCCTGCCCTTCATGGCTAAGCCAGTCAAGTTCCAGGGGCAAACTTTTATGGACGGGGGCATCGCTGACCCGATCCCCATTAGAAAATCGGTGGCTGATGGCAACAACAAAAACATCGTCATCCTGACGAGGAATGCCGGTTACCGAAAAGCAAAGCCGAAGGGCCAATGGATCGTAAAGAAAACGGCGCAAAACGAAGCTTTTGGGGAAAGCATGCTAAACCGCTATCAGGTATATAATGATACCCTTGACTATGTGGAGCAAGAGGCAGATAAGGGGAATATTTTCGTCATCCAGCCGTCGGTACCCCTTGAAGTGGGACGCATCGAACGCGACGTCACTAAACTTGAAAAGCTGTACTGGCAAGGTTATAAGGACGCCAAAAACAGCTATGGAAAACTCGTCCAGTGGTTGGGGAGTGCCCCTAAGCCGGTTATTAATAACCAAATGCAGAAGTTAGCATAAAAAATGAACCGCCCTTCGTTAACGGGGCGGTTCATTTTTTATTCAAAAAGAGGGGCTTCCAGTCCTGAATAGCTGGCAAGCATTTGTTTCGCCTGCTCAACCCCAATATCAAAAGCAACGGCCTGGCCATTGACGATGTGCATCATGGAAGGGGTTCCGGAAATGTCGATTTCTTCCGGTGAGGTCGGGTTCGTGTTATTATAAGCGCGGTTGTACTGGGCGACAATCTCAGTCCCCACCACAGCAAAGGACCAGTCCCCTTCTGGAAAATCGGCTGCATCGAAATCATCATGGAAAACTTCTTCTCCATCGATGATTTCACCGACAACGACATCATACTGCTCATGATGCCCATCCCAGTCATACCAGACATTGTTATTTCTTGGGTCGCGGACATCTACTACAAAAATGGGGACACCGGCGCGGTGGGCCTCCATGATTGACGGCTCTAATTGCTGGCAGAAACTGCAATCCGTGTTATAAAAATAAACGAAGTATTCAGCAGGCTCCTGGGTAAAAGCCTCTTGATAGTTAATAAATGGCAAACCTCTGGTACTGTTTACGCTAGGGAAAAAAGTGGAAGCCAATCCACCAATAACAAGCAATGCAACGAGTCCAATAATAATTTTTTTCATAAATCCTCCTAAAACTTGCCCTTGGGCAGCTTATTTACGCTTTACATCTTACCACAGATTTCACTCAAAATCCGTCGTATTTTCTTACAATTATACCACATTTTCAAGACAAGGGACAAGAAATAGGCCGACAAGGCCCAACTTTATTACAATAATTTCATTTCAAATTGGCATCCCCTGTGTTAAAATGGGTGAAAGAGGTGATATCCATGAAAAAAATCAGCAAAGAACATGTCATTTACGCCATGAATCCCCAAAACGAAGCGGTGGCAACTGTAAAATCTGGGGAAAGGATCCAATTTGAAACCAGCGATTGCTTTACTGACCAAATCAAATCGGAGGCCGATGGCTTTACTAGTTTGGATTGGGATAGGATAAACCCGGCAACAGGTCCTGCTTATATCGAGAAAGCCGCGCCGGGGGATATTTTAGCCGTCCACATCGAAAAAATTGAAATCGCTGGCCGTGGGGTTGCGGTTGTCGGCAAAGGCATGGGGACACTGGGGCATATCCTTGAAGATACTTACCTGCGGGTGATGGACATCAATAAGGAAGGGGTTGTTTTCAACGAGGGCCTGACACTTCCCATCAATAAAATGATTGGGGTCATTGGCACTTCGCCAACGACAGATTCCATTAGCTGTGGCATCCCTTGTGCCCATGGCGGCAACATGGACTGCAAAGAAATTACCGAGGGTGCAACCCTTTACCTGCCTGTCAACGTCCCGGGGGCGCTTTTGGCAATGGGAGACCTTCACGCTTGCATGGGCGACGGGGAAATCGGTATCAGCGGCCTAGAAGTACAAGGTGTTGTCACCGTCAAGGTTGACCTTATCAAAGGCAAGAATTACCCGCTTCCGCTCATTGAAAACAACGGCAGCCTGATGGCTTTGGCATCACACCCCGACTTGGATGAAGCTGTCGTGATAGCGACGAAACATATGGCGCAGCTCCTTACGGAAATTACCGACATGACCCTTAATGAAGCGGCGATGCTATTATCTTTGGCAGGTGATGTGAAAATTTGCCAGGTAGTTGACCCGCAAAAGACTATCCGTGTGGAAATCAAAAAAGAGTTGTTGGCAATTAAAAAGGGGCATTTCGAAGGTTAGATAGTTGGGAAACCTTTCCTAAAGGGCGATGGACAAATGAGCAGGACAGCTTATTTATCATCGCCCTTTTCCTGTCCCCTTATACATTTTTTATACATTTTAGGAGTTGCCAAGGGATGGCTTCCATGATAAGATTGTAGAAATATCTCGGAGGGAGTTGTCGAAATGGATCGAATCAAGGCGCTGGCTGAAAATTATTATGATGAGTACAAACGGATACGGGAACATTTACACCGGAATCCTGAAGTTTCGGGTCAAGAATATGAAACCTGCAAGTACGTCCAACAAGAACTTGATAAGTTAGGCATCCCCAACAAGGTGATGTATAAGACTGGCGTGGTTGCCCTCATCGTAGGCGCCAAGCCAGGCAAGACGGTGCTCCTTCGAGGTGACATGGACGCCCTTCCCATTAATGAAGAAACAGACGTCCCCTTTAAATCCGAAACTCCCGGAGTCATGCATGCTTGTGGGCACGATGGCCATACGGCAGGGCTGCTAGGTGCTGCCATGATTTTAAATGACTTGAAAGATGAGCTGCATGGAACGGTGAAGCTGATGTTCCAACCGGATGAGGAGTTTAACGGAGGGGCCCGCCAGATGATTGAGGAAGGCCTTTTGGAAAACCCTAAAGTCGATGCGGCATTTGGCATCCATTTATGGGGACCGCTTCCCTTCGGGACAGTCTGGTATAAAGATGGCCCGATGATGGCTGCACCCGATGCTTTTGAAATCACCATTAAAGGAAAAGGCACCCATTCGGCAATGCCCCATCTAGGGATTGACCCGGTTGTGATTGCCGCCAACACGGTTTCCGAGTTTCAAAACATTGTCGCCCGTAGGATTGACCCCCTTCGACCGGCAGTATTATCCACTTGCTCCATCCACGGTGGCGATGCCTTCAATGTCATCCCCCAGGAAGTCACCTTAAAAGGATCTGTCCGCACCCTTCACAGCGACATCCAACAAGAAATCAAGGATAGCATGGAACGCATCTTAAAAGCACAGGCCATTGCGACAGGTTGTACCTATGACTTTAAATACACCTACCGTTACCCGGCTGTTGTCAACCACGAATCCACCAACCGGTTGGCTGCCAAATCCTTTGCTAAAATCATCGGCGACGATAATGTCCGGGAACTCCCAGAGCCTAATATGGGCGGGGAAGACTTCTCATACCTTGGTCAGCATGTCCCTGCCAGCTACTTATTTGTCGGCATCAAAGAAGAGGGAAAAGACGAACCGGTCCACCACCATCCAGCCTTCCAGTGGTCAACAAAAATCCTTAAGACGACTGCGGCGGGACTTGCCCAAACAGCATTTGATTATCTGAATAATAATAAGGGGTACTGACATGAAACTGAAAAAGAAAAACACATTAATGGCTGCACCGAAAGAAAAATCTGGGATTTTCAACCTGTTCCTGAATGGAATTGAAAAGTTGGGGAATAGGCTCCCAAGCCCGGTTATGATCTTTTTATTCTTCTCCATTTTGATTATGGTCGTCTCTGCGTTCTTGGCCAATGCCGGGGTTTCTGTCATCCACCCTGCCACCGGAGATACGATGGATGCCATCAACTTATTGTCTATCCCTCAGCTTCAGGCTTTCTTAGGAAATGTCGTTGGAAACTTCCAAGGATTTCCGCCACTGGGGCTTGTACTGGTCGTAATGATTGGTGCCGGGCTTGCTGAAAAAACCAAGTTTATGGAAACCGCTATGCGCGGAAGCATTGCCAACCTACCGAAAGGCTTGCTGACCACCATGATTTTCCTTGTGGGGATTATGGCCAATGCGGTTGGTGACGCTGGGTTCATTATCTTGCCCCCACTGGCAGCGACTTTATTCCTTTCCGTCAAGCGCCATCCGCTAATCGGTTTGTTTGCCGCCTTCGCTGGTGTGGCTGCCGGGTTTGCCGCCAACCTGATCATCAATATGGGGGACGTGCTATTGGCCGCTTTTACCCTTCAGGCTGCCCAAACCATTGACGCTTACATCAACATTTCCCCAGCCATGAACATGTATTTCTTGTTTATCTCCACCTTCATGCTCACTGCTGCCGGGGTATTCGTTACCGAAAAAATTATCGCACCCCGATTTGAGGGTGAGGAACTCCCGGAAGAACTTTTAAATGAAGCGACGGTGGAAGCAATTTCCCCAGAGGAAAAAAGAGGGATCAAATTAGCAACCCTTTCAGTCCTTGCCTACGCTGCCATTTTAGTCTTTTTAAGCCTAGTGCCCCTTTACAATGGCCAGGCGTTCTTGGTCGGTTCCAATGGCGGGCTGATGGACGCTGATTCCACTTTCATGCGCGGCCTTGTCCCGATTATCACGCTCCTGTTTTTCATTCCGGGGCTTGTGTACGGGATTGCCACCAAGCAGATCAAGTCCAGCTTCGACTTAGTGAAGCTCATTGGCGATTCCCTTTCCGACATGGGCGGGTACATCCTTTTGGCGTTTGCCGCCTCCCAGTTCATCGCCCTGTTCAACCAAAGCAATATCGGGATTATCCTTGCCGTGGAAGGCGCTCATTTCCTTCAGGATATTGGCCTGACGGGGGGTCCTTTGTTTGTCGCTTTTATCCTGTTTTGTGCTTTTATCAACCTATTCATTGGAAGCGCCAGTGCAAAGTGGGCCATGCTGGCCCCGATTTTCATCCCGATGTTTATGCTGATGGGATATGACCCGGCCCAGACGCAGATTGCCTTCCGTATCGGGGATTCCATCACCAACCCAATCAGCCCCTTGTTCCCCTACTTCCCTATGATTGTTGGATTCGCTTCCAAGTACAAGAAAAACATCGGGATGGGGACGCTGATTTCCAACATGATCCCTTACTCTTTAGTATTCGGGGTACTATGGATTATCCTATTCTTAGTGTTCTTCTTCTTGGGCTTGCCATTAGGGCCAGCTTAAGCTGTTTAAAAAAGCCACTTAAAAACGCAAACCATCTAAGGAAATCAGTTCCTAAGTTAGTTTGCGTTTTTTTGCATCAATTTTCAGTTTAATTTTGTTGACGAAACCAGCTAATCATGCTTTTTGTGATTAGCTGGTTTCGTTACAACTCCTAATGGGCTTTAAAGCGTTTCAGCCTCAAGGCATTCGCCAATACGGAAATGGAACTGAAGCCCATGGCTGCAGCGGCGAACATTGGATTGAGGAGCTGGCCTCCGAAGAGGTACCACACACCGGCAGCTACTGGAATGCAGATGCTGTTGTAGCAAAATGCCCAAAAAAGATTTTGCTTGATGTTGGCAATGGTTTTTTTGCTGAGAAGCAGGGTGGTCGGCACGTCTTTCAGGTCGCTTTTCATCAAGACGATGTCGGCGGATTCCATGGCAACGTCCGTGCCTGAACCGATGGCAATCCCCACATCTGCCTGGACCAAAGCGGGTGCGTCGTTGATGCCATCCCCTACCATGGCCACTTTTTTTCCTTCAGCCTGCAAGCGTTTGACTTCGGCGGATTTGTTCTCTGGAAGGACTTCAGCCAGGATGCGGGTAATGCCAACTTGGGAGGCGATGGCCTTGGCCGTCAGTTCGTTGTCTCCAGTAATCATGGCTACTTCGATCCCCATTTTATGAAGGGTCTGGATGGCTGCCTTGCTGGAAGGCTTCACCACGTCGGCAACAGCGATGATTCCTGCAAGTTCCCCATCGACGGCGACGAACATCGGGGTTTTCCCGGCGCTTGCCAATTCATCCATTTGGGAAGCCACTGCATCCTGGGAAATCTGACCTTCTTCCATAAGGCGCTGGTTTCCGATGAGGATATCCAGGTCTGCAAGTTTTGCTTTGACCCCTTTTCCGGTAACGGCTTCAAATCCTTCGATATTCAAAAATGGCAGCTCTAGCACTGTGGCCTCTGCCACAATGGCTTCGCCCAGCGGATGCTCGGAGCCACGTTCAACGGAAGCTGCCAACTGGAGCAGCTCAAGCTGGGTCATCTCGGCGACTGGCAGGACATCGGTCACTTTCGGCTTGCCTTCCGTGATGGTACCGGTCTTGTCAAAGACGATGGTATTGATTTTATGGGCAGCTTCAAGGGCTTCCCCACCTTTGATTAAGATTCCGTTTTCCGCACCTTTTCCAGTCCCCACCATGATGGCAGTAGGGGTAGCAAGCCCTAGGGCGCATGGGCAAGCGATGATCAAAACGGAGATGAAAATCAGCATGGCAAACTCAAAATCACGGGTGCCGATGTACCAGGCAATCCCTGCCACCACGGCAATACCAACAGCTACCGGAACGAAGTACCCGGTTACCTTATCGGCGATTTTTGCGATAGGGGCCTTGTTGCCCTGGGCATCTTCAACCAGTTTGATGATTTGGGCAAGGGCTGTGTCGCTGCCAACTTTTTCGGCGGTGAACTGGATCAAGCCATTTTTATTGATGGAGCCGGCATAAACCACATCGCCAGGGTTTTTGTCAACGGGCATGCTTTCCCCGGTCAGCATGGATTCATCGATGGCGGTATGCCCACTGGAAATCTTGCCATCCACAGGGATTTTCCCGCCAGGCTTGACCACAATCAACTGCCCGATTTCCACTTCACGGATGGGGATTTCTATTTCCTGTCCACCTACGATGACCGTCGCCGTCTTAGGTGCAAGCCCCATGAGCTTCTTGATGGCTTCGGAAGTCTTGCCTTTGGAGATGGCTTCCAATGTGTTCCCTAGCAAAATCAGGGTCACAATGACACCGGCAGTTTCTAGGTACAGGTGCATGACGTGATGGACCACATGATGGAAATGTTCAGGACCAAGGCTATTGTAATAATGGATTTGGACGATGGTATAAATGCTATAAAGCACTGCCGCAGAGGTACCAAAAGCAACGAGGGAGTCCATGTTGGGGCGACCCTTGAAGAATGCCTTGAAACCAATCCGGTAAAAATCAAAGCCACATGCAATGATGGGAATGGTCAGCACAATTTGCAGCCAAGTCACCAGCATGGGGTTGATGTGCGGGTCTATAATCGCAGGCACGAAATTGGCAAGTCCCGGGACCATGGGGAACATCGAGATGATGAATAAGGGGATGCAAAATATAGTAGAGATGATGGTTTTTCGCCATAGGGTGCGGATTTCCCGTTCCTTGCGGAGTTTGTCCTGGTCCACAGCCTCGGAGGCATCGGTGACTTCTAAGGGAGTGAATCCCAAATCCAGAATCTGCTGCTTAATGGCGGATAATTTGATGACATTTGCGTCATAAGTGATGTTGGCTTTTTCCGTTGCCAGATTGACCGTGGCTTCCTGAATCCCATCCAATTTATTCAGGGCGCTTTCCACACTGTTCGAGCAGCTGGCGCAGTGCATTCCAACGATAGGGATGGTCACGGTGCCGGCAGCGGATTTGTCCACCACTGAAAAGCCAAGTTCGGCGACTTTATCTTTGACCACTTGCAGATCAAGGCTTTCATCGTACTGGAAACTTAGTTTTTCGGTGGTCAGGTTCACGGCGACGTTTTGGGTCCCCGCAAGGGATTTGACACCCTGTTCCACGCTATTTGAGCAACTGGCGCAATGCATCCCCGCAATGGTTAACGTTTCGGTTTTCATATGGCCCCTCCTTATTTCTTAAAAATCTTCCCGAAGAATCCTTTGGGTTTATGCTCAAAAACCTCAAACCCTAGGCTCCCGATGGTTTCATGGACTTTTGATAAAGGAGTTGCCCCTTCGTCCAAATCCAGGGTCATGGACTTCCCTTTCAAATCAATGGATAGGTTTAGCACCCCGTCCAAAGCGCCAACGCCCTTCTCGATCTTCCCAACGCAGTTCATGCAGTTCATTCCGTTAATGCCAATTGTTTGATTTTTCATGTGTATCTCCCTTTTAGTCAATCTAGCTTCACGCACCACTCCGGGATGAAAACTGACCTTCCGATTCGCCATTCTGTGGGAAAAGCACCCACGACATGACGTATCTACAGGCACAATTTTCACCCTCCGTAAACGGGTGCGCTCAGCCTTTTACGTAATAATCTTCTCAATGACTTTCATCATCTCATCGTTTTTTTCTTCCCAGTTGTTTTGCTGGATGGCGTCTTTGACGCAGTGGTTCAGGTGCTGTTTGAGGATTAAAATTTGCGACCGCTTAAGAAGGGCCTGGGCAGCTACAATCTGGTTGGAAACATCCATGCAGTAACGCTCATCCTCAATCATTTTAATAATGCCTTCAATTTGCCCCTTCGCCGTTTTCAGGGATTGCAGGGCTTTTTGCTTTTCCGGATTCATGGTTCACCTCCACTAAAGTAGGCCACGCCCCCCCCAGGGGGGTGTCCCTGAGTTATTTTAGCATGTTAAAAGGTCCCCGTCAAGAGTGAAAATTGACTGGTGGGGTCCTTCTCATTGATAAAACCCGATAATCCCACGGTTTTAGGGATTATCGGGTTTTATCATCTCTTTTTTATCTAGGGCATTTTTTCCGTCCAGTAAAATATTTTCAGTAAATTTTTTAAGGAATCTTTTAGTTTGCAGGGGGCGCTTTGCATTGGCGATGACTAATGCGTCCCTGAAATACTTAGCGTTTTGTTTAAATGGCGTGTTGTTAATTTCAAATCCGAGATGACGCAAATACTTAATGGTAAAAACAGCTACTGTCCGAGTATTGCCTTCCCGAAAAGGATGCACTTGCCAGGCATTTGAAATAAAATCCATGACATGGTGTGCCATTTCTTCTTTGCTTAACCCTCCATAGTCAAAGCCTTTTTCTTGGGAAAAGTCCCAGTTGAGTGTGTCGGATATATCTGAGAAATCAGTATATATCACCGAATCCCCACCTAAAACTTCTTCTGATTTTGTGATATTGACCTTCCTAAATTCACCCACTGGATAGCGAAAACTTGTGATGCCTGAAAAAAGTCGCCGATGATAGCTTAATAAAGTCGCCGGGCTGAAGGTAAATCCAGTTGTAGATAAAATCTCATTTATACGCAAGGAAGCAAAGTCCGCCTCCATGGTTTCATAGCCGTCCTCATGATTTGAGTAATAAGTATTTAAGTCGTTCGAGATTTCTTCATAGTCCTTTTCCCCAAGGACATGTGCTTTGGCTAAGGAAACCATATATGCCGAAGGCTTCAGGTTGTCTGTCGCCTGTAAACCAAAACTGGTTTCCCACAAGTCCATCCGTTCATAAACAGAATCATCCCGGATTTCTTCTACATAGGGCCTTTCATCAAAGTCCATCCAACCACCGCCTTTACATCTATTTTATCATATTTCCATTTTCGTTTCAAAGAATTGCTAAACCCCGTGATCCTGATGGATTAGCATTTTAATCATAAAAATCCCACTGGCGGTTTATCCAGTGGGATTCTTTCTGATATTACTCTGCGAAGTAAACGCCTGCCAGTGTTTGCTGTCCGTTTAGGCGGATCGTATAGCCGCGGACTTCTGCACGGGAGGCATGAAGGGTTACCCCTGCATCAAGGAATGCCCATGGTGCCAGGTCGCGGATCAGCTGCTGGGCTTCATGGTAGATTTCACCACGGGCCACGTCGTCAAATTCGCTGCGGCCTGCTTCAATCAATGCGTCTACTTCCGGGCTATTGAAACGCCCACGGTTCCCGGCGCCACCGATGTTGCTAGAGTGAAACATTGGGGTCAGCATGTTGTCCGGATCCCCTGTTCCCGGGTTGAACCCTAAGATAAACATATCAAAGTCGCCATTGCCAGTTACTTCAAGCAAAGTTGCCTGCTCTAAGCGCTCAATATCAACATTGATGTTGATTTCCCCAAGCATGTTGGCAATAACCGTCGCTAAGTGCTCATTGATGGCACTTCCGATGTTGATGGTTGCATCAAAGCCGTCCTCAAGCCCAGCCTCAGCCATTAATTCGCGGGCACGGTCTAGGTCAAACCCATAAGGCTCAACATCAGTAGAAGCAAATGGCAGGTTGCGTGCCATCGGACCGAATGCCGGCTCCCCGAAGCCTTCTAAGATTGAATCAATCAAAAGCTGGGTATCAATGGCATAGTTCACCGCTTGGCGGACTAAAACATTGTCAAATGGAGCCTGCTCCGTGTTCATGGACAGGTAACGCACGGTGTTGTTGACGCGGGTCAGCAAGGTAATGCGGTCATCTTCCTCGGCACGGGCTGCATCGATTGGCGCAATGTCAAAAGCCAAATCCACTTCACCTGTTTCAAGCCCGATCAAACGGTTGACCGGCTCTGGGATGACACGTAAAATAATCCCGGCAATCTGAGGAAGGTCCCCGTGGAAGTTTTCGTTTCGCACTAATGTGATGGAATCCCCATGAACGAAGCTTTCAAGCTGGAACGGCCCTGTCCCTACCGGATTATTGGCAAAATCATCACCATGTTCTTCCACCGCCTCCTGGCTGACGATAAACGCTGTATTATGGCCAAGGAAAGCAAGCATAGGCGCGAAGGGCTCCAAAGAAGAAATACGGATGGTGTGGTCGTCGATCACTTCAAACCCTTCTGGGTCCAAGAATCCCTGGATAGCAGCCGCTGCTGGCGTTGCTATGGAGCGCTGCAAGGAAAATTCCACGTCATGGGCGGTAAATGGCGAGCCGTTGTGAAAATAAACCCCTTCGCGCAAGTTGAATTCAACGGTATAGTCGTCGATGCGCTCCCAAGAAGTTGCCAGTGATGGGATAATGTTCATGTCCGCATCGCGGGTCACCAAAGTTTCATAAATCTGCGTATTGATCAATGACGAGTTGGCCTCGTTGGTCGCTGTTGGATCCATTGTCACTGGGAATGCTCCGTTTGCGATGGTTAAAAAGCGAGACGAATCAACCGTTGCCTCTTCTGCCGGCCCCTCTAAAGTCGTTTCTTCCTGCCCGTTTTCAGCTGGTTCAGAGGTTTCTACCCCACAAGCCGCCAAAGCCAGCGCAGCAACAATGCCCAACCCAAATTTAAATTTTTTCATAAGTTTCTCCTCCCGGTGCTAATTGCACTCACCCTACTAGTTTACCAAATCCCCAGAAATTGTAAAGTACGCACATTTTGAGTACCTAGTGTAAAAATGTATACCATCAAAAGTCGACAAAGCTTTTGGGAACTGGTACAATATCCCTTGAATGGAGCGTGAGACAATGAATCATAAGATGTTAAAGCCGGTAGAAGGGCAGCTGGAAGCTTATAACCGGGGGGATATTGATGCTTTTATGCTGCATTTCTCGGAAGGCTGCGTGGTGGAAGACGGTGCTGGGCAATTATTGATGCAGGGCTGGGATGCGATGCATGCCTCATATAAAAAAATGTTCGAGGCGTCCCCTGAGCTTCATTGCAACCTGGTCAGCCGCATCGTGTTAGGCGAGTACATCCTGGACGAAGAACGGGTCACCGGACGAAACGGGTCAACCGAGGAATCCCACGTCGTCGCCGTCTATAAAGTTGAAAACGGGCAAATCTGCCACATTAGGTTTTTACGTTAGGAAAAAAAGAATGGTAATCCCCAAAACCACTGGGATTGCCATTCTTTTTGCTAGCCCGCTCAATTCTCACCGCCTCCTGCATATTAAACCTATTTTGTCACAACCTAACAAAATAACAACCCGACGGGAGGCACATCATGCTTAATTTGAGACGGATCCAAAACCTATTGATTCCCTGTTTGCTGGGACTGCTTTTTTTCCCAGTGGCATCCATCCAGGCCATCGACTGGGGGATACCTAAAACCAGCGATAACCGGCAACAGCCCTTTCCCGGGAAGGAATACCACGACCTGATTGCTGGCCATGACCACGCTTTTTACATTGGCAGCCCAGAGGGGAAGGACATTTACCTGACGTTCAACATGGGGTTTGATAACGGGACCATCCCCCAAATCCTTGAAGCGTTAAAGGCCCATGACGTCCCCGCTACTTTTTTCCTCAATGGGCGGGTTTATGAAACCAATCCCGAAGCTGTCAAGCAAATCCTCGAGGCCGGGCATACCGTCGGCAACCATACCTATTATCACATTAATTTAGCCAAAGCGAATAAAGCTAAGTTCCAAGAAGATTTGGAAAAGTTGGAACAGGCCCACCTGCAAGTGACGGGACAGCCCATCAGTAACTATTTGAGCCCGCCATCAGGCAGCTTTACAAAGGACACCCTGGAATGGGCGAAGGAACGGGGCTACTATACCTTCCTATGGTCTTTGACCTATTTGGACTTTGATGTGAACAAGCAAAAAGGGGCGCAGTACGCTTTTGACCAGATTACTTCCCGAATCCATCCAGGGGCTCTCATCCTCATCCACGCTACTTCCACCGACAACGCTGCCTGCCTTGAAAAGCTGCTCCCCAAATTAAAGCAAGACGGCTATACCTTCCAGCCCCTCGGGCACCTTATTGAGAGCAAAGGGGAAGGAGCTCAATAAATCTTGCAATAGATGTTGGCATCCTTGGATGCATTTGATGCCTTATTCTCATCATCCAACTTCTTTTAAGCTACGTGGCCGCTTATCGGCTAACAAGGCCAGAGGTGATAAGGCATAATAAACATCAGCTCCAAGACTAACATACAGCCCCGCCCGTTTCCAAAACATCCTCAGAAACAGTGATGACCGTCCTGATGATTTCGGTCAGGCCTTTTATGATATCGCCCTCAGACATAGACGGCATGGTAGGTTTATCGGTGACTTGCTGCGGCAAATACGGGATGTGGACGAAGCCTGCCTTTAAACCTGGGCTTTTAGTCGCCGCAAAATGAAGGGCACCATACATGATGTGGTTGCAAACGAAAGTCCCCGCTGTGTTGGAAACAGCTCCCGGGACACCCGCAGCATTTAAATCCCGGGCGATGGCTTTGATGGGAAGGGTCGAAAAGTAAGCCGCTGGCCCATCAGGGACAATGGTGCGGTCAATGAACTGGTTGCCTTCATTATCGGGGATACGGGCATCGTCTTGGTTAATGGCAATGCGCTCAACGGTAATGTTGGGGCGGCCGCCTGCCTGACCGACACAAATCACCGCATCAGGTGCTTCAGCCAATAGGTATTCCTCCAAGCGTGCAATGCTTTTATCAAACACGGTGGGGATTTCCTTTTTGATGATTTTGACGCCTTCAATCCTATCTGGCAGCTGCATCACGGAAATAAGCGCCGGGTTAACGGCTTCCCCACCAAATGGGTCAAATCCAGTAATCAGAACTTTTTTCATAGGGACACGTCCTTTATCGAGAAATTAAAATGCCAAGTGCACCTGTTATGAAGCCATTTCAGGATGTAATTTATGAAAATTGTTGACTGCACCTATTAAGTTGGCGTCGTTTTTGAACCAGCAAGGCTGTATGTCCGCTTGGATGTAAGGATAATTGCTCTCCGTAAAAAAGCAGGCTACTTTCTCAGCAATTTTTTGGATAATGGCGTCGCTGGCAGATAAACCGCCTCCTATAATAATCCGCTGCGGGTCAAAACATGCCTGTAAATTGTAGATGCCAAGGGCTGCGTAGTGGTAAAAACTATCGACTTCATCTTGGGCTATCAAATCGCCTGCCAGTGCTTTTTCAAAGACTGCCTTGCCGTCAAAGGTTCCCGCTGCAACCCCGGCCCTTTCACAATAGCGTTTGGCCATGGATACTGCCGTTGCCATACTGCTGAAGGTTTTTCCCCGCTCGAATTCTAAAACCCCAAATTCACCACCGAAAAAATGTTTCCCCCGATGGATTTCGCCATTGATAACGACAACACCTCCGACACCGGTCCCAAATACCACAAACAGGGCATTCTTCACGTCTTGGGCTGCTCCCATCCAAAGTTCTGCCAAGGCGGCACAATTGGCGTCATTTTCGATAGCTACTGGCAACGACAAGATTTCTTCAAGCCTTTTCGCTAATGGTATTTTTTCTAAATATTTAATCGCGCTTATCTGATGGATGATGCCTGCCTGGCCATCTACCGCACCAGGAAATGAAAAGGCCGCTCCCTTTAGGGCATAGGTCTTCTCAAACTGCTGTTTTACCCTAAGGATGGAACCTACCAATTCATCCCAAATCTTCGGGGTCCAAAAGCTCCCCTTCTCTTTAACTTCGTCCTGGCTCCAAATGCCATATTTTACACTTGTCCCACCAAAATCAAAGACTAATATGCCCATCATGACCACTCCTATATGTTTAATTCAACTCCCGGTACTGCCCCGGGGTAATGCCTAGTTTTTTCTTAAACGTCCGAGTAAAGTTCGATACATCGTAATATCCGCTTTGGGTGATGATATCCTTAATGGGAAGGGCAGTCGTCACTAACTGCTCTTTCACCCACTCCAGCCGCAGCTCCTGAATAAACTTGGAAAATGTGGTCCCGGTTTCTTCTTTAATAATTTTGCTTAAATAGGCGATGGAATAATCAAACTGCTCTGCCAGCCCTTCCACGCTTAAATCCGGCGAGGTGAAGTTAGAGCGGATAAAGTCAAAGACCTCTTCATGGGAACGGTGCCTAGCAAGTTCCCTGTTTTTAAGCACCTGTTGGGTCACTTGGACGACCAGCTGCGAAAAGCTCTCTTTGAATTTAACCACATCTCCACCATCGGTAAAATGCCAAAAATCGATCCCTACTTTTGAAAGCCTATTATCGGTGCCAATCCCCAAAATTAGTTGGACCAGGTAACAGCGGTAAATTTTAATTTCTTGGGAAAAATAATGGTTTTGGGAGAAAAACTTATAAATCCCATCGAGGCAATCCGTAGCAACTTCCAGGCTCCCCTGCTTAATGCTGTGAACCAGCTTCATTTCCAAATCTTTCGGATAGGGCAAAAAATTCCCCATTGCAGGGGTCACAGGCCGATAAGGCATGATGCTTCCCACAGCAGTTTCAGGCAAATAATCACAGGCAATGACCGCCTCGATGTAGGAGTGCTTAATCGCCTGAAGGTCACGGTATAGCCGGCCATGATAATAAACGAAGCCCAAGCCTATTTCCTTTTGAAGATGTGCTAAAGAATCTTCGATGATGAGATTCGGCGATTGGTGTGCTACTAATATTCCCATTTTATTTTGTAGGGGGATTTGAAATAAATGAGCTTCAAACCCTTCATGGGCTAATGGAAAGCGCTCGATGAGCCTTACCTTGTCCCCTTTATTTATTTCCTCGCCTTTTAAAAGGCAAATATAAAATCCGGCCCCATCCAAATTAAGTGTCGGGTGTTCCCCATCTTCGAGAAGGGATAAAATAGCCCCCACCATGTCATTTTCCTGCAATCTTTTATTTTGGCCTACTATGGCATGGATCCTGTTTTGGATCTGCTCTAATTCGTTTTCGCCTTCAAAAGCCCCATCCCCCAAAGATTTATGAAGTTTTTTAATGGGTTTATAATGGGTGTAGCTAATCGACCCGGCAGCCAAGAGCCCCACTAGGAAAATAACACCGATGACCTTGATGGTGAGGGTCCGTGCTTCACTCAATGAAGATATTAACGCACCCGGGTCACTGATGCTATAAAATGATAGCCCTGTTGTTTCCGAATGCAAGGTCGCCAATCGATGATGGCCTTTTCCCGACCGGAACGCCTCTAACTGTTGCAAGGCCTCTGCGTCACCTTCCAAAAAATCCAATCCGTTGTGCAGCACAATTTCCCCAGCCGAATTAAAGACGACGATATGGGATTGGTTGATTTCGCCCATTGGAAGCAAAAGCCGCTCTAGGGTCGATTGATTAAACAAGAAGGCTACCGTCCCACTTTGAGAGCGCAATACATCCGGCAGCGGGGTGACATAAGCGATAAAATCCCCTTGAGGCGACGCAATGGGCATTAAGCTGGATGCAGGGGAATGAAACATCGCATTCAGCCCTTCATTTGTATTTTGAGGGAAGAAAGTCGTTTGAAGGACATCCAACCCGTAGGTTCCCCGAGTGGTATAAAAACGGTCCAAGTCATTAAAATGAAACAGGATAAGTTCATCTATGACTCCCTGCCCGGCAATATAACTGGATAAGATATTAATCCCCTGGCGTTGGTAAAAGGGATGGGAAAGCATAAATTGCGAAAGGGATTCGTTCACGGAAATCTGGAGGGCAATATTATCAAGGCCTGAAATCTTGTCCTCAAATTGACGCTGTATTTGCTGCAGTTCCTGTTCGATGACATTTTGAAATCCCACTTCTACCTGCTGGACGGAAATATGGTAAAAGACACCGGAAAATATTAGGAAGGGAAGGCAGAACAAGCAAAAAGAATAAAAGGAATAACGAAGGAAAATACTTGATTTAAAGCGCGCAGCCCATTCCATCATTAATTACCTTTATAAAAGATGGACTCTAGCCGGCGAATGGAATGACGGCTGAACCAAACATGGGGAAAAATTATTAAAGGGACTCCCATAAAGAACCCGACGGGAGGAACCAGCAATCCAATACCCGCAGCAAAGGCCATGCCTACAATAATCGCCAGGGTTTCAAAAAAGCCAACGATACTGCATAAAAAACCTTGGAGGATATACTGGCGGATCGGCAGTTCGTATTTCCCGATGACGGGGATCATATGCAAAAAGGTGCTGATAAGGATTGCCATAATAAGTAAGGTTAGCCCATGGAAGAACCAGTTGCGGATGACTTCCGCAGATATCCTTAAATTCAGCCATAATAGCAAGAATACAACGGTGAACCCAAATCCAAGGACGTTCATCACTAAAAATTCGCGCTTATCAAACTTGTTTGCTGCTTCCCTGAATTTAAAAGCAGGAGGGGCATCTTCTACCAAAGCCCTTTGAATAAGCCGGTATACCGATAAAATAGCAGGGAAAAAGCCGAGGACAATCCCCCCCTGAAGCAGTTTGACTAGGAAATAAAATTGTAAATTCAGGCCATGCATCATCAGTGTGCCGAGTTTATAAATAGCTTTCATAAAATCCCTTCTCTCACGTGGAATCGTTCCGCAAAATAAAAGCCGTCGGTTTTCAAATGGCGACTTTGGAAAATTTAGATGTTTTCTCCTAATTATATAACAATCCGCCGTTTTTGTAAAGGCTTTCTTTTTTGGTTGCGGCCCGTTTCGTCATTTCATGCAACAAAGGATGAAGCATTTTGCCTCATCCAATGTCTGTCATTCAATTAGGACATGTTACCTGCGGTCAAATGCTGTTTGCCATACATCAACCAACTCGCCGACACCGATGTTTTCCAACGTTTGTTGGAATGCCGCCCAAGTATCGTCATTTAAAGGCTGCTGCCCTGTGATAAATGCTGCTTCTTGCTGCTCCAAGAACATATTAAGGTCAGCATTGATTAATGCGATTTGGTCTGCTTCTTCTGCTAAAAGCATGGTTGGAGGGAATGGTACTTTTCCGAATGCCAAGATATTATTGGCAGTTTCTTGTGCAATGAAATCACGGAATGTCAGGTCAGCCGGTGTGCTGGCATCTGGCAGGACCGGTGGGAAATCTTGAAGGACGTGTGGCCCAGGGAACCCGTAAAATGGAGTAACAACGCCGCGGGTCTGGTCATCAGTCAAATCACGGCCTGGGGCAACGACAAATACTTCTTCCCCTTGGCTGTTGACAGCGCGCTCATAGTACGCACCTTCAGGACCAAAGAACGAGAATAATGATCCTTCCTCAGAATAGAAGAAGTCTACCCAACGCATGGTTGCTTCCGGGCTTGGGTTAGTGTTGGTGATGACAAATGTACCTGCTGCCATCCCTGGTGCCCTTTGGATAACCGGTGTCGGTGCCCAGTCACTGATTAAAGGCCTGAACATTGGGTTATTCAACCCTTCTTCATCAGTTTGCTGCAAGAAGAACATGGAGTACCAGCTCTGGAAGAACCCTACTTGGTTATTTTGCCCAAGTGCAGAGTTTTGCTCGGAAGATAAGGAGAAGATTTCAGGGTGAAGGATGCCTTCCTCAAATGCCATCCGCATCCATTCCAAATAAGCACGGTAATTATCTGTCGTAGCATTAAACTGAACCGTCCCATCAATCACTTCATGTGCACGGGTCGTAATGCCGAATACAGATAACATCCAGTTACGGGCATGGACCCATTGCAGCCCATCCGAAATCGGGAAAACAGGGGCGCCGATGATTTCAGGCATTTCATCACGGAAACGTAGCATTAAGGCAGTAAATTCATCTAAGGTAGTAGGCACTTCCGCATCTAAAGCATCTAGCCAAGTCCCGTTATACCACATGGGCTGAACCATCCAGGAAGCTTCTGCTGACTGGTTGATTTGAGGCAATGCATAAATATTCCCATCCGGTGCCGTGATATTTTGTCGGATTTCTGGATTTTCAGCCAATAAGCGGCTTAAATTGGGTGCATATTGTTCGATTAAATCCTGAAGGGGCAATAGCATCCCTTGGGAACCGAACTCGATTTGCTGGGCCGCACTCATTCCAGCCCCCAAAATAACATCAGGTAATTGGCCTGAATTCAAAGCTAAGTTTAAGTTGGTGGAGAAGTCGCCCGTCGGCGGTGTCGTGAAGTCAAAATTAATGTTGGTTTTTTCTGCCAGCTCGATAAAGAATGGCATATCAGACCAGTCGCTGAGCCCCATGTGCGGCCCCATCATGCTTAAGGTAATCGGCTCATCCACAATTGGCCAACCTGTCTGGTTCACTGCAGCGGCTTCGCTGTTTGTACCGACCCCAGCAGTGTCATTGCCCCCACATGCAGCAAGGGCTAATCCAAGCATGGTGGCAGCAACAATTTTGTAACTTTTCGAAAACTTAAAGTTTGTCATAATAATACCTCCTATAATTTATATCATTTTATGGCAACAATTCCCCATTGGGGACTTCCCCATACCTTCCTGCCGGCCAAAGCCAACCTCAAAGTTGCCGGAATTATCCTTTCAATGAACCAATCATAACCCCTTTAACAAAGTATTTTTGCAAGAATGGGTAAATCATAATGATTGGAAGTGTGGAAACAATCATAACCCCGTAACGGATAACTTGTGAAAGTTGCTGCCTTGTGTGCATAAATGCTGCTGTCGTGGCATCCATAGTACCGGGTTCAGGCATAGATGCCATTTCCTGCATGACCAAAATTTCACGCAAGATTAATTGCAATGGGAACATGGTGCGGTCATTTAGATAAATCAAAGCCCCAAACCAACTATTCCAGTGCCCCACCCCGAAGAATAAAGCCATGACGGCAATGATAGGCAGCGATAATGGTAAAATAATTTTAAAGAACATGGCAATGTCTGAACAACCATCGATGATCGCCGCTTCTTCCATTTCCCTAGGGATTGTTGACTGGAAGAACGTCCTGGTGACAACGATATTGAAAACAGAAGTTGCACCTGGCAAAATTATGGCCCAAATGGTATCAAGCATTCCCATCCGAACCACTAGTTGGAAAGTTGGAATCAAGCCGCCGCTGACAAACATAGTAATCATGATGAAGGTCATGAAGAATTTTTTCCCTTTGAATTCAGGCCGGGCTAGGGCATAGGCACATGGAATCGTCACCATTAAGTTAATGGCTGTCCCTAAAATCGTATAAATAATTGTATTGGCATACCCTTGCCAAATCTGTTGGTTAGCAAATATTAAGCGGTACCCTTCAAAGGTAATTCCTTTTGGCAAGAGCCACATGGCCCCGGAATTAACATAGTTAGGGTCGCTGATAGAGGCGCTCAAGATGTAAATCAACGGATACATCGTAATGAGGAGGGCCCCTACCAAGAACGCATAGACAAACCCAAGGAATACCTTATCGGCAGGACTGTCTTTAATGGCTGAGTATTTTTTCCGTTTTCTCGAAATTACCATAATCCCACCTCACTTACTTTTTTAGCTACCCTGTTTACGATAATCAACAGGATAGCGTTGATAACAGAGTTGAACAGCCCTACGGCAGCAGCGAAACTGAACTGCCCGCCGATAAGCCCTACTTCATACACGTAAGTCGCAATAACGTTGGAATGGGTCATGTTCATCGGCGTTTGGAGCAACAGCACCCGTTCAAAGCCCATAGCCATTAAGTTCCCTACGTTCATGATCAATAAGATGATGATGGTTGGCTTGATCGTCGGCAAGTTGATATGCCAAACCCGCTGAATCCTTGATGCGCCGTCTACGATTGCTGCTTCATGAAGGGTCGGGTCAACCCCCGCCAAGGCAGCCAGATAAATAATAGATGCCCAACCGGTACTTTGCCAAACACCTGACCAAACGAACACGCTGCTGAACCACTCAGGGATCTGCAAGAAGGCGATAGGGCCCACCCCGAAGAATCCAAGGATATGGTTGATAATCCCAGTTGTCGGGGATAAGAAGGAAATAATCATCCCACTCATGACCACGACGGAGATAAAATGCGGTGCATAAGTTGTTGTCTGGATAAACTTCTTAAACATCCCGTCTTTCGCTTCATTGAAAGCCAGTGCCAAAATAATCGGCAGTGGAAAACCAATAACCAGTGCATATAGGTTAATATGCAGGGTATTTCTGATCAGCGGCCAGAAGTGATGGGAATTAAAGAAACGGATGAAATGATCGAAACCTACCCATGGGCTATTAAAGAACCCGAGGGCTGGCCTAAAGTTTTGAAAAGCCATGACAACCCCATACATTGGGATGTAGGCAAATACGAAGATACTGATGAAGGCCGGCAATACGAATAAATAGAGCTGCCAACTATTTTTAAATTCCTTCAATTTGCTGCGTTTGTTCAGTTCCCCGAGTTCCGGGTGGACCACAGCCTTTCCTTGCAACTTGAGTTTTGCGTCCAAATGTACCACTCCTTTTCTCGTTTAGTGACCTGTATCCAACGCTGGCTAGTCACCACTTACCATACTGAAAACGATACCACGAATTAGGGGAATTTAAAATGTGTATAAAATCCCACCCTATGCGCAAATAAGATTCATATGGTAATACCAGGGTTTTCTGCCCTTTTTCTTCACAAAAAAGAATACTCCTGATATTTTTGACAACCTGTACCTTTTGGTAGGGATCAGTGGATAACGAAAAAAAAGCCCACCAAAAAGAATAGGCTCGCTACTTCTTTTTGGTGGACCCCATTGTCCACTAGCTCTTGTATGTTTTCAAGTATAACTCAAGCCTTTCCAAGACACAATACCCCAAAGGCACTTTTTACCATAATAACGTTTACCTTCCAAATCCTGTTAAAATAAAAGCAACCACCCTGATAATCCCTAAAACTATGGGATTATCAGGGGCGGTTGCACAACTTATGCCAACTTATCCAAAATATTGAACTGGGAGTTGAACAGTTCGTAGTAACGGCCTTTTTCCTCTAACAGTTCATCGTGGGAGCCGCTTTCTACGATTTGCTTGTCGGAAACGTAGAAAATCCTTGAAGCGTTCTTGATGGTGGACAGGCGGTGGGCGATGACGAAGCTGGTGCGCCCTTCGAGGAGTTTATCCAAAGCGATTTGCAGGTCTTTTTCCGTTTTGGTGTCAATGCTTGATGTGGCTTCATCCAAGATGAGGATTTTCGGGTTCCTTAGCAACGTACGGGCGAAGGAAATCAACTGCCTTTGGCCTGCTGATAAGTTGCTTCCCCGCTCTTTGACAACGGTATCATAGCCATTTGGCATTTCCATGATGAAGTCGTGGGCCATGACGGCTTTGGCAGCTGCCATGACTTCTTCGTCGGTGGCATCCAGTTTCCCATACAGGATGTTTTCCTTGATGGTGCCGGAGAAGATGAAGGTATCTTGCATCATGACCCCCATCTGCCCACGAAGGGAAGCCAGGCTCACTTGGCTTATGTCCTCCCCGTCAACGAGGATGCGCCCTTTTTCCAGGTTGTAAAACCTTGAAATCAGGTTGATGATGGTGGATTTCCCGGCACCGGTAGGGCCTACCAAGGCGATGGTTTCTCCTTTTTTCACTTCAAAGTTAACGTTCTCTAAGATCGTCTTGCTGGAATCGTAGGCGAAAGTGACATCTTCAAATGTAATATTTCCAACAATCGAAGGCATGGTTTTAGCATGTTCCACGTCGGAAATTTCCAAAGGGGTGTCCAGGGTTTCAAAAATCCGCTCAAGATAGGCTGAGGCATTGATGAGGGAGTTGTAGAAGTTCCCGATGTTGATGAGGGGGTTCCACAAGTTGTTGAGATAGCCCATGAAAGCGATGAGCACACCGGCAGAAATGTTGAGGTGCCCGAAGTAAATGGCGACGAAAATGACCAGGGCGGTGGTGAGGGCGGAGATGACGTTAAGTACCGGGTGCATGATGAACAGGCGCTTGATAGCGGACATCCAGGAACTGCGGTACTGCTTGTTGACATCGTCGAAAATTTCTCCATTGACCTCTTCGCGAGCAAACGATTGAGTGACTTTGACCCCTTCGATGCTTTCTGCGATGTAGGCATTCATGTTGGATTGCTTGTTGGAAAGTACTTGGAATGCCCGGCGCTGGGAGTTTTTAATGAGTAATGTCACCAAAACGACGATGGGAAACAATGCCAAACTGATACCCGCCAAGCGTGCATCCATCAAAAGCATGAAAGCGAAAGTCATAATCAAGGACAATAAATCTGAAATCAGGTTGATGAGCCCGCTGGATAAAATCTCACTGAGGGAGTTGATGTAGTTGACCACCCGGATGAGGATTTTCCCGTGGGGGCGGGAATCGAAATAATTAAAGGAAAGCTTTTGCAGATGGACGAAAATATCTTCCCGCATGTCCATAAGAATCTGCTGCCCAAGCCTAGTAATTTGATTAATCCTTAGGTTGGTACAAATCCCCGACACCAAAAGCCCCGCCAAAAAGATGGCCGCAAGCATAATGAGCTGTCCGTAATTTTGATTGGGGATGCTGTAATCAATGGCATAGCGAAGAAGGAATGGCCCAATGACAAGACCGATATTTCCCAGGAAAATAATGCTAAGGACCTTCAGCATTTGTTTACGGTATGGCCCAATGTATTTGAAAATACGCATGAGGCTTTTAAAATCCAAGCGCTCTTCCAGTTCTTCATCTTCGTTAAAGGTATTGCGTTTAGCGGTTTGCGCTGCCATTTAAACCACCCTCCCTTCCAAAAATTCACCCATTTGGGATTGATAAATGTCGTAATAATAACCTTTTTTGTCGAGTAGACCAGCGTGGTTGCCCCGTTCGACAATCCTCCCGTTTTCCATGACGAAAATCTGGTCGGCATCAATGGCACTGGAAACCCGGCTGGCGATGACAATGGTGGTAATCCCGTGGCCGATTTTTTTAAGTTCTTCTTGGATTTTAAATTCCGTTTCCATATCCACTGCAGATGTCGTATCGTCCAAAATCAGGATGGATGGCTCTTTTAAAAGAGCCCGTGCCAAGGAAACCCGTTGTTTTTGCCCGCCAGAAAGCCCAGTCCCCCGTTCACCGATGATGGTGTCGTATTGGTCCTCAAGCTTCATGACGAAGTTATGGGCATCGGCACGCATGGCAGATTCCACAATCTTTTCCCGGGAAATATCCGGTGCGGAAAAGGCGATGTTTTGGCGGACGGAGTCGGAGAACAGGAACACATCCTGCATGACATTGGCGATGGAGCCCCGAAGGGTTTTCAAGTCGTATTTCTTCACATTTTCCCCGTCGATGAACACATCGCCATCTGTAGGGTCGTAAAAACGGCTGATCATGCTGACCAGGGTGGATTTCCCAGAGCCGGTTTCGCCGAGGATGGCAACCTTTTGCCCTTTGGAAATTTCCAGGTTGATGTCGTGAAGCACCTTCGTCTGAAGGTCGTCCTGGTAAAAGAAGTTGACATTTTTGAACTGGATGTCCCCTTCCACCGGTTTTTCGACTGGGTTTTGCACTTGGATGGTGCTTTCGACTTTCAACATCTCCTGGATTTTTTGGCTGGATGCGATGTAACGCTGGGTGTCGTTCAATAACCAGCCTGACATCCTCATAGGCATGGAAAGCATCCACATGAAGTTCCCATAGGCCACAAATTCCCCCATGGTCATTTCGCCACGCATGATAAACCAACCCCCTAGCAGCATGATGATGACCTGAAGGCTTCCGGTCAACCCGTCAAGCAAAGGAAGGTATTTCCCCCAAACAGAAGCGGATTCGATGTTTTTCTCACGGAAGTCCCGGTTATGCTTGCGGAATTTTTCGATTTCATAATCTTCGTTGACAAACACTTTAACGATCCGGTTGCCGCTAATGTTTTCCTTGACCATGGAGTTCAGTCGGGAAAAACTCTCACGGATGTTTCCAAAAGTGGGACGGACTTCATAGCATAGCCGTTTGGCGAAGTATGCCATAAACGGCGTCACACAAAGAATCGCCAGTGTAAGCGTTAAATTAATCCGTGCCAGCATAAAAATGGCAATGATGAAAAAGATGCTGTTTTCTACGATGTTGTAGCAAACCCAACTTAAAAAGTGGCGGATAGTCTCCGTATCCCCGGTCATGCGGGCCATAATGTCGCCCATCTGGTTTTGCTTGAAATAATCCACGTCAAGCTCCTGCATTTTATTGTACAGGTCATCCTTGATTTGAAAAATCGCATTTTGCCCTACCGTTTCAGACAAGAGGCGGTAGCTGTAGCGCAGGGCCTCCCTGATGACAGTGGCGCCGACGATGCCTAAAAGCAATGAGGGCAATAAGTCAATTTGTCCCCCGTTGATGACTTCGTCCACGACCCGCCCGGTCAAAAGCGGTATGTATACGCTGACGGCTGTTGCCAGGATAATCATAAGCACGACGATGGTGATGCGTATCCACCAGCGTTTGGCATATCCAAAAATCCACTTGATGCTCTCCATGTTAAATCCCCTTTCGTGACAAATCAAACCCATGCGAAAAACGCCACATGGGTTTCATGTTAAAGATATTATACTCCCTTCTGCCGCTGTTGGCTAGATATTATTTGATGATTTTTTGGAAAACGTACTGTAGCTTAACTTTTCTGGCTTTAATTCAGGGCACCTCTAATAATTCCAATTCAGCCGAATTTACAGTCTTTTTCCGCCCATCCTAATAGCCCTCCAAAGGAGGATACCTTCCTATGGAAGGGAGGGGACCCTGCCAGTAAAAATACCATGAAGCTCCGCTCCACTTCACTGCGATGCTCTAAATCTTTTTTGCGCCAAGGAGCACAAGGTCGTGAGCTCCGTAGAAGCATTTTCACTTCCTCGGCTCGACGAAAAAACCTCGCAAATACGGGCAAGGCTCTTACGGAATTCTTGTTCTGAGGAAGGTTACGTAGTGAGTACCGTAGGAACAAAGCAAGTTAATAGAAGTACCCTTTAGTTAAATCGAACTTCTCTGAGACTTGTGAGTCGTAATTTTCAGTAAATTCCCTTACTAAAAACAGGTATGCTTAAAAAGCGGATGGGCTCTGAATTTCTCAAAAACTCCCCCTGTCTCCTCAACGTGAGAGCCTATTCATCGGTTTGACGTACTTTTTATGCGGCGGAGCCGTACTCCTGCGGTTTTTCCCTCCGCTGCTTCCATTGAATTATTTGGACTAGCAGAATGGCCGAATTTTGGGCGAAACACGCATTAAGTTCGTGACGGACTGCGCACATCATGGTTTCATCGGATAAATATCAGTGCATTGAGAATTGCTTCCTTTAGGGCAAGTTCCGAATAGCCCATATAATCCTGACGATAAAAATTACTTGCGGTAGGTGCGTTCTTCGTGCATATTCAACGTTGCCCGGGTGATGAACCTTAGGCGGTTTCCGTCATAGGCGGCGTAGTAGACATCCCCGACGAACAGGATGCCTTCGGCTTCCATTTGGGCATTCAACCAGTCTGTGTCCCTGTCGATTTTGGTGAGGTTTTCTTGGACCAGGACACCGGATACGATAATGGGCAGAGGGTTGTAGGGGCAGGAGTCTTTCTTGAATGCGGTGAGCTGGCCGTTAGCTTCAAGGATGGCATATTCCACTTCAAAGACGGAGGTGATGTCTTTCATGCGCAGCTGGACCATGAGGTCGTCGAAATTATAGCGCTGCTTTTTCATTTCCTCGATGTTGACCACCCCGTTATGGATTAAAATCGCCGGCTTGCCGTCGATGACGTCGCGGAGCTTTTTTGAACGGAGGGTGATGAACGCGGTGAGAAGCTGGAGCGAGCCTAACAGGGTGATGGCCAGGAATATTTCTTGCATGGACCGGTTGAAGTCGATGGCCATGGCGGCGATTTCAGCCATGAGGATGGAAACCACCAAGTCGATGACGGTCAGTTCGCCGACCTCTTTTTTGCCCATGAGCTTGAAAACTACCAGAAGCAGGACGTACAGGATAAAGGTACGGTAGATTGTAAGATAGTAATTGAAACTCATAAAGCCACCTCACCTGTTTTACAATTTATGCTAAAACCTTCCCCCATTCAATGAACGTTTCCAAAAAAGCCGATTCTTTTTAGCATCGAGCCGAAGAAAAAACGGGCTTCCCCAGCCAAATCCTTGCGCTTCAACATATCCAATTGGCGGGGCACATAAAATTTATAGACCAAATGAATATTAGGAGCTGAGATTATGACCGAAAAATTAGGAAAAGCAATTTTATCAGGGTTTTCATTCGTCGGGATTAGTGTTCCCATCGCTTCCCTTATTATTACAACCATCGCCTATTTTGACTTAATCCCGCAAGCGGTTTTAAGCGGGCTGTTATTTGGGTCTTTCATCGTGATTTTCTTTATGGCTTCCCTTCGCACCGCCCAAAAAATCGGGCAAAAAGGATGGGCAGTCGGAGCCGCCATCGCCGCTGCCATGACCGTGCTCAGTCTGATGTACACCCTTATCGGCATCGAACAAACCCCTGGGCTGCAATTTTTGGTCCGCACCGCCATTTCCACCGTCACCTGCATCACCGGCGGGATGATTGGAGTCAACCTTTCCAAATAAAAAGATAAAAGACGAATGAGGTCTTGGCCACTTCATTCGTCTTTTATGCTGAAAAAAAAACATATCATCGTCATCCCTAAGTTGGAAGCTATCCCTATCAAAAAGGAAACCACTAAGGAATTGAGGAAAATTTGACCCACCACAAATGCTAAGACCAAAGGCAACAACTGAAGTGTCCGGAAAATATTCACCAAATAAATAAAAGACAAATCATCTGGGAGAAGCTTAGGAAAAAGAGAATGAGCTGAATAAATGGGGATAAAATTCGCAAGTACCAGACTTAACATCACCAAGGGAAGCAATAGCAAATATCCCCAAACCTGGATTGGGAATACCCAAAAACATAGGACAACAACCAGTCCATGCACCAGATTCATTTTAACAAAGGGGATAAAGTAAGCATCAATAAATTTCCATGGTTTAGAAATGGGGGCCAACTGCAAGCAAAGAGATTGCAGGTCTTTAATGATATTAAAATCCGCCAGGGATCCTACAAAAAAATTAGCAGTTGCCACGATAAGCAACAACACCCACGGAAAATCAATACCGTTGTCATCATACGCCGTGACGCCCACCCACAAAAAAACAACCAGCACAGCCATCGTCGAATTAAAGATGAGCGAAAAATCCAAGAATTTAATCCTTCCCCTTCGAAGAAGAATTAAATTCTTGGAGGCGACAGGCAGTTTTTTCCAACGCCATAGAGAAACGGCACCGCTTCCTCCTCTGGGATTTATTCCCCTATCATGGGAATAATTTCGAAATCCTTTTCTTTTTCTAAATCCAAGAGTTATATTGAAAAATATCAGTGAGCCAAAATATACCCACATGAATATCACTGGATCCCACCGCAGGCGAATAAAAAAAGAAAGAATCATCACGAAAGTACAAATTAAATAGAGGATCTTGCCCCTATTCCCCCCTCCCTGATATTTTATCAAAAAATGCAAGCTTGTCAAAAAGTAGATACCTACTATCCATACAGCATGTTGGCTAAACCTCTCTGTCCGCTGAGGGATTAGATAAAAAATCCATACCAAGAGGGCTAGCTTAAATAAAAGTCCCACCATATTGGGCAGGAGGGAATTCATCCTCATCCAGAGACGCAAGGTTTCATCCGTAATGGGGCAACGCCTCAAAAAAAAGAATAAGCTATCCCCCTCTTGTGAGGTTGCGTTACCCAATAATGGCAAAGTTGTCAAAAACACGATGCCTATCATAAAATAAACAAGCACTTCAGGGGAAAACGTAAAAACTGTATCCCTGACCGTTGGATTTGAAATGAGTAAAGGAAGTAAAAAGAGCATTCCGACCATCAGGCTCAAAAGCCCTAAGGGGGAAAAATATTTCCGTTTAAATTTCTGGTAATTTAGGAATAAAATAGCTTTCATAAGGTATCCTTCCCAAAAAATGACTTCACCAATTGTTGGGTAGAAGCAAGCGTTTGATAGCCCTCTCCGTCAAAAACAGAAGCGATTTTCCCGTCTTTGATAATAGCAATTTTATCGTACAATCCGATGACCGTTTCAATTTGATGAGTGGAGATCAGGACCGTCTTACCTTCTTCCCGAAAACGTGTGATGGTGGACTTTAAAGTTTCCACCGCGGCGATATCAAGGCCCACAAACGGTTCATCAAATAAAATAATGTCTGGACAGGTTAAGAGTGCCACACAAATGTTTAATTTTTGCTTCATTCCTTTGGAGAGGTTTTTTCCAAAGGTTTTTTTTTCTTTCAATAAGTCAAATTCAGACATCAAACGTTTTTTATAGGCTTGGTACCCCGACAAAGAAAATAATTTAGCAATAAACTCCAAATGTTCATCTACCGTAAGAAAATCGAATACTTCGGGTATTTCAGGTACATAGCCTAACCGCCTTTTAGAAGCTAATGCCGTATTTTTTTCATCTCCGAACTCAATTTGTCCCTCATACGGCTCCAACGTGGCGATTGCCTTAAAGAGCGTGGATTTTCCAGCGCCGTTTTCCCCTAAGAAAACCATGGTTTCGCCGGATTTTATCTGAATATTGACATGTTTCAAGACCTGCTTTTGTTTGTATTTTTTCGATACTTCATGTACCAAAACCGAATGATTTGACACTTCTACCAGCTCCTCGTCTTTAATCCGTTAAATCTTGATTCTTAAATACTAACAATGCTGTCGACAAAAAAACGGCGAGTGAGACGACCAGGCTTAAGCCTCCGATGATATGGACAAACGTCATGCCCGTTCCTTGGCGAAATATAACTAAGGCATAATTCGTAGGGAAAAGGTAGGTTACCACGTCTCCTGCTGGGAAACCTGCCGAAGCACTTCTGGCAAAATTAGCGAGCAAGGCCTCCATCAAACTCGCCCCGAAATGAATCAATACCAATAGCATATCTGATTTAACGAATAGGCTAATTAAAACCAAAAAGGAAGCCAACATTGCCTGATATACCGTCATTCGAATAATTAAAAGGAAAATCTGCATGATGGGGATAAGCAGGGAAGAATACCCCCAACCGTACCGAAGGGTGGCAATGACAGTGATGACAGTTGCGAAAAACAGATGAAAGAGAAACAAAAAGAAGGTAATCACAATTATTTTAGAAAGAAAAATGACCACCCGGCTATCATGTGCCAATACGATATTATAAATGGTCTTTTTAGTAAATTCTGAAGAAAATAAAATCACCACTAGTAATGGGGTCAAAAACATCATCAGCCCGTCTGCCGAGGAACTGGAAAAAGATTGATGTCCAAATCGTAAATTTTCTTGTTCTGCCATAAAAGCTTCCATTTCCTGTGCGAATGCCTCATCCAATCCCATATCTTGCCATTCCACTGAAGCATGACTCCCCTGAATCCCAAAATTTTCTAATAACATTTCCCCGATAGGCACGACATGAAAAAATCCGAGGGCAAAGAAAACAAGAAAGGCAACACCGAGGGATTTGTTCTTAGATAACCGGTAGATTTCCGCCAATAGCACCCCCTTCATGAAGGCACCTCCACGGGGATATAGTCAACGGTATCCAAAAATTCCTGATAAATATCCCGCTGAATTTGTCTGCCTCCTTCATCCAAAATATGCCCCTCCTTTTTATAGAAACACCGAAGAAGTTCCCCTTGATGAAGAATACCATAATGGGTCGCTACATCTTCTGTTTCCTTAATGAGATGGCTAGACAAAATAATGGTCATCCCTGCCTTGGATAAGGCTCCGATGAGGCGCTTCATTTCTGCAATAGCAACAGGGTCAAGCCCATTAAAAGGTTCATCCAAGATTAACAACTGACTATTTTTAAGTAGGGCGCAAGCAATCAACAGGCGCTTTTTCATGCCGATGGAATACGTTTTAATGGGCTTTTTGTTGGTGATATCCAACCCCACCCATGCTATTTTCCCCTCAATGCCAGTGGTTGAGTTATTTCCCATGACTAGGGAATAATACTTAAGGTTCTCGTAAGCTGACAAATTGTCTATCAAATTTGTCCCTTCGAATACCGCAGCAATTTCACTTTTGGGAAATCTGCACTTCACTTCCCCTCGGTCGCTTGCGATTAATCCAGTGGCAATTTTCAAAAGTGTTGTTTTTCCTGCCCCGTTGATTCCCATTAAAAAGAAAATAGATCCCGAAGGGATTTCCAAGTTCACATGCTTTAAAACCTGATTTTGTTGAAAACTTTTCGTGATTCCTCTAAATTTGAGTGCCATCATAAGTTGTTCTCCTAGGGTAGCATTAAAAATACTAAGCCAATAGTGGTTACCAAAGTCATGGCTATTCTTTGAAATTGGGTGTATGTACCGATTTTAGCTAAAAATTTGATGGAAAGAAGGTAAAAAAGGACATAAAAGGGTAAGTATCCTCCCATCCCTAAAAATCCTTGTGCGGACCATGGGGTTCCGATGATTAAGAAAGCTGCTGTATCACAAATGGCAATAATAAAAGCACTGCTGAAAATACAAACTGACAATTTGACGAATTCTTTAATGTGAAGCAATTGGCCAACGATCGCTGACAAAAAATAATAAATAACGGAGATGCAAACAATCCAAAAAGCCAGTACGATGAAAATAGATATAAAGTTTCCGATGAAGGATAGTGCCACACTCCAGCCATTTCCTCCAAAAAAACCATAAATCTCTCCCAAGTTTAGAAGCATATTCAAACAGCCAAACAAACCGAATCCTAACGCACTCAATAAATACGTCTTTTTAACATTTTTTTCCAACGTTAAATAAATTTTATCCATGTTCAAGCCTCCCAGAAAATCAAATGAAACTATTAAATATACGAGGTGTTAGAAAGGCTTCAAATCCAGCCATGATTACCAAGAATACCAGATGGCATAAAAAGTCCTTCATGTATTTTACCGCGTGAGTGCGTATGTATGCCTCTCCTTTATCCACATAAATGGCCGTGGATAAAAATAAAGGGATTTCAAAAAGGCCGTGGGGGATAATTAGCATTAAAAGCAACGGATTCAAAGAAAGAGACCACCCCATAAAAATTCCCAAGACAAGTCCGTTATAAGCATAGGTAAATAGCGCATAATATTTCGTAAATACAAACGAGAAGTAGATAAGAAATAGGAGTCTTGTATTAATGCGGATAATATCAAAAAAATAATAACTTTGGACAACAAATGGTACGAGGGGGTTATCTTCTTCTGGAGGGAAAATAAAAAACCCTAGAAAGATACCCAACAGGAGTAATAAACAAAAAAGCTTAACTGATTGCTTGAATCCTTTATTTTGAAAATAGTTAATATTCCCGACTCCCCTCCAATGATTTGATGAATTCGTGCAATAAGCCCTGTCTTTAAGAGTAGACAGGGCTTATTGCCGCTTAACATGCGCTTTCTGCTACGCCGCAGCGTGGTAAAGCCCTAAAATACCAGATTTAAGAGCTCCCGGAATCACGACGAATCCCCAACCCGTTAAGGCACTAGAAATAAGTCCAATCCAAGTAAGGGCAACAAGTGTCCAAGCAAACCAAGTGGGAATTGTCCTACCTGTGAAGAGTTGGACAAGTCGGATAACATTAAATTGTAGTGCTGTTGCCAATAAGAGCGAACAGGAAATGGTAAGTCGCAACCCTAAGGTTCTGGGTTTAACAGTAGCTTGAAGCATATTATCTCTCCTTTGTTTTTTTACCTTTCTTTTTATCCTGAACAAAATTCAACACGCCGAAATACAACGTCAGACCGTAAAATACAATCCAAACAGGATGTTCCAAATCGTTCCGATAAAAGAAGATGACTATTGTTGCAAAAATAATAATACAGCAGATACCA